>NZ_JBBCBO010000039.1:0-20931 GCF_037203865.1 Variovorax sp. CCNWLW186 | reverse complement strand
CGCAGCGAAATAAAGGAGGAGGCCGCAGGCCGGGGGACATTCGCGGAGAAAGGTACCCCGTCGGCGGGTGCGCACCAAGAATGCCTTCCAGCACCGCGAACCGCACGACAAGAATTCATTTCAGCCCGTGCATCGCGTCACGCAATGCGGGATAAAGAGATTTGTAGATATCGAAGCGCCTGCGATAGATCGCCTGCACTTCAGGTTGCGGCCGCGCGCGTTCCACCAGCGTGACCCAGCCGCGCTCCGCAGCCGCGGCATCCACCAGACCCGCACCAAGCGCCGCGAGCATTGCAGCGCCGAGAGCCGCCTCGACTTCTTCCTCGATGGTGAACACCGGGTAGCCCGTGATGTCCGCCACGATTTGCATCCAGAGGTCCGAATGCGCGGCGCCACCGACCACGATCAGTCGGTCGTCCAGCGGTTGTTCGCTTTGCCGGCCGGCCTCGATGTTGTGCTGCAGCGCGAAGCTCACGCCCTCGAGCACCGCGCGGTACAGGTGCGCGCGGCTGTGCGCGAGGGAGAGGCCGATGAATGCGCCCTTGGCTTGCGCGTCCCAGATGGGGCTGCGCTCGCCCATCATGTAGGGCAGGAAGACCAGGCCCTCCGCACCCGGCGGCACGTCGACCGCCTTGCGCTCGATCAGCGCATGCGCGTCCTCGCCCGTGCGCGCGGCCTCGGCCATTTCGGCCTGGCAGAAGGTCTCGCGAAACCACGTGACGGCTGCGCCCGCGGTGATGGCGCCGCCGAACACGTAGCTGCGGTCTGCGCCGCGGTACACATGAGGCATGGTGATGAGCTTGTGGCGCGCATCCACCGTGGGGCTCACGAAGCCCCAGCACATGCTGGTGCCGATCATCGCGACGTGGTCGCCGCTGCCGGTGACGCCGGCGCAGAAGGTGGCCACGGCCGCATCCACGCCGCCGGCCATGAGCGGCATGCCTTCGGCAAGGCCCAGCTTGGCGGCCCATTTGGCGTTCAGGCCACCGACCACGTCGCTCGATTCGACCAGGCGCGGCGGCATCATGCGCGCCGGAATGCCGAGCATGCCGAGCGCTTCTTCCGACCAGCTGCGCTGCGCCGCGTCGTACACGCCGCCGATGTTGCCGGCCGAGCTGTAGTCGACCGCAAGTTCACCCGTGAGCCGCCAGTTGACATAGCTGTTGGGCGGCAGGAAGTAGCGTGTTTTCGCCCACACCTCGGGCAGGTGCTCGCGAATCCACAGCATCTTGGTGAAGCCGTAGTAGCTGTCGATGCCGTTGCCGGTAATCGCTTGCAGCCGCGCCACATCGACGGTCGCGTTCACCGCATCGACTTCTGCGGTGGCGCGGCGGTCCATCCAGATCAGGCACGGGTGCAGCGGCTGCATCGCCTCATCGACCGGGATGCCCGCGCCGCCGTAGAGGCTGCTCACGCACATCGCGACAATATCGGCTGGCGCGATGCCGCTCTTCGCGACGCAGGCGCGCACGCTCTCGCAGACCGCATCGAACCACACTTCGCAGTCTTGCTGGGCCCACAACGGCTTCGGCGTCTCCGGCTGGTAGGCCACGCTGCTTTGCGAAAGCACCTTGCCGTCGATGCCCACCAGCAGGCACTTGGTGCTCTGCGTGCCGATGTCGACGCCGATCACGTACTTCATGGCAACACCGTCTTTCAGGACCTGGGCTGCGGCTTGAGCAGCACCTTGATCGAATCGAGGGAGTTGGCCAGTTTGAAGGCGCGCTCCCACTCGGTCAATGGAAAGTCGTGCGTCACGATGCCCTTCGAGGTGACGAGCCCGCGCGCCAGCAGGTCGATGGCAATCGGGTAGCAGTAGGGCCCCAGGTGCGCGCCGCGCACGTCGAGCTCCTTGCGGTCGCCGATGATCGACCAGTCGGCGCTCGTCTCCGAGCCGAACACGCTGAACTCGACAAAACGGCCGAGCTTGCGGATCATGTCCAGCCCCTGCGTCACGCCGATGGGCGCGCCCGTGGTCTCGATGTAGACATCGCAGCCGTAGCCCTCGGTCAGGCCCTTGACGACCGCATCGGCGTTCTCGGTCTTCGGGTTGATCGTCACGTCGGCGCCGAACTGCTTCGCGAGCGCGAGCCGTTCGGGCACCAGGTCGATCACGATCAGCTTCTTCGGCGTCTTGAGTGCCGCCGCCTGCACCATCATCAGCCCGAGCGGGCCGGCGCCTGCGATCACCACCACGTCGTCGAGCTGGATGTCGCCGCGGTTCACCGTGTGGATCGCGCACGAGAGCGGCTCGATGATGGCTGCGTCTTCCAGCGAAATGCCGTCGGGAATCTTGTGCACGCGCGAGGTTGGCGGCAGGCGCATGTAGTCGGCCATGCCGCCGTCGGCCACGATGCGCTGGAAGCCGAAGATGTTGTGCACCTCGCACATCCAGTACTTGCCCGAGGTGCAGAAGCGGCACTTGTCGCAAGGCACGATCTGCTCGGCGATCACGCGGTCGCCCTTCTCCACGCCGAAGTGCTCGCCTGCGCCTTCGCCGAGCGCCTCCACATAGCCGAAGAATTCATGGCCTGGAACCACGGGCGCCTTGACCCACGAGGGCTGCCCGTCGCCGCCCCAGAACATCTTTGCGCCCGAATGGCATTTGCAGTCGGACGCGCAGATGCCGCAGGCCGCGATGGAGATCAGCAGCTCGTTCGGGCCGATGGCGGGCACGTCGACGGTTTCGAGCCGGTAGTCCTTCGGGCCATGGCAGACGACGGCCTGCATGGCGGCGAGTGCACCGATGGCGCCCGATGCACCGGGCTGGAGTTTTTGGTACGACATGGGTTCCTTGTGGTCAGAGGTTGTGTTGGATTTGGTTTTTCTCCCTCCCCTTCCGGGGGAGGGCAGGGGTGGGGGCAAGCAGCGTCACCAATGGGCACGCCCTGCCTGCCCCCAATCCCAACCTTCCCCCGGAAGGGGAAGGAGCAAGACGAAGGAGTCAGCGCTTGGCTTCCCGGCTGATGAAGATCGCGAGCAAAACAATGCCGCCCTTGATGATCAGTTGCAGGTACGGCGACACGCCGATCATGTTGAGACCGTTGTTCAGCACGCCCAGCAAGAGCGCACCGACCAGCGTGCCCACGATGGCGCCGCGCCCGCCGCCGATGGACGTGCCGCCCATCACCACCGCTGCAATGGCGTCGAGCTCGAAGCCCACGCCGACGCCCGGCTGCCCGCTCGTGACGCGCGCCGCCTGCACGATGCCGGCCACGGCTGCGGTGAAACCGCTCAGCGCATACACCAGCAGCTTGTAGCGCGACACGCGCACGCCCGAGAGCCGCGTCGCCTCCTCATTGCCGCCAATGGCATACACATACCGGCCGAACGGCGCCATGTTGAGCAGCACATAGGCAACCAGGTAGGTGGCCAGCATGATGAGAATCGGCACCTTGATGCCTGCCAGCACGCCGCCGCCCAGAAAGGCGAACGACTCGGGCAACCCGTCGATCGGGTAGCCGCCGGTGTAGATGAGTGCGATGCCGCGTGCAATGCCCATGGTGGCCAGCGTCACGATGATCGGCGGCATGCGAAGGTAGGCCACGCAATAGCCGTTGAAGAGGCCGATCACCACGCCCACGGCCAGCCCGAGCGGCACCGCGAGCATCGGCGGCAGGCCGAACTGCACCATCATTCCTGAGGCCAGCGTGCCTGAGAGCGCCACCACCGCACCGACCGAAAGATCGATGCCGCCGGTGAGGATGGCGGCGGTCATGCCCACGGCGATGATCGCGTTGATCGACGACTGCAGCGCAATGTTCTGCAGGTTGCCCCACGATAGAAAGTTGTCGGTCGCAACGATCATGAAGACCGAGATCGCGACCAGGCCGACCAGCGGCAGAAAGGCCGTGGAGCGGCGCAGCTGGGTGAAGAGCCCGCCGTCGGGCGTGGGCGGTGCGGGGTGGATGGCGGTTGCATTCATTGCGAGCCCCCTGTCGTTGCGTGGCGCATGATGTCGCCGGAGTTGATGGAGTCGCCCTCGAGCGTGGCCACGATGGACCCGCCTGAAAAAACAGCGACGCGGTCGCACATGCCCACGATCTCGGGCAGCTCGCTCGAAATCATGATGATGGCCTTGCCCTGCTGCGTGAGCTCACGCATCAGGCTGTAGATCTCTGCCTTGGCGCCCACGTCGATGCCGCGCGTGGGCTCATCGAAGATCAGCACTCCGCAATCGTGGTCAAGCCAGCGCGCAATCACCACCTTTTGCTGGTTGCCGCCCGAGAGCGTGGCAACGCGCGTTTCGATGCTCGGTGCCTTCACGCCCACACGCTTCGAGAGTTCGGCGGCCGACTGCTTCTCCGACTTCTGGCTCACGAGCCCGGCGCTCTTGTGCTTGCCCAGGTTGTTCATCGAGATGTTGAAGCGGATCGTGAAGTCGGTGATCAGCCCCTCGACCTTGCGGCTTTCGGGCAGCAGGCCGATGCCGTTCTCCAGCGCCTGCGTCGGGTCGTTCAGGTGCACCGGCTTGCCGTTGCGCAGCACCGTCTTGCGGTGCACGCGGTCGGCGCCCATCATTCCGAGCGCGAGTTCGGTGCGGCCCGAGCCTACGAGCCCTGCAAAGCCAAGAATTTCGCCTTCGTGCAAATCGAAGCTGTTCACCGGCCCGCCCTTGGCAAGCTGGATCTCCGGCACCTCGAGCACCTTGCGCCCGCGCGGCGCGGGCTGCGGCTTGGGCGGAAAGTTGTGTTCGATCTTGCGGCCGACCATCATCTCGACCAGCGCATTCACATCGGTCGCGCCCACCTCCGCATGCCCGGCATTCGCGCCGTCGCGCAGCACGCTGATGCGGTCGCACACCTCGAAGATCTCATCCAGGTGGTGCGAGATGAAGATCATTGCCACGCCCTTGGCGCGCAGCTCCCGCATGATCTTGAACAGGTGCCCCGCCTCGTTGGGCGTGAGCGTGGCGGTCGGTTCATCAAGCACCAGCAGCCGCGCCTTCAGCGACAGCGCCTTGCCGATTTCGACAAACTGCTGCTGCGCCACCGAGAGCCTGCAGATCGGCACGTCGAGGTCGATCTGCACGCCCAGCTCCTCGAAGATCGACTGTGCGGAGCGCTTCATGGCGGCCCTGTCGAGCAGCCCGAACCGATTCTTCAGATAGCGGCCGAGAAAAATGTTCTCCACCGCGTTGAGGTACGGGATGAGGCTGAACTCCTGGAAGATGATGCCCACGCCCGCCGCGATCGCGTCGCCGTAGCCCGCGAACTGCCGCTCGCGGCCGTCGATGAAGATGCGGCCCTCGTCGGCCTGGTAGATGCCGCCGAGGATCTTCATCAGCGTCGACTTGCCCGCGCCGTTCTCGCCGAGCAGCGCGTGCACCTCGCCCTTGCGGATCGACAGGTCGATGCCCGAGAGCGCCTTCACGCCCGGAAAGCGCTTGGACACGCCTTCCAGCCGGAGCATCTCGAGGCCTTCGTCTGCGGGGGAGCTCATGGCCAACGCGGGTTACCAGGTGAAGGTCTTCGCGCCTTCGGCGTCGATCAGCTTCACATCCACCGGCACCGCGGCCGGCACGTTGGCGCCCCACTTCTTGGCCAGCGCAATGCCGATGGCCAGGCGGATCTGGTCGCGCGGGTATTGCGCGGTGGTGGCAATGAATTTCGAGTTGGGCTTCTGCATGGCCTTGATGGCTTCGGGTGCGCCGTCCACGCTCGCGAGCTTCACGTCCTTGCCGCTGGCCTCGATGGCGGCGAGCGCGCCCATCGAGCCGCCGTCGTTCACGCTGAAGATGCCCTTCAGGTCCTTGTTGGCCTGCAGGATGTTTTCGGTCACGGTGAGCGCGGTGGCGCGCTCCTGCTTGCCGTTCTGCGTGCTCACCACCTTGATGCCCGGGTACTTGGCGAGTGCTTCGCGGCAGCCCTTCACGCGCTCCAGGATCGGCACGACCGGAATGCCGTCGAGAATGGCCACGTCGCCTTTCTCGCCGATGTTCTTCGCCAGGTATTCGCAGGCCAGGCGGCCCGCATCGAGGTTCTTCGAGCCCACGAACGAATCGACCGGCCCCTGCGCGTTGGCATCGACCGCCACCACGATCACGCCTGCCTTCTTGGCCGAGCGCACCGCCGACTGCACGCCGGTGGAGTCGGTCGGGTTCAGCAGCAGGATGTCGATCTTCTTCTGGATCATGTCTTCCACGTCGCCGATCTGCTTGGACACGTCATGCCGCGCGTCGGTGGTGACCACGGTTGCGCCGATGCTGGCCGCGGCTTCCTCGAGCGCCTGCTTCATCGTCACGAAGTAGGGGTTGTTCAGCTCCTGAAAAGTCATGCCGATGCGCAGCGGCTGCTTGGGCGTTTGCGCCTGCACGGCAGAGGCGCCGCAGACCAGCGCGGCAAGGACGGCGGTGGCTTTGAGAAAGTTCTTCATGGTGCTGTGTCTCCTGGTTTGTGATGGCTGTCGAAAAAACTCGGGCAAAGGCGCCCCCACGCGGCGCTCGGAGCGCCGCGTCGATGAGGGCACGGGAACAGGGAAGAAAGCCGGCTACGGCGGATTTGCCGCACGCGAGGCCGCGGCCTGCATGCGATGGAAACTGCGGAATTTCGTCGGCGGCATGCGCTTGTGCAGCAGGAACTGGCGGTTGAAGTTCGACACGTTGTTGAAGCCCACGTCCATGCAGACGTCGAGCACCGGTTTTTCGCTGCTGGTGAGCAGCTCGCAGGCGCGGCTGATGCGCAGGCGGTTCACATAGCGCACGAACGACTGGCCCGTGTGCTTGCGGAAAGAGCGCGAGAAGGCGCTCGGGCTCTGGCCCACCAGCTCGGCCAGCATCGGCTCGCGCAGGTCGTCACCCAGGTTGGCCGCAATGTGCGCCAGCACGTTGTTGATGGCGTGCGACATGAAGGCCTTGGGGTCGGGCTTGAACGCCGGGCTCGCGAGCCGCTGGCGGTCGTTGCTGCCCTCCAGCAGTTCGAGCAGCGACAGCAGCAGGATCACCCGGCGCAGTCCGCGTGCTTCGAGCAGCGCTTCCATGATCGGCTTGGCGGTGACGGCTGTTTCCGCCGAGAAGAGAAGGCCCGAGCCGGCCTCGGCCAGCAGCGGGCCGATGCGGGCGAACTCCGGAAAGGTGCCCGCCATGCGGTCGACCAGCCCGGCCGGAAACTGGATCACGATGCCGCGCCGCTCGACGCTCTGCCCCGCGGGCACGTCGCTGATCCAGTTGTGCGGCAGGTCGGGGCCCATCAGCACCAGGTTGCCCGGCTCGAAGTGGCCGACGTGGTCGCCCACGAAGTACACGCCGCGCGTTTCCACGATCAGCTGGATTTCGTACTCGGGATGGAAATGCCAGCGCACCGTGCGATACGGATAGCCGTGGGCCCAGGCGGTGAACGATTCGTCTCCGCGGACTTCGACGATTTCCAGATCGGGTTGCATGGCGTTTTCTCGTCTCCTTGTTATGGCTTGCAGCGTATGGCAGTGGGCGGACTGTACGAATCGCCCCGAACGCCCACAACCAGAGATAGAAGCCGAAACTGATACTTTTTTGACGCTCGGGTGAGTTGCCACACCCAGGCATTGCAGTGCAGCAAGCCGCTTTCTCCTCGGGGGAGAGCCCTTCTTCCAATGCGATTGCTGCACTGCGGAAAACACGGGAGAGGCCGTGTCAAGAATTCATAGGTGTTTTCCCGCCCCACGAGCGCTGCCCGGCGCCACGGCACACTCGGGCGTCATGACCAACACCTCTTCTTCGCCCGCCGGGCCAACGGCCGCCGGCCCCTTGGCCGGCCTCAAGGTCGTCGAGCTCGGGCAGCTCATCGCCGGGCCTTTCGCCGCACGCACGCTGGCCGATTTCGGCGCCGAGGTCATCAAGATCGAGCCGCCCGGGGCGGGCGATCCGCTGCGCACGTGGCGGCTGCTGAAAGACGGCACCTCGGTCTGGTGGCAGGTGCAGTCGCGCAACAAGCGCTCGCTGGCGCTCGACTTGCGCCAGGCCGAGGCACAGGCCATCGTGCGACAGCTTGCGGCCGAGGCCGACGTGCTGATCGAGAACTTCCGTCCCGGCGCCATGGAAGGCTGGGGCCTGGGGCCGGACGAGCTCCTGGCCGCGAACCCCGCGCTCGTGATGCTGCGCATCAGCGGCTACGGCCAGACCGGCCCCTACCGCGACCGCCCGGGCTTCGGCGTCGTGGCCGAGGCCATGGGCGGGCTGCGCCATCTCACGGGCGAGCCCGGCCGCGTGCCGGTGCGCGTGGGCGTGTCCATCGGCGACACGCTGGCTTCATTGCACGGCGTGATCGGCGTGCTCATGGCCATGCAGCACCGCCATGCCACAGTGAGCACCGAATATCCGAAGGGCAGGGGGCAAGTGGTGGACGTGGCGCTCTACGAGGCCGTCTTCAACTGCATGGAAAGCCTGCTGCCCGAGTACAGCGCCTTCGGTGCGGTGCGCGAGGCGGCCGGCAGCGCGCTGCCCGGCATTGCGCCCACCAACGCCTACCGCTGCGCCGACGGCGCCTATGCCATCGTGGCGGGCAACGGCGACAGCATCTTCCGCCGGCTGATGGAATGCATCGGCCGGCCGGACCTCGCCGCCGATCCGGCGCTGGCCGGCAACACGGGCAGGGTGGCGCAGGTGGAAATGCTCGATGCCGCCATTGGCGATTGGACCGCCGCGCATACCGTGGACGAAGTGCTTGCCGCGCTCGATGCGGCGCACGTACCGGCCGGCCGCATCTACACCATTGCCGACATTGCGGCCGACCCGCACTACGCCGCGCGCGGCATGCTGCAGCAGGTGCGCATGGCGGACGGGAGCACGCTGGCCGTGCCGGGCTTCGTGCCCAAGCTGTCGCTCACGCCGGCCGGCCACCGGCACAACGCGCCTGCGCTCGGCGCGGACACCGATGCCGTGCTGAAGGAGATCGGCCTTACCGCCGAGCAGATCGCCGCGCTCCACGAACGCGGGATCGTCGGATCTCCTTCGTGAAACACCGCGGAACCGGCTTTGCCGGGCCGCTGGTGTTGCCCCGGTAGGGGGTTGGCGAAGCGACACGAAGTGCGCGAAGACTGGGGGAGAGCCTAGTTCCGCAGCGACTCGATCAGATCGATGTACTTCTGCTTGGCCTCATCGGCACTCAAGCCCTTTTGCGCGGTCCATGCGTCCCACTTGGCGCGGGCGACGATGTCGCTGAAGCTGGGCTTCTTGGCGGTGTTGTCGCCTTCGGTGGCCTGCTTGAACAGGCCATAGATCCTGAGCAGCGTCGGGTTGTCGGGGCGCTCGGCCAGCAGCTTGGAGTTGGCCTGGGCGGCTTCGAATTGGGCGTTGAGGTCGGACATGGGCGGTCTGTTGAAAAGCGAAGAGTACGCATCTTAAGTGGCGCGGTACCTGTGGGTACCAACCGTCCGCCGCGTCAGTCCGAGAGTCCCGCCCGCGCCAGTTCCACGTCCAGCCGTTCCTTCGCATCCACCGGCTCCAGCGCCGCGGCCTTTTCGTACAGCTGCGTGGCCTCGCCCATGCGCGCGTCGCCATGCAGCATGAGCAGCGCGCGGCCGTATTCCATCAGCGCGCTGGCTGAATGGGGGTTCAGCGCAAGGCCGCGCTCGAACAGCTCGACCGATGCTTCGGCCCGCACGCCGTAGGTCATGCGCCCGACCAGCGCGCCCACCTTGTCGATCACCTCGGCATGGAAGGCGGCCAATGCGATGTGCGCGTCGGCGTGGTCCGGCTGCAGCTCGATCACGCGTTCGAGCGCGCCCTTGAGCTTGCTGCCCAGGCCCTGCGCCAGCGCGCGCGCCACGCTGATGCCCTGGCTGTAGCGGCCGAGCGCGTAGGCCTGCCAGTAAAGCGCCTGGCAGTTGTCGGGCTCGGCGGTGGCCTGCGCGCCGGCGCGTTCGATGACCTGGCGGAACATCGAAAGCCGCACCGATTCGCGGGGCTCGAGATAGTTGGCGTAGATGGCGGTGGCCTGGTTGGCCAGCACCAGCCCCTCGGGTCCGTGCAGCAGGCCGAGCGCGGCGGCGCGCTCGAACTCCCCGCTGTGGTACAGCGCCCAGCCGTCGGCGAGCGGATGTTCCCTCTCCGGCGGCGGCAAGGGGTGCCCCGCATGAAGGCGTGGCCACTGCGCCAGCGCCGTGCTCGCGTCGTAGCGCGGCACGTCGGCGTAGGGCAGCGGCGTCCAGGGTTCCGCCGGTGCCGCCGCGGCCACGGGGCCGGCGGACATCAGCGAAAGCGGTTTGAAGTCTGGGTGGGGCATGGTCATCTAGGCCGCCAGATCGATGGGTGCAACCGACGGCGCGTCGCTTGCCGGATCTTCGCCGCTGTAGGCGTTGCTGAGTGTCAGCAAATGCCTCCGCTGGTCTCTCCCGAGGTAGGGCGCGAGCAGGTGGAGCGTGTGCTGGCCGCCGCGCATCAGCGCGCCCTGGGCATGCGCGGGTTCGAGCGCCTCGCGCGGGTTGCGCACGTATTCGTAGCTCAGCCAGTAGGTCAGCACCACCACCATGCTCTGCGCCAGCGTGTCGACCTCGTGGGCGTCGATGTCGAGGTGGCCGGCCCGGCTCAGCCCCGCGATGAGCACGCGGATGGCGCGCGCCTTGTTCTTCAGCACCAGCTGGAACTGCGTCTCCAGGTGCCGGTTCTTGCTGAGCAGGTCGTTCAGGTCGCGGTAGAGAAAGCGGTAGCGCCAGATCAGCTCGAACAGGCTGTGCATGAAGAACCAGGCGTCTTCCACGTCGTGCACGCCTTCGCTGGCATGCAGGAGCTCGTTGAGCTCGGCCTCGTAGCTCTCGTAGAGCTTGTTGATCAGCTCTTCCTTGGCGGGGTAGTGGTAGTAGAGATTGCCGGGACTGATGTTGAGCTCGCCCGCCACCAGCGTGGTGGAGACGTTCGGCTCGCCGAAGCGGTTGAACAGCTCCAGTGCGGCTTCGAGAATGCGTTGCGCTGTGCGGCGTGGCGCCTTCTTGGCCATGTCAGTCCCCGTTTTGTCTCTTGTGGGGACACTCTAGCCTATGTACACCGCACCTTGAACTGAGCAGGGCAAAGTTTTGCGGCAGCGTGCGTTGTGCAGTGCCGCAAAAAGAAGGGGTGGCTACCCCGCGATGGCCGGGTGGGCTTGCCTAGCCGGCCTTGGTGCTGCGCCGCACGGTCTTCTTGGGGGCGGCAGCGGGCGCCGCACTGCGGCCCGCGGTCTTGCGGCTTGCCCGCGCGGGGGCGGCGGCCGGTTTTTTCTCGCTGCGCTGCAGCTCGGCCTCGAGCGCCGCCACGCGGGCCTGCAGCGCGGCATAGTCCGCAGCCGAAGGCAGGCCCAGCTTTTCAAGGGCGCGCGCCACGCGCTCTTCGAAGATGTTCTCGAGCTTGCCCCACTGGCCCGCGGCCTTGGTGCCGAATTCGCTCGCAAAGCCGGCCATGCGCGTTTGTGCCTGCGCAAGCGTTTCCTCGGCGGCGGCCTGGGTCTTCTTTTGCATGCCGGCGCCGTCTTTCACCAGCGCCTCGAAAGCCTTGCTGCCTTCCTGCTGCATCTTGGCAAAGGCACCGAGCCCCGCCAGCCAGATCTGCTGCGCGGAATCCTTGATGCGGTCGGCGCCCTTGTTGTTGCCGTTTTCGTCGTCCTGGGTAGCCATGCGAAATGTTCCTGTGAAAACAATCGGGCTACTCTAGCCGCAAGAGGCCTCTGCCTTTAGAGCTTCACGTCTATGAGCGCAGCCTTGGCGGGGCTACGCTTTTCCGGCTGCGCGGCTCGCGTCCAGGTGGGCCTTGGCCCGTTCGGCCAGCGCCATTTCGCCCGGGGTGCCCGGCACATACGCCTGCACCGGCAGCGGCCGGCCGTGCGAGTCGACCGAGACGAAGACGATCAGGCATTCGGTCGTCTTGTCCATCGTGCCGCCCTTCATGTCGCCGCTGCGAACCTCCACCGAGATGTTCATGCTGGTGGTGCCGGTGTAGGCCAGGCGGGCCTCCACCTCGACCAGGTCGCCGATCATGATCGGGTGGTGAAAGCGGATGCTGCCGATGAAGGCCGTCACGCAGTAGCGCTTGGCCCAGCTGGTGGCGCAGGCGTAGCCGGCTTCGTCGATCCACTTCATGACGGTGCCGCCATGAACCTTGCCGCCGAAGTTGACGGTGCTGGGCTCGGCCAGAAATCGAAGTGTGATGGAGGACATGCGCCGCCTTTTCGTGGGCTGTGTTGTGGGAGCCCCGATTATGCGAGCGCCCGGTCCCGCAAATGCGCGCCGCCGGTCGGCGCGGCGCGCACGCTCAGCCCCCGCCGAACAGTTCTGCCAGCGTGCGCCGGAGCCATGCGTTGCCGGCGTCCGCATGGAACCGCTCGTGCCAGTGCTGCTTCACGGCATAGGCCGGTAACTCGAAGGGCGGCTCCAGCAGCTTCACCGGCTCCTGCGTGGCCAGCACCTTTCCAAGGATGCTGGGCACGATCACGATGAGTTCGGTGTGCGCGACGATGCGCGCCACGCTCAGGAAGCTCGAAAGGCTGGTCACCACGTTGCGCCTGAGACCCAGCCGCGCAATGGTCTTGTCGACAATGGCGTGGCCGGTGCCCGACGAGGCCACCACCGCATGCGCCTCGGTCTCGAAGCGCTTGCGCGTGAGCCGCTCGCCGATGCGCGGATGGTTGCGCGCCGCCAGGCAAACGAAGTTCTGCATGAAGAGCGTCTGCTGGTAAAAGCCCGCGTCGAGCTGCGGCATGAAGCCCACCGCCAGGTCGACCGCGCCGTCTTCCAGCCGCCGGCCGCTGTCGGTCGAGATGATCTCGGTTTCGATGCGCACCCCCGGCGCCGCATGCCGCAGATGGTCGAGCAGCCCCGGCAGCAGCACCACCTCGCTGATGTCGGTCATGCAGATGCGAAAGCTGCGCGCCGCGGTGGCCGGGTCGAAGCTGGCGCGGCCGCCTTTGGCCCGGTTCAGGCGGTCGAGGATGTCCAGCACCAGCGGCTGAATCTGCCGCGCGTAAGGCGTGGGCTCCATGCCGCGCGAGGTGCGCACGAACAGCTTGTCGCCGAAATGCGTTCGCAGCCGCGCCAGCGCCGTGCTGGCCGCCGATTGGGAGATGCCCAGCCGCTCGGCGGCGCTCGACACGTTCGCAGTCTTGTAGACCTCGTCGAAAACCAGCAGCCATTCGAGATCAAGCTGGGCCATGAAGCATCTCCTCGACGGCCAAATGAGGCCACCACTATCGAAAAACAGGATCGCAGCTATCGGCGTGGCTGCATTGCGCCAATAGTAGTACCGGCGGAAGATAGCCGCTCCCCCCGGAGACAAAAGGCCGCGCCAAGGGCCCAACTGCCATGAATCCACCAGCCCAGAAACCAGCCGCCCCGGCCCACGCCAACGCCGCCGAGCGCCGCGACTACTACGAGCGCATCCGACAGCTGAATCTCACGCCGCTGTGGGAGTCGCTGCATGCCCTGGTGCCGCGCGAGCCCACCACGCCGTGCGTGCCGGCGCTCTGGCGCTACGACGAAATCCGCCCGCTGCTGATGGAATCGGCCGACCTCATCACGGCCGAAGAAGCAGTGCGCCGCGTGCTCGTGCTCGAAAACCCGGCGCTGCCCGGCAACTCGTCCATCACCCAGTCGATCTACGCGGGCCTGCAGCTCATCATGCCGGGCGAGGTGGCGCCTTCGCACCGCCACGTGCAGTCGGCGCTGCGCTTCATCGTCGACGGCAAGGGCGCCTACACCACGGTGGGCGGCGAGCGCACCACCATGTACCCCGGCGACTTCATCATCACGCCTTCATGGGCCTGGCACGACCATGGCAACGAGGGCGTCGGCGGCACGGTGGAGCCGGTGGTGTGGCTCGACGGGCTGGACATTCCGATGCTGCGCTTCTTCGACGCCGGCTTTGCCGAGAACGACGACGCCAAGGTGCAGCACGTGGCCCGCCCCGAGGGCAACAGCCTCGCGCGCTTCGGCCACAACATGGTGCCGGTGCGCCACGACCACGTGTCGCCCACCTCGCCGATCTTCAACTACCCCTATGCCCGCAGCCGCGAGGCGCTGGCTCTGCTGCAGAAGCAGGAAGCGCCCGATGCCTGGCTGGGCCACAAGCTGCGCTACATCAACCCGTTGACCGGCGGTGCGCCGATGCCCACCATCGGCACCCACCTGCAACTGCTGCCCAAGGGCTTTGCAGGCAAGACGCACCGCGCCACCGACGGCGCCGTCTACAGCGTGGTCGAGGGCCGCGGCACGGCACACATCGCCGGCCAGCGCTTCGAATTCGGCCCGCGCGACACCTTCGTCGTGCCGTCGTGGGCGCCGCTGCGCCTTTCGGCAGCAGGCGAAGACGTGGTGCTCTTCAGCTTCTCGGACCGTCCGGTGCAGCAGGCCATGGGCGTGCTGCGCGAAGCCTTTCTCGAAGACGCCTGAAAGCCGGCCTCACTTCTCTTCCTTTTCTTCTTTCTTTTTCTCGACACGTGCCGCCCCGCGCGGCAGGAGCCCTCATGTCCTTCGTCTTCACGCCTCCTTCCATCGTCGGCCTGCCCATCGTGGGTTCGAGCGACCTGTTTCCGGTGCGCCGCGTCTACTGCGTGGGCCGCAACTACGCGGCGCATGCGCGCGAGATGGGCTTCGACCCCGACCGCGAACCGCCGTTCTTCTTCTGCAAGCCCAACGACGACGCCTCGGTGGTGCCCGTCGCCGAAGGCGAAACCGGCGCCATTCCGTATCCGCCGCTCACCAGCAACTACCACTACGAAGCCGAGCTCGTCGTGGCCATCGGCAAGGGCGGCAAGAACATTGCGGTGGAACAGGCGGCCAGCCACATTCACAGCTACGCCGTGGGCCTGGACATGACCCGCCGCGACCTGCAGATGAAGATGCGCGAAGCCGGCCGGCCGTGGGAAATCGGCAAGGCCTTCGACTTCTCGGCGCCCATTGCGCCGCTGCGCACGCTGGCCGACGTGGGCGAGATCAATGCCGGCGCCATCACGCTCGAGGTCGACGGCCAGGTGCGGCAGAACAGCGACATCACGCAACTGATCTGGTCGGTGAACGAGGTGATCGCCAATCTGTCGACGCTCTTCGCGCTGCAGCCCGGCGACCTGATCTTCACGGGCACGCCCGAAGGCGTGGGCGCGGTCAAGCCGGGCCAGACGCTCAAGGTGAGCATCGACAAGCTCCCCTCGCTCACCGTGCGCATCGATTGACGCAACGCCGCGCAGAAGAGGTCTTGCAATGAGCACATCTCCCACGAAGAACCCGCCCCGCGTGCTGCTCGTCGGCGGCGGCATCGGCGGCATGGCGGCCGCGCTGGCGCTCGCGCGCCTCGGTGTTTCCATCGACCTGCTCGAGCAGAGCGCCACCATCGGCGAGATCGGCGCCGGCCTGCAGCTCGGGCCCAACGCCTTTGCGGCGCTCGATGCGCTGGGCGTGGGCGAGGCGGTGCGCCGCAACTCGGTGTTCACCGACCGTCTCGTGATGATGGATGCCGTCGATTGCGGCGAGGTTGCCTCGGTGCCCGTGGGCGAGGCATTCCGCGCGCGCTTCAAAAATCCGTATGCGGTGAGCCACCGTGCCGACCTGCATGGCGCCATTCACGAGGCGGTGAAGCAGCATCCGCTCATTCGCTTTCACACCTCGGCGCAGGTCGAGTCGATCGACATCGGCGGTGGCAAGACGCAAGGCGTGGTCGCCGTCACGCGCGATGGCCGGCGCTTCACGGCCGACGCCATCGTGGGCTGCGACGGCGTGAAATCGGTGGTGCGCTCCCAACTCGTCGGCGACGAGCCGCGCGTTTCGGGCCATGTGGTGTACCGCGCGGTGGTGCCGGTGGCCGACATGCCGGCCGACCTGCGCTGGAACGCACCCGTGGTCTGGGCTGGGCCCAACTGCCACTTGGTGCACTATCCGCTGCGCCATGGCGAGCAATACAACCTGGTCGTCACCTTCCACAGCCGCGAGCAGGAAGAGTGGGGGGTTTCCGACGGCAGCAAGGAAGAGGTGCTTTCGTACTTCGAGGGCGTGCATGCGCGCCCGCGCCAGCTGCTCGACCGGCCGACCTCGTGGCGGCGCTGGAGCACCGCCGACCGCGACCCTGTGGAGCGCTGGAGCGAAGGCCCCGCCACACTGCTCGGCGACGCCGCCCACCCGATGATGCAGTACCTTGCGCAGGGCGCCTGCATGGCGATCGAAGACGCGGTGACGCTCGGCGCCGCGGTGCAGGCCTGCAATTTCGACATGCCTGCCGCCTTCAAGCTCTACGAGGCCGCGCGCATTCCGCGCACCGCCCGCGTGGTGCTGTCGGTGCGCGAAATGGGGCGCCTGTATCACGCCAAGGGCGTGGAGCGGCTGGTGCGCAACAGCCTCTGGGTAGGCCGCACGCCCGAACGCTTCTACGATGCGGTCGAATGGCTCTACGCCTGGCGCCCCGAGCATTGCCTGGACGACGCGCCGGAGCGGCTGCGACCGGTGGCGATAGCGGGCGCCGACGCCGCGGCCATGCTTTCGCCGCACTGACCGACACCGACGATCAACCGATTTTTTCCGCGTCATCACTATTCGAGGCCACAGGCCCAGGAGACAACCAACCATGAACCTTTCTTCACGCGCATTGCTGGCAGGCGTGCTTGCCGCGGCCGCCGCCGTCCTCGGCACCAACGCCCTGGCGCAGGCGAGCGACTATCCGAGCAAGCCAGTGACGCTGGTCACGCCCTTTGCCGCCGGCAGCGGGCCGGACGCGGTGCTGCGCCTCGTCTCCGACAAGCTCTCTCGCCTGTGGAACCAGCGCGTGGTGGTCGATAACCGGCCGGGTGGCGGCGGCTTCATCGCCATCGACCAGGCGCGGCGCGCGGCGCCCGACGGCTACACGCTGCTGCAGCTCGACAGCGAGCACGTCGCCGCGCTGCCGCACCTGTACAAGTCGCGTAACTTCGTCACGCTGCAGCATTTCGACCCGGTGGCTTCGCTGTTCCGCACGCCGTTTTTCGTGGCGGTTTCGAGCGAATCGAAGCTGAAGAACATGGGCGACCTGATCGCCGAAGCCAAGGCCAACCCCGAGGCGATGGTGTATGGATCATGGGGCGTGGGCAGCCCGGGCCACCTGGGCGCGCAGCAGCTCGAGGCGCTCACGGGCATCCGCATGCGGCATGCGCCGTACCGCGAGGTGTCGCAGCTGTATTCGAACGTGGGCACCGGCGAAGTGCCGTGGGCCTTCGCAAGCATTCCGTCGAGCCAGGGCATCTACAAGGCCGGCAAGCTGCGCTACATCGCCGTGGCGGCACCGAAACGCATTCCCCAGATGCCCGATGTGCCCACCATGGCCGAGGCGGGCGGGCCGGCGTCGCTCGAGGTGAACTCTTTTGTCTCGCTGCTCGCGCCCAAGGGCGTGCCGGCGGCGGTCAAGGCCAAAATCAATGCCGACGTGGCCAAGGTGATTGCCGATCCCGAGATCCGCGCCCGCTTCGACACCTTCGCCTTCGAGCCGCTGGCCTGGTCGCCGGAAGAAATCGAGCGCAACGCCGAGGCCAAGTCCAAGGTGTATGGCGACCTGGTCCGCCGGGGCAACATCAGCCTTGAGTAGCTGTCATCATTACGTTTTTTCACATTTTCCTTTGTCACCTTCCATGCAAGCAACCAAGAGAGCCCTCCTGATCGTCTGCGGCCTGGCTGCCGCCGCCGCGCTGCCGCTGGCGGCCCATGCACAGACCAATGCCTGGCCGACCAAGCCGATTCGCCTGCTCGTGGGCTTTCCGGGCGGCTCCACGCCCGACATCGCCGCCCGCACCATCGCCGAGCCGCTGGCCAAGGCGCTCGGCCAGCCCGTGGTGGTGGACAACAAGCCCGGTGCCTCGGGCAACATCGCGGCCGACATCGTCGCCAAGGCCAATGACGACCACACACTGGGCATCGTCATCAACGGCAATCTCACCTCGTCGAAGATGCTGTATCCGCGGCTGCCCTACGACCCGGCCAAAGACTTCACCTACCTGTCGCTGATTGCCACGGCGCCGCTGGTGCTGGTGGCGCAGAACAGCCTGCCTTCGGGCACGGCCTTTTTCGATGCGGCCCGCAAGGGCGGCGACAAGTGGAACTACGGCTCGGTGGGCGTTGGCTCGGTCGGCCACCTGGGCATGGAACTGCTCAAGAGCCGCGTGCCCGGCTTCAACGCCGAGCACGTGCCCTACCAGGGCAACCCGCAGGTCGTGACCGCCATGCTGGGCGACCAGGTGCAGATGGCCCTCATTCCCCCGGGTGTGGCCATGCCCCAGGTGCGCGCCGGCAAGCTCAAGGCCATCGGCCTCACGGGCGGCCGCAGCACGCTGGTGCCCGAGCTGCCGCCGCTGGCCGACGCCGGCGTGCGCGACTTTTCGCTCGAAGTGTGGGTGGCGCTGCTCGGCCCCGCCAACCTTTCCAAGACCGCGCAGGCCCGCCTCAGCCGCGAAGTCGAAACCATCATGAAGCAGCCCGAAGTGCGCCAGAAGCTCTTCGAGCAGGGCTGGCAGGCAGTCGGCACCTCGCCGGACGGCATGCGCCTGCGTGTGAAGGAAGAAGCAGCGATCATGACCAAGATCATTTCGGCCCGCGGCATCAAGATCCAGTGATGACAGCAGCCAAGCAGAACACCCTCACTGAACCGGCGCGCGAACTGCCGGTCTTCGGCGAATACGACGTGGTGGTGGTTGGCGGCGGCCCCGCCGGCATTGCCGCCGCCGTGAGCGCGGCGCGGCGCGGCGCCAGCACGCTGCTGGTGGAGCGCTACGGCTTTCTCGGCGGCATGGGCACCGCGGGCGGCGTAACCAACTTCGCGGGCCTTTACGGCAAGCGCAACGGCGAAATGACGCTGCTGGTGCGCGGCGTGGTCGACGACCTGCTCGCGCGCATCGACGCGCTGGGCGGCCTCAACAAGCCGCAGGACGGCATGCAGGGCCGCATCCGCGTGCGTTCGTACGACACCTCGGCCTACAAGATCGCGGCCGACCAGTTGCTATTCGATGCCGGCGTGAACCTGCTGTTCCACGCATGGGCAGCCGCGGTGGTGCGCGACGGCGACCGCATCGCGGCGCTGGTGGTCGAAACCAAGTCGGGCCGGCAGGCCATTCGCGCCAACGCCTTCATCGACGCGAGCGGCGACGCCGATGTGGCCGCCTTTGCGGGCGTGCCCTTCGAAGTGGGCGACGGCCACGGCAGCGGCCTGTTCCCCACCACGATGTTCCGCGTCGGCCAGGTCGATGCCGAGCCGGCCCTTGCGGCCGTCGGCGAGTTCAAGGCCATCAACGACCTGATGGCCGCGGTGCAGCAGCAGAAGCCCGGCAAGTACAAGTTTCCGCGCGAAGGCGCCATCCTCCGGCCCAACATCGATCCGCGCGAATGGCGCGCCAACGTCACGCAGATCCGCAATGCCGCAGGCCGCGCGATGAACGGCGTGGATGCGCGCGAACTCACCGAAGGCGAGCTCGAAGGGCGGCGCCAGATTGCCGAGTACTTCAAGTTCATGAAGGCCGAAGTGCCGGGTTTTGCAAAGTCGGCCATCGTCGAGATCGCACCGCAGGTCGGCATCCGCGAAACGCGCCGCATCGAAGGCCTCTATGCACTCACCGGCGAGGACATCCTCTCTTCGGCCGCGTTCGACGACAGCATCGGCATCAATGCATGGCCGATGGAAATGCATGCCGACGGCCGCATCGAATGGGCCTTTCCGCGCGACGAAAACCGCACCTACAACCAGCTGCCTTGGCGCATGCTCGTGCCGCGCACTGTCGACAACCTGCTGGTGGCCGGCCGCTGCGCCGCCATGACGCACGAGGGCCAGTCGGCCGCGCGTGCGAGCGGCGGTTGCTTTGTGATGGGGCAGGCCGCGGGAACGGCGGCGGCTTCGCTGGGCAGCGGCGCCCGGTTTGCGGACGTCGATGTGCCGGCGCTGCAAGAGAAGCTGGCGGCAGACGGCGTCGATCTCGACCGCTGAGCCTGCGGGGCGCGGACTCGCGCTGACCGGCCCGCGACAGCCCGCGGGCCCGGGCTTTGCTATGGTTGCGGGTTGATTCTTTTTGCTGACGCCCGCAGCCCTTTCTCTCGATGACCACCGACCCCGCCACCGCCGCCCGCCTCGTCGACGAACTCGTCGCGCTCATGCAGCTCGAGCCGCTGGGCGGCGACAAATTCCTGGCCCAGAGCGAAGACATCGGCACACCCGCTGTGTTCGGCGGCCAGGTGCTCGGCCAGTCGCTGGCGGCTGCGAGCCTCACGGTCGGCGCCGACCGGCCGGTGCATTCGATGCACGCCTACTTCCTGCTGCCGGGCGAGCATGCGCCCATCGAATACAGCGTGGACCGCGTGCGCGATGGCCGCAGCTTCACCACGCGCCATGTGGTGGCGCGACAGCAGGAGCGCATCATTTTCGAGATGTCAGCGTCATTCCAGACGGTGGACGACGGCGTCGAACACCAGTTCGAGATGCCAACGGTGCAGGGCCCCGAAGGCCTGGTGAGCGAGCTCGACCAGCGCATCGCGCTCGGCGACCGGCTACCCGAGCGCTGGCGAATCAAGGGCCTGGAGCCGCACGGCATCGAATACCGCCGCGTGGAGGCCGACGACCTGCTGAAGCCGGAGGTACGCCCGTCCGAAAGCGCGATCTGGATGCGCGCCATTGCGCCGCTGCCCGACAACCCGGTGGTGCACCGCGCGCTGCTCGCCTATGCCTCCGACCACGGCCTGCTGCGCGCCGCCATGCTGCCGCACGGCCTGAGCTTCATGAGCGGTCAGGTGCGCCCCGCAAGCCTCGACCACGCCATGTGGTTCCACCGAGATTTCCGCATGGACGACTGGCTGCTCTACGTGCTCGACTCGCCGAGTGCGAGCGGGGCACGTGGCTTGTGCCGAGGCAGCCTGTATTCGCGCGATGGGCGGCTTGTGGCTTCCACGGCGCAAGAGGGAATGCTGCGGGTCAAGCGCTGAGGCGCTGTTGTTCAGGGCGGCGCACCCGCCGACGGGGTACCTTTCTCCGCGAATGTCCCCCGGCCTGCGGCCTCCTCCTTT
>NZ_JBBCBO010000038.1:0-21075 GCF_037203865.1 Variovorax sp. CCNWLW186 | reverse complement strand
ATAAAGGAGGAGGGGCGCAGCCCCGGGGGACATTCGCGGAGGGGAGTACCCGGTGGCCTTTGCACACGCCCTGAACAGCGGCCCTGAACACCAGACGCCCGAACAGCAGACGCCACCTTGTTCACCGCCCAAATTTTCAGCAAACTGACTATTCTCCTTATAAAACAACGACTTAAATCGCGTTTACAAGGAAGCACATCAGTTATCCCCAAAGTTGTCCACGGAAAATGGGGACGGCACCGGCTTCTTCACAATCCGCTCGCAAGTCCTTGTTTTATCGGCCCGCGGAGCCGGAATTCAGTCAAACAGCAGTCTGCTCACCCGCATAGTGCCGGCACAGCGTTTCGACCAGCGCCTGTGCATAGATCGGCAACGCCGCCTGGTCTCGCACCAGCAGGTACCGCTCCCGCACACACCACGCATCGCTCAGGTCGATCAGCGCGAGCTGCATGCTCTCCTGGTTACGCCGTGCCGCCGATTCCGGCACCACGCCAATGCCCACGCCGCTGCCGATCATCCGGCACATCGCGTCGAAGCTCCCCAGCTGGATGCGCAGCTTCTGCCGCTTGCCGAGGTTGTCCGTAATTTGCGCAAGAAAAGTTTGCAAGGTGCTGCCTTGCTGCATGCCGATCGCGTCTTCGTCCAACGTCTCGGCGAATGAAATCTTTCGGCGCTTTGCGAAGCGGTGTTTGCGGGATGTGACGAGCACCAGCCGGTCGGTGCTGAAGTGGATGGCTTCAAGGCCCAACGTGTCGACGCGGCCGGCCACGATGCCGATGTCGGCGCGGCCGTCGAGCACGCCACGCGGGATCTGAGCATTCGGTTTTTCCTGAAGGTCGACGTTGATGCGCGGGTTGTGCGCAAGGAAGCCGGGCAATATTTCGGGCAGGAAATCGGTCACCGCCGTGGTGTTGGCGAACACGCGCAAATGGCCGCGCAGGCCGCCGCCGTATTCGAGCAGATCGGCGCGCAACTGCTCGGTCTGGTGGAGTACCAGGCGGGCGTGGTGCAAGAAGGCTTCGCCCGGAGGTAGAAGCCGCACGCCGCGTGCCTCGCGCTGCAGCAATTGCAGGCCCGCCTGCGTTTCGAGCGCCTTGATGCGTGCACTGGCCGCCGCAAGCGACAGGTGCTGCCGCTCGGCCGCGCGCGTGAGATTGCCGAGTTCGGCCGTGGCAACAAAAAGGCGCAGGTCGGTCAGGTCGAAAAGCATAGGCCATCGTACCCAAGCCTTCGGTAAATCAGAAGGCTGGGTTCCGAAATCGCAGATTGCGCGCGGGGGTAGGGCGGAACACCATGCGGCCATGGAGACAAAGACATGAGATTTCGCGCACTGGCCCTTCTTTCGTTCGCCGCCGCATTGATTGCCGCAGGCCCTGCAACCGCGCAGCCGTACCCCTCGCGCCCCGTCACGCTCATCGTGCCGCAGGCCGCGGGCGGCACCAACGACATCGTCGGCCGCCTCGTGGGTCAGAAGATCGGCGAGGTGATGAATGCCAGTGTGGTCGTCGACAACCGACCTGGCGCCGGCGGCAACATCGGCACGCAGCTGGTCGCCAAGGGCCCGAAGGACGGTTACACGCTGCTCATGACCATCAGCAGCAGCCAGGCCATCAACCCCGCGCTCTACAAGAACGCGGGCTTCGATCCGGTGAAGGATTTCAAGCCCGTGGGCCTGATTGGCGCGGTGCCCAACGTGCTGCTGGTCAACCCTTCTTTTCCGGCCAAGGACTTCAATGAGTTCCTGAAGCTCGCGCGGGAGAAGGGCGCCAACTACCAGTACGCCTCCGCCGGCAACGGCACGCTCAACCATCTGCTTGGCGAAATGCTCAACAGCATGGCCGGCATTTCCCTGCAGCACGTGCCGTACAAGGGCGTGGCGCCTGCGCTGAACGACGTGCTCGGCGGGCAACTGCCCATCGTTTTTGCCAGCCTGCCTTCAGCGCTTTCGCACATCAAGGCGGGCAAGCTGCGCGCGCTGGCCGTGAGCGGCGACAAGCGCTCGCCGGTACTGCCCGACGTGCCCACCATCGCCGAGGCGGTGCCGGGCTACAACGGCACGCTGTGGATCGGCCTGTTCGCGCCCGCTGGCGTGCCGGCCGACGTGTTGGCCACGCTGCAGGACGCCACGCGCAAGGCGCTGGCCGCCAAGGACCTGCGCGACAAGCTCGACCAGCAGGGCGTCGAGATAGCGGCGTCCACCACGCCGGAGCAATTCTCGAAGCTGCTGCAGGACGACCTCGCCAAATGGGCGCGCATCGTCAAGGCATCTGGTGCGGCGGTCGACTGAAAAAGAACCATGAGCAATCACGCCCCAGAGAATTCCTCCCGCCCGATCGGCGGCGACACGCTGGCAAAGCTCCAGGCATGGCAAGGCCGCAGCGAAACGCTGGCCGACGAAGTCACCGCCGCGCCCGTGCGCGCACTCTCCGCCACGCTGGACCGTGACGATCCGCTTCCTGGCGCCGGCACTCGCCTGCCCGAACTCTGGCACTGGCTCTACTTTCTGCCGCACCATCGCCAATCCGAAATCGGCGAAGACGGCCATGCAAAGCGCGGCGGTTTCCTGCCGCCCGTGCCGCTGCCGCGCCGCATGTGGGCCGGCGGACGGCTGGTGTGGGAGAAGGGCAATCCGCTGCAAGTCGGCGACACGGTCGAGCGCACCTCGACCATCGCTTCCGTCACGCACAAGGCTGGCCGCACCGGCGAGCTGGTGTTCGTGCTCGTGCGCCATGAGGTGCGCAACGCGCGTGGCCTTGCGCTCACCGAAGAGCACGACATCGTCTACCGCGCCGCGGCCGCGCCCGACGAGAAAACGCCACCTCCCACACCCGCGCCCAAAGACGCCGCCTTCAGCCGCGAGATCGTGCCCGACGACGTGCTGCTGTTCCGCTACTCGGCGCTTACCTTCAACGGCCACCGCATTCACTACGACCGCCGCTACGTGACGCAGGTCGAGGGATACCCGGGCCTAATCGTGCACGGCCCGCTCATCGCCACGCTGCTGGTCGACCTGCTGCGCCGGAACGTGCCGGGCGCGCAGCTCGCGCGTTTCGAATTCCGCGCGGTGCGGCCCACCTTCGACATCGCGCCGTTCCGCGTGCACGGCAAGCCGGCCGAAGGCAGCACCGGCGGCAAGACTTTCAGCTTGTGGGGCGAAGACGCCGACGGCTGGCTCACGATGCAGGCCACGGCCGTGCTCGCATGAACACAGGGAGAAAAAGCGAATGACAAGACCCCTCGACGGCATCACCGTCGTTTCGCTCGAGCACGCGATCGCGGCACCGTTCTGCACCCGGCAGCTGGCCGATCTGGGCGCCCGCGTCATCAAGGTGGAGCGCCCCGGCGTGGGCGACTTCGCGCGCGCCTACGACGCACGCGTGGGCGGCGAGGCCTCGCACTTCGTGTGGGTGAATCGCTCGAAGGAAAGCCTCACGCTCGACCTCAAGCAGCCCGGCGCGCTCGCGGTGCTGCAGGAGCTGGTGGCCGATGCCGACGTGCTGGTGCAGAACCTCGCGCCCGGCGCGGCCGCGCGCATGGGCCTCGGCGCCGAAGCGCTGCAGGCGAAGCATCCGCGGCTCATCGTGTGCGACATCTCGGGCTATGGCGAAGACGGCCCGTACCGCGACAAGAAGGCCTACGACCTCTTGATACAGAGCGAAGCGGGCTTCCTGTCGGTGACGGGCACGCCGGACGATCCATGCAAGTCGGGCAATTCCATCGCCGACATTGCGGCGGGCATGTACGCGTACACCGGCATCCTCGCGGCGCTGCTGCAGCGTGGCAAGACCGGCAAGGGCTCGCACATCGACGTGTCCATGCTCGAGTCGCTCGCCGAGTGGATGGGCTACCCGATGTACTACGCCTACGACGGCGCACCTCCGCCGCCGCGCAGCGCCGCATCGCACGCGACCATCTATCCGTACGGCCCGTTCCCTGCCGGCGACGGCGGCACGGTGATGCTGGGCCTGCAGAACGAACGCGAATGGCGCGTGTTCTGCGAGAAGGTGCTGCTGCAGTCGGGGCTTGCCACCGACGCGCGCTTCGACAGCAATGCACGGCGCAACGAGAGCCGCGATGCGCTGCGCGCGATCATCGTGGAGACCTTTGCCGCGCTTGCCACTGCACAGGTGCTCGAGCGTCTCGATGCCGCGCAGATTGCCAATGCGCGCATGAACGACATGGCGGGGCTGTGGGCGCATCCGCAATTGCAGGCGCGCGACCGGTGGCGGCAGGTGGGGTCGCCGGCCGGCGCTATTCCGGCGCTGCTGCCAGCGGGCCGCCAGAGCGCGTTCGACTACCGCATGGACCCGGTGCCCGCCGTGGGCGAGCACACTGAATCCATTCTGCGCAACCTGGGCCGGAGCGATGCCGACATTGCTGCCCTGCGAGAAGCGGGGGCGGTGTGAGCGCGATAGATGCGAACTCGCGGCTGGCGTTGGCTCGCACCTTCCTGTTCGTGCCTGCGGACCGGCCCGAGCGCCATGCGCGCGCGTTGGCCAGCGGCGCAGGCGGCGTGATCGTCGATTTGGAAGACGCCGTTGCGCCCGATCGAAAGTCGGAGGCGCGTGCGCAGCTGAGGGCTTCTTTCTCTGCCTTGAGCGTGGCGCAGCAGCAGCGCCTGCTGGTGCGCATCAACGCCTGCGGCACGCCATGGCACGACAACGACCTGGCCGAGGTAAGCGAACTCGCCGCTCAAGGCCTGATCGCCGGCGTGATGCTGCCGAAGGCCGAGCGTGCGGCCGACCTGCAGCGGCTCTCTGCCGCCCTCGGACTGAAAAGCCTGATCGTGCCGTTGATCGAATCGGCCGCGGGCCTGGAAGCCGCGCGTGAACTCGCGGCGGCGCCGCAGGTGCTGCGGCTCGCATTCGGCAATCTCGATTTCCAGGCCGACCTGGGGCTTGCCTGCGATGCGGACGAAGCTGAGCTGGTGCCCGTGCGCCTGGCACTGGTGCTCGCCTCGCGCCGAGCCGGGCTTGCGGCACCCATCGACGGCGTCACGCCCGATTGGCGCGATGCGGCGCGGCTCGCCAACGACGCGGCACGCGCCCGGCGCGGCGGCTTCGGCGCGAAGCTTTGCATTCACCCAGACCAGGTCGCGCCCGTGCATGCCGCGCTCGGCCCAAGCGCGGACGAACTCGCATGGGCGCGCCGCGTGGTGGATGCAACCCAGGCCGCGGGCGGCGGCGTCGTCAGCCTCGACGGGCGCATGGTCGACGCGCCCGTGGTGCGGCTCGCAGAGCGCCTGCTGGCACTCGAATCGCAAGCTCCGCCCTGAAGGCGGCGGGGCTTCGGACATACCAGATCAATAACCTCAAGGAGACAACGAAGTGAAAGCAACGAAGAACTGGAAAACACGGGTCGCACTCGCGGCATCGCTGGGCGCCTGCCTGCTGGCAACTCAAACGCCGGCCACCGCACAGGCACCCTGGCCCGACAAGCCCATCACCATGGTCGTGCCGTATTCAGCCGGCGGCCCCACCGACGTGGTGGCGCGCATGCTGGCGATTCCCATGGGCAAGTCGCTCGGGCAGACTGTCATCGTCGAGAACACCGTGGGCGCGGGCGGCACCATCGCGCCCGGGCGCGTGGCCAAGGCGGCGCCTAACGGCTACACCATCCTGATCCATCACATGGGCATGGCGACCGCGCCCGCGCTCTACAAGAAGCTCAGCTACGACCCGCTGAAAGACTTCGAATACGTCGGGCAGGTGATGGACGTGCCGATGACGCTGCTTTCGCGCAAGGACTTTCCGGCCAACAATTTCCAGGAACTGCTGGCCTATGTGAAGGCCAACAAGGACAAGGTCACGCTCGCCAACGCCGGCATCGGCGCCGTGTCGCAGCTGTGCGGCATGCTTCTGGCGCATCAGATCGGCGTGCAGCTCACCACCGTGCCTTACAAGGGCGCCGGCCCTGCGCTCAACGACCTCATGGGCGGGCAGGTCGACCTGCTGTGCGACCAGACCACGCAGACCGCACCGGTCATCAAGGACGGCAACCGCGTCAAGGTGTTCGGCGTGACCACGCCCAAGCGGCTGTCGAGCATGCCCAACATCCCCACGCTGGACGAGCAGGGGCTCAAGGGATTCGACGTGAAGGTGTGGCACGGCATCTACGCACCCAAGGGCACGCCACCGGCCGTCATGCAAAAGCTCAATGTTGCACTGCGTGCGGCGCTGCAGGACGACATGGTCAAGCACCGCTTCGCCGAACTGAGCACCGAGGCCGTGCCCATGGACAAGGTCACGCCCGAAGCCCTGCGCACCCACCTCGCGGCCGAAACCGAGAAGTGGGGCAAAGTGATTCGCGCGGCGGGCGTCCAGGCGGATTGACGAACGATTGATCGGCACTGGCGGGGCAGGCCGGCCCCGCAACGTTACGCCAAGTTGAAAGGCAGCTGGCGCAGCGGCTTGCCTGTGAGCCGCGCGAGGGCGTTGGCGAACGCCGGCGCCAGCGGCGGCAGGCCGGGCTCGCCGATGCCGGTGGGCGCATCGGCGTTGGGCACCACGTGCACCTCGAACTCCGGCATGTGGGTGATGCGGGGCACGGCAAAGTCGCCGAAGTTGCTCTGCTGCACTTCGCCGTCCTTCAGCGTGATGGCGCCGCCCGGCAGGCACATCGACAGGCCCATGACCGCGGCGCCCTGCACCTGCGCCTCCACGCTGCGCGGATTGACGGCCAGGTTGCAGTGCACGCCGGCGGTCGCCCGGTGCAGCACCGGTTGGCCGTCCTTGACCGAAGCTTCCACCACATAGGCCACGACCGACTGGAAGGATTCGTGCACCGCCACGCCCCAGGCGCGGCCCTGTGTCAATTGCTTCTTGCCGTAGCCGCTCTTGTCGACCGCCAGCTGCAGCGCGGCGCGATGGCGCGGGTGCTTGTCTCCGAAGAGCTGCATGCGGTAGGCCACAGGGTCTTGCTTTGTGCTGTGCGCGATTTCGTCGATGAGCGTTTCCATTACGAAGGCGGTGTGCGTGGAACCCACGCTGCGCCACCACAGCACCGGCACGTTGACCTTGGGATGGTGCACGGTCAAGCGCATCGGCAGCGGATACGGTTCGCGCATGCCTTCGGTGGCCGAAGCGTCGATGCCGTCCTTGACCTGGAACGACTCGAACACCGTTCCCGTGAGGATCGACTGGCCCACGATGACGTGGTCCCACGCCAGCACCTTGCCGCGCTCGTCGAAGCCGATGCGGGCGCGGTGCAGGTGCATGGGGCGGTAGTAGCCGCCCTTGATGTCGTCCTCGCGGCTCCACAGCAGGCGCACCGGCGCAGTCAGGCCCGCGGTGCGCGCGGCCTTGGCAATCTGGCAGGCCTCGACCACATAGTCGCTCGAGCCCACGAAGCGCCGGCCGAAGCCGCCGCCCGCCATTTGCACATGCACGCTCACCTGTTCGGGCTTGAGGCCGAGCACACGTGCCGCCGCGGCGGCGTCCAGTCCGGAGCTCTGCGTGCCGACCCAGAGCTCGGCGCGGTCGGCCGACAGCTTCACGGTGCAGTTCAGCGGCTCCATGGGCGCATGGGCCAGGTAGGGGAACACGAACTCGGCTTCGAGCTGTTTGGGCGCCTTGGCCAGCGGTGCCATGTCGGCGTCGAACTTGCGCGGGCCGGGCTTGGTGGCCAGTTCGCGGTACTGCACCAGCTGCTTTTCGCTGTCGACCTTCTCGACGGCGGAGGTGTCCCACTGCAGCTTCAGCGCATCGCGGCCCAGCTTGGCCGACCAGTAGCCGTCGGCCACCACCGCCACGCCTTCCGCGCCGCGATCGAGCGGCACGCGCAGCACCGCCTTCACGCCCTTGACTGCGCGCGCCGCGCTGTCGTCCACCGACTTCAGCCGCGCGCCGAACACCGGCGGATGGGCCACCACCGCGGTGAGTTGCCCTGGCTGCTTGACGTCGATGCCGAAGTCTTGCCGGCCGCTGCTCTTGGCACGCGCATCCAGCCGCGTGGTGGGGCGGCCGATGATCTTGAAATCCTTCGGGTCTTTCAGCGTGACCTTCTCGGGCACCGGCAGGGCCATGGCGGCCTCAGCCAGTTCGCCATAGCCCAGCTTGCGTCCGCCCGGACCCAGCACCATACCGGCCTGCGTGCGCAACGTGGCCACGTCGACGTTCCAGCGCGCGGCCGCGGCAGACAGCAGCATGGCCCTAGCGCGGGCGCCGAGTTCGCGGTATTGCGTGAAGCTGTTCTTGATGGAGTTGGAGCCGCCGGTCAGGTGCATGCCGAAGATGGGGTCGTGATAGGCGGCATCGTTGGTGCCGCTCTTGCTGCGCACCAGGCTCCAATCGGCATCGAGCTCTTCGGCCAGGATCATCGGCAGGCCCGTTTGCACGCCCTGGCCGAATTCGAGCCGGTTGTGGGTCACGGTGACTTCGCCGTTGCGGGCAATCTGCACGAAGGCAAGCGGCTGCTGCGTCGGCTTGAGTCCGCCGGCCGGCTTGGCCGCACCGTCGGCCTGCGCCATGGCCATGTGGGGAAACGCGCCGATCGCCAAGCCGCCGACGCCGGCCAGCTTCAGGAAGCTGCGGCGGGGCAGGGCGGCGGCGCCTTCAGGCTGGCTTGCGGCCAGCAAGCGTTGCAGGGCGCGCGGCAGTTCGCTCGGATCGATATGGGTGGGCAACAACATGTCGGGTGCTCCTTCAGGCGAGGGTCTTGGCGGCATCGGCCACCGCGGCCCGAATGCGGGCATAGGTGCCGCAGCGGCAGATGTTGCCGGCCATGGCCGAGTCGATCTCGTCGGTGCTCGGCTGCTTGCCGGGCGGGAGCGATTTGATGAATGCCGTGGCGCTCATGATCTGGCCGCTCTGGCAGTAGCCGCACTGCGCCACGTCGTGCTTGACCCATGCGGCGTGCACGGCCGCGCCCACGCGGTCGCTGCCGTCGGTGGCGGCTTCGATGGTGACGATCTTCTTGCCTTCGGCCGCAGAAATCGGCGTGATGCACGAGCGGATGGCCTGGCCGTCCAGGTGCACGGTGCAGGCGCCGCACAGCGCGGCGCCGCAGCCGAACTTGGTGCCGGTCATGCCCAGCGTGTCGCGCAGGGCCCAGAGGATGGGGGTGCCGGGGTCGGCGTCGACCGTGTGTTCACGGCCATTGACGTGGAGCGCGCTCATGTTCTTTTCTCCGCAAGGTGGGGGGATGATTTTTTGTGACTACTTGGCGCCGTCGAGCAGCCATTGCGCGAGCAACTGTGCGTCGGCATCGGGAACCTGTGCTTGCGCGGGCATCGGCATCGACCCCCACTTTCCGGAGCTGCCGGCCTTGATGCTTGCGGCCAGTTGCGCGGCCGTTCCCTTGCCGTCGCCGTACTTTGCGCCGATGTCTTTCCAGGAGGGGCCCACCACTTTTACCGTGGCCTGGTGGCATGCAACGCATGCGTACTTTTGGGCCAATGCCTGGCTGGCCGCGGCAGGAGCGGGCCAGGCAATGCCTGCGGCAATGCACGGCACAGCCACGAGCGAAGCGAGCAAGGCGCGCGGGATGGCGGTGGTGCGGCCAGGGCCGCGTTGCGGTTTCCGGTCTTCGTTCATTTCTCTTCAGGCCCCTTGTGTTGCGGCGCTCATCGTGTGTTGCGCGACTTTAGAGACGAGGGTCTGAAAGAGATAGTGGCCAATACAGCATGCCTTTTGAAGTTGAACTTCAAAATGCAAGGCCGAGCCACGGGGCCGGGAGGCCCCAAGGTCAATTCCGCGGGCGCGCCGAGGCCGCCCGCGGGAGCACGCTCAAAGGCCGCCCTGGCAGAGATATTTGGTGTGCATGTAGTCGTCGAGGCCGTGAACCGAGCCTTCGCGGCCGTAGCCCGACTCCTTCACGCCGCCGAAAGGCGCGGCCTCGGCGGCCAGCGCGCCTTCGTTGATGCCGACGATGCCGGATTCGAGCGCGTCGGCCACGCGCGAGATGCGGCGCACGTCGTTCGAATAGAAGTAGGCGGCCAGGCCGAAGGGCGTGTCGTTCGCGGCGGCGATGACCTCGGCCTCCGTGTCGAAGCGCGTGACCGGCACCACGGGCCCGAAGGTTTCTTCACAGCTGCATTCCATGGACGAATCGGCATTCACCAGCACCGTGGGTGCGTAGTAGTTGGGGCCGTTGCAGCGCGCCGAACGCAGGCGCTCGCCGCCCACCACGACGCGCGCGCCGCGAGACACGGCGTCGCGCACATGGCGCTCGATCTTCTCGACAGCGCGCGCATTGATCATCGGGCCAATCTGCGAATCGGGCTCGGTGGCGGGGCCGACCTTGAGCGCGCCCACGCGTGCTGCCAGCTTGTCGACGAAGGCGTCGTGCACCTTCGAGTGCACGAACACGCGGTTCGGGCTCACGCAGGTCTGGCCGCCGTTGCGGAACTTGGCGGCCATGAGGCCGTCGACCGCGGCATCGACGTCGGCATCTTCGAACACGACGAAAGGCGCATTGCCGCCGAGCTCGAGCGACAGCTTCTTGAGCGTGTCGGCCGAAGCGCGCGCCAGGTGCTTGCCCACTGGCGTGGAGCCGGTGAAGCTGATCTTGCGCACACGCGAATCGGCCAGCCACACGTCGACCACTTCAGGCGTGCGCTCGCGCGAAGCGGTCACGATGTTGAGCACGCCCGGCGGCACGCCGGCTTCTTCAGCCAGCTTCACCAGCGCGAGCGAGGTGAGCGGCGTGTCTTCGGCCGGCTTGCACACCACGGTGCAGCCCGCGGCCAGGGCCGGCGCGATCTTGCGCGCGATCATCGCGGCCGGAAAATTCCACGGCGTGATTGCGGCGACCACGCCCACGGGCTCCTTCAGCGCGAGCATGCGGCGACCCGTGACCGGCGCGGGAATCACGTCGCCGTTGGCGCGCGTGGCTTCTTCGGCGAACCACTCGACGTAGCTGGCCGCATAGGCCACTTCGCCGCGGCCCTCGGCAAACGGCTTGCCCTGCTCGCGCGAGATGAGGCGGCCCAGGTCTTCCTGGTGCGCCAGCATGAGGTCGTTCCAGCGTTTGAGAATCTGTGCCCGCTGCTTGGCGGGCACCGCGCGCCACGTGGGGAAGGCGGCGCGGGCGGCCGCCACCGCGGCGCGCGCATCGGCGGCCGTGCCGTCGGGCACGCTCGCAAAGACGCCGTCGGTGGCGGGGTCGGTCACATCGAGGCGGCGGCCATCACTGGCGTCGCGCCATTCGCCGCCGATGAGTTGGCGGGCCGGAAGCAGGTCTTGGCGTTGGAGGGTGAGTGGCATGGTCTGAAAAGTTCTTGAGAGGTTTTGGCGGGTCGGGCTCAGGCTGCTGCGGACACACGCTCGGCAATGGCCATGCCCAGCTCCGTGGTCGAGGCCGTGCCGCCCAGGTCGCGCGTGCGTGGTCCGTCGCGCAGCACCGCCTCGATGGCGCCGAGGATGGCGTCATGCGCGGCGCGGCCAGCGCCTTGTCCCTGCGTGAGGAAGTCGAGCATTAGCGCGCCCGACCAGATCATTGCGATCGGGTTGGCGATGTTCTGGCCGTAGATGTCGGGCGCCGAGCCGTGCACCGGCTCGAAGAGCGAGGGAAACTTGCGGTCGGGGTTGAGGTTGGCCGAGGGCGCAAGGCCGATCGTGCCGGTGGTGGCTGGGCCCAAGTCGGAGAGGATGTCGCCGAACAGGTTGCTCGCCACCACCACGTCGAAGCGCGTGGGCTGCAGCACGAAGCGCGCCGAGAGAATGTCGATGTGCTGCTTGTCGACCGTCACCTCGGGGTAGTCGCGGCCGATGGCATCGGCGCGGCCGTCCCACCACGGCATGCTGATCGCGATGCCGTTGCTCTTGGTGGCCACCGTCAGGTGCTTGCGCGCACGGCTTTCGGCAAGCTCATAGGCGTAGCGCAGCACGCGGTCGGTGCCGTGGCGCGAGAACACCGATTCCTGGATCACGATCTCGCGCTCGGTGCCTTCGTACATCACGCCGCCAAGCGAGGTGTATTCGCCCTCGGTGTTCTCGCGCACCACCAGGTAGTCGATGTCGCCGGGCTTGCGGCCGGCCAGCGGGCAGGGCACGCCTTCGAACAGGCGCACCGGGCGCAGGTTGATGTACTGGTCGAACTCGCGGCGGAACTTGAGCAGCGATCCCCAGAGCGAGACGTGGTCCGGCACGGTCTCGGGCCAGCCGACCGCGCCGAAGTACAGGGCGTCCACGCCGCGCAGCTGTTCCTTCCAATCGTCCGGCATCATCTGGCCGTGCTCGGCGTAGTAGTCGCAGCCGGCCCAGGCTATGGTGCGGCAATCGAGCTCGAAGCCGAAGCGCTCGGCAGCGGCCAGCACCACGCGCAGGCCTTCGGGCATCACTTCCTTGCCGATGCCGTCGCCGGCAATCAGCGCAATCCGGAACGTGGGGATCATGCGTGTATCTCCCTGTTGGCGTGGGCTGCTGCCGCGGCCGCGTGGTCCATGTCGTCGAGCCAGCCGCGGCGCAGTTCGGGCACCGATCGCGCGAGCAGCTGGTAGTAGGGGTGGTGCGGCCCGCGGTCGTAGTCGGCGCGCGCCACTTGCGAGAGCTTGTGGCCGTGCTGCATGACCACGATTTCGTCGCACACCGAGCGCACGGTGTGCAGGTCGTGGCTGATGAAGAGGTAGGACACGCCCAACTCGCGCCGCAGCTCGGCCATGAGGTCGAGCACCGCCGCCGCCACCACGGTGTCCAGCGCAGAGGTCACTTCGTCGCACAAGATGAGGTCGGGCTCGGCCGCCAGCGCACGTGCCAGGTTCACGCGCTGCTTCTGCCCGCCCGAGAGCCCGCCCGGCAGCCGGTCAGCCACCGTGCGCGGCAGCTTCACCAGGTCGAGCAACTCGAAGATGCGCTGCTTGAGCGGTTCGCCGCGCAAGCCCTTGTAGAACTGCAGCGGCCGCGCCAGGATGCGCCAGATGGTCTGCGAGGGGTTCAGCGCCGTATCGGCCATCTGGAACACGATCTGAATGCGGCGCAGCTCCTCTGGAGTGCGCTGCTGCAGCGTGGGCTTGAGCGCATGCCCGTCGAACATGATGCTGCCGTGGCAGGGCTTCAGCAGGCCCGCAACGGCGCGCGCGAGCGTGGTCTTGCCCGAGCCCGATTCGCCGATCACGCCGATGGCTTGGCCGCGATAGAGCTTGAGGTTGATGTCTTCGAGGATGAGCTTGGCCGGCTGGCCTTTGGAGTCCACCGCGCCGTAGCCGCACGAAAGCTCGTTCACGTGCAGCAGCAGCGCCGAATCGCCCGAGGCCTGGCCCGAGGCGCGCACCGCGGGCCGCGCCGCCGCCAACAGGCTCTTGGTGTAGTCGTCCACCGGGGCGGAAAGAATCTGCTCCGTGGCGTTCAGCTCGCTCATCTTGCCGTTGCGCAGCACCAGGATGTGGTCGGCCATCTGCGCCACCACGGCGAGGTCATGGCTCACGTACACGGCAGTGGCGCGCCGCTCGCGCACCACGCGGCGAAAGGCGCGCAGCACCTCGATCTGCGTGGTCACGTCGAGCGCGGTGGTCGGCTCGTCGAGGATCACCAGGTCGGGGTCGCCGATCAGCGCCATGGCCGCCATCAGCCGCTGCAATTGGCCGCCGGAGACCTGGTGCGGATAGCGTGCGCCGATGTTTTCGGGATCGGGCAGCGCCAGTTCGCGGAACAGCTGCACCGCTTTCGCTTCGGCCTCGGCCCGTTTGCACAGGCCGTGGATCACGGTCGGTTCGACCACCTGGTCCATGATCGTGCGCGAGGGATTGAACGAAGCGGCCGCACTCTGCGCGATGTACGAGACCGTGCGGCCGCGCAGCGAGCGCTGCCGAGCCGCGTTGAGCGCGAGCACGTCGGTGTCGCCGATCTGCACGCGGCCGGCCGAGATGCGGCAGCCGCTGCGTGCATAGCCCATGAGCGCGAGCGCGGTGGTGGTCTTGCCGGAACCCGATTCGCCGATCAGCGCCAGCACTTCGCCGGGCTGCACCGAGAAGCTCAGGTTGTCGACCAGCGTGCTGTTGCCCGCCACGATGTGCAGGCCCTGGACAGTGAGTGGTGCGCCCATCAGCGTGCTCCTCTTTCGCGCGCGGCACGGCCGGGCAGGTTGTCGATGACGAGATTGACCGCGATGGTCAGGCTCGCGATGGCCAGCGCCGGCACGATCACCGAGGCGCCGCCCACGGCCAGCGCACCGATGTTCTCGCGCACCAGCGAGCCCCAGTCGGCCGCCGGCGGCTGGATGCCCAGGCCCAGGAAGCTCAGGCTCGCCAGCAGCAGCACCACGTAGACGAAGCGCAGCCCCAGGTCGGCCAGCATCGGGCCCAGGATGTTGGGCAGGATCTCGCGCAGCATGATGTAGAGCGTGCCTTCGCCGCGCGTGCGCGCCACGGTCACGTAGTCGAGCGCGTTGATGTTGACCGCCAGCGAGCGCGCCATGCGGTAGGCTCCCGGCACGTAGATGATGGCCGCCGTGGCCACCAGCATCGGCACCGAGGAGCCGAAGCCCGCCACCATGATGAGCGCGAACATCTTGCTCGGGATTGCAGTGAGCGTGTCGAGGCCGCGGCTCAGCACCGCGTCGATCCAGCGGCCGGTGGCGGCGGCCAAGAGCGCCAGCACGGTGCCGGTTCCGCTGGCGAGCAGCGTGGCCAGCAGCGCGACGCCGATCGTGTAGCGCGCCCCCTCGATGATGAGCGCCAGCATGTCGCGGCCGAGGTAGTCGGTGCCCAGCCAGTGTTTCACGCTGATCGGCTCGAAGACGTTCGACGTGCCCGCGGCCGCCGTGCCGTGCGAGAGCATCCAGGGGCCGAGCAGCGCTGCGAGCAGCCAGAACAGCAGCACCGCAAGACCGAGCAGGCCGGATGGGCCGAAGCCGGCGAGCCAGCGCAAAGGCCCGCCCCGGCGTTCTTGGGGAACTGGCGCCAGCAAAGCCGCGGCGCTCGCGACCGTTGAAGTTGTGGACGTTTCCATGAAGCTTCCTTCCTTCAGCGGTGCCGCAGCCGCGGGTTGGCGAGAATGCCGAAGATGTCGGCCGTCGTCACCAGGATCAGATAGGCACAGCAGAAGATCATGGCGCAGGTCTGCACCAGCGGCATGTCGCGCTGCGAGACGCCGTCGACCATCAGCTTGGCGATGCCCGGATAGTTGAAGATGGTCTCGACGATGATCACGCCGCCGAGCAGGTACGACAGGCTCAACGCCACGGCGTTGGCAATCGGCCCCACCGCATTGGGCAGCGCGTGCGCCAGCACCATGCGCATCGGCGAGGCGCCTTTGAGCCGCACCATCTCGATGTAGGGCGCCTCAAGCTGGTCGATGACCGCGGCGCGCGTCATGCGCATCATCTGCGCCACGATCACGCAGCACAGCACCAGCACCGGCATTGCAAACGCGCGCAGCAGCTGGCCCAGCGACTCGATGTCGTTGACGAACGAGAGCGCCGGCAGCCAGCGCAGCTTGACCGCGAACACCAGCACCGCCAGCGTTGCCACCAGGAACTCCGGCACCGACACCACGCCCACCGCCGTCGTCGAAGCCGCACGGTCGAACCACGAGCCGCGCCACACCGCCGAAGCGATGCCCAGCGCCAGCGCAATCGGCACCGAGAACAGCGCCGTGACGGCGGCCAGCAGCAGCGAGTTGGGCAGGCGGCTGGCGACCAGCTCGGCCACCGGCATCTGCGTGGTCGCGGAGCGGCCGGGGTCGCCCTTGAGCATGCCGACGAGCCACTTGGCGTAGCGTTCGGGTGCGGGCACGTCCAGGCCCATCTGGGCGCGCAACGCGGCCACGGCTTCGGGCGTGGCGTCCTGGCCGAGCTGCTCCTGCGCGGCATCGCCGGGCAGCACCGCGGTGATCGAGAACACGACCACCGACACCGCCAGCAACGACAACAGCGCCAACGCGATGCGCTGGGCCAGAAGCTTCAGGATCACATGGTTCATGTCGATGCTCCTTGAGACGAGGCGAACGGCCGCGGACGTGTCATGCCTCCAGCCATACGTTCTCGGCAAAGTTGTAGCCCATGAGGCCGCCCAGCGGGATGGGCGACAGGCCCTTGAGCTTGGAGCTGTGGCCGTCGATGCTCGACAGGAACAGCGGAATGCCGATGCCGGCGTCCTGGTGGATCATGGTCTGCATGTCGGCATACATCTGCTTGCGCTTGGCCAGGTCGGTCTCGGCGCGCGAAGCCAGCAGCAGCTGGTCGAACTTCTCGCTCTTCCAGCGCGATTCGTTCCATGCCGCACCCGACTGAAAGAACTGCGTCAGCAGCACGTCGGCGCTCGGGCGCGGGTTCACGTTGCCGAAGCCCACGTGGCTGTTGAGCCAGTGGTTCGACCAGTAGCCGTCGGCGGGCATGCGCTTGATGTCGATCTCCAGCCCCGCGCGCTGCGCCGTCTGCTGCAGCAACAAGGCCATCTCCACCGAGTACAGCGCCGCGGGCGACGCCACCATCGGCACCTTGCCCGTGATGCCGGACTTCTGCAGGTGGAACTTCGCCTTGTCGAGGTCGAAGGGGCGCTGCGGCAGGCCGGCGAAGTAGAAACGGTTGGTCGGGTCGACGGGCTGGTCGTTGGCGACCACCGCGTAGTCGAGCGCAATGGTCTTCTTCATCTGCTCGCGGTCGAACAGATGCTTCATGCCGAGCACGAAGTCCGGGTTGGCGCCGGGGCCCACGTCCTTGCGCATCACCAGGTCGGAGTACTGGCCCGACTGGGTGACGAATATGCCGAAGCCGGGCGTGTCCTTCACGCGCGCCACCGAACGCGGGTTGACCGAGCCGACCAGGTCCAGGCCGCCTGAGAGCAGCGCGTTGACGCGCGCGCTCTCGTCGCCGATGCCCACGAACTCGATCTCGTCGAGGTAGGGCTTGCCGGGCTTCCAGTAGGCGTCGTTGCGCACCATGAGCGAGCGCACGCCGGGTTTGAATTCCTTGAGCTTGTAGGGACCGGTGCCGATGCCGGCATTGAAGTCTGTGGTGCCTTCCTTGACGATGTGGAAGTGGAAGGTGCCCAGGATCACCGGCAGGTCGGCGTTCGGCGCGGTGAGCACGAAGGTCACCTCGCTCGGGCCGGTGGCCTTGGCGCTTTCGATCTGGTCGGCAAGGATCTTGGCCTTGGAGGCGGTGGCCGCATCCTTGTGGCGCATGACCGAAAACACCACGTCGGCGGGCGCGAGCGCTTTGCCGTCGTGAAAGGTCACGCCCTTGCGTAGCGTGAAGACCCAGGTCTTGGCGTCCTTGGTGGTGAACGATTCGGCCAGCGCGGGCTGCGGCGTGAGGCTGGCGTCCAGCGAGGTCAGGCCGTTGTAGATCATGTTGCAGCGCGAGTAGTCGGTCTGGTTCGACTGCTTGGCCGGATCGAGCGTGTCGGTGGCGGCGGCAGTGGCGCCCGCCACGCGGATTCGGCCACCCTTCCTGGGCGTTTGCGCGTGGGCGGACACCGCCATGCCGGCAAGGCTGCCGGCGAGCGTGGCCTGCATGCCGCCTGCCATCAGCATCTCCAGGATGTCGCGGCGCGATGCGCCGCGTTTGAGCGACTCCATCACGCGAAGGCTTTCGCCGGGACCGACGAGGTTTTCGAACCTCTTGTTGCTGCTGTCGCTCATGGTGGGGTACTCCTGTGAAGCCGATGACTGATGGTTGAAGAACAAACAAACACGGAACGAAAACGACGGGCTCGCGCGGCGCTCAGGCCAGCTTGTCCTTGAGCGAGTAATAGAAGCCGACCGCCGGAAGGAACCAGGGCGGTCCGATGTGACCGGGAATGGCAGGCCAGTCGCGGCCCTGCCAGGGGTTGGCGCCGGCGTCGCCGTTCATCACGGCGGCCATGCGCTCGCCCATGTGAACCGACATCTGCGTGCCGTGGCCGCTGTACCCCATGGCGTAGTAAAGGCCATTGCGCTCGCCGGCGTGAGGCAGGCGGTCTTGCGTCATGTCGACGAGTCCGCCCCAGCAGTAGTCCAGCCGTACGGCGCCGAGCTGCGGAAAGGTTTCGGCCAGCCCGGCGCGCAGGATCTCGCCGCTGGCGGCATCGGCCTGCGGGCTGGAAACCGAGAAGCGCGCGCGGCCGCCGAACACCAGCCGGTGATCGGCCGTGAGCCGGAAGTAGTGATGAATGTTCGCGACCGTGGTGTAGGTGCGCCGGGCCGCGAGCAGCGCCTGCGCGCGCTCCGCGCCCAGCGGCTCGGTGACCACGATGAAGCTGCCGATCGGCACGATGCGCCGGCGCAGCCAGCCGAAGCTGCCATAGCCGCCATGCCGCGTGGCGCCCGTGGCCAGCAGCACCTGCTGCGCGGTAACGGTGCCGCCGGCGGTGTGTAGCCGGTGCGCATGGCCCTGGCCCAAACGTTCGATGCGGTTCACGGCGGTGCCGGTGTGGATTTGCGCGCCGTGGCGCTGCGCGGCCGCGGCCAGGCCCTGGGCGAAGCGGCCCATGTGCATCTGGCCGCTGCGCTTGTAGAGCAGGCCGCCATGGAAGCGCTCGCTCTGCACCTCGCTGCGCACCTGCGCCGCATCGAGGACTTCGACATCGGTGTCCACGCCGTCGCCGATCAGGCGCTGCGCACTGCGTGCGAGCGCAGCCATCTGGTTGGCGCGCGTGGCGAGCTTCAGCTTGCCGTGACGCATGAAGTCGCAGTCGATGGCTTCGTCGCGCACCAGCCGCGCCACGGTGTCCACCGCATCGTCGTAGGCACGGTACCAGGCGCGGGCCTTTTCAATGCCGACCTTGGCGGCCACATCGGCATAGTCCACCGCCAGCCCGTTGTTCACATGGCCGCCATTGCGCCCCGATGCTTCAGCCGCCACGCGCGTGCCGGCCTCCAGCACCGCGACCCGGGCGCCGCGCTTGGCGAGCGCCAGCGCCGCCGAAAGGCCCGTGAAGCCGCCGCCCACGATTGCGACATCGACCTGCGCCGGCAGTGCATGCACTGCGGGTGCGAAGGCCGGCGCGGAATCGGTCCAGTAGGAGTCGAGCTTCATGGCGTGGGGCGTTTCAATCTAGAAGGATCAGAGCCCGACGACGCCGGGCAGGCCGCCGATGTCCTTGATCTCGGTGTAGCGGTAGGCCGGGTTGCCCGGGCCGTGGCCGCGGTTCACGAACACCTTGTTGACAATGCCGATGTCGTCGGCCGACATCAGGTCGTAGCGCAGGCTGGAGGACACGTGCAGCACGTCTTCCGGGTTGCAGCCGAGCGAATCGAGCATGTATTCGAAGGCCTGCAGGCGCGGCTTGTAGGCCTGGGCCTGCTGCGCGGTGTACACGCGGTGGAACGGCGCGCCGAGCATGGCGACGTTCTTCTGGATCTGGTCGTCCGATGCGTTCGACAGAATGACCAGCGGAATTTCCTTGGCCACCTTGGCAAGGCCCGCGGCCACGTCGTCATGCGGGCCCCAGGTGGGCACGGCGTCGTAGTACTTCTGGCCGTCGCTGTCGAAGTACTGGATCTTCCATTTCTTGCACAGGCGGCGCACTGCATTCTTCAGCACCACCTCGTAGGGCTGCCACGCGCCCAGCACTTCGTCGAAGCGGTAGGCCGTGAAGTCAGTGACGAACTGGTCCATCTGCTCGGGCTTGATGCGGTCGGCGAAGAGGTCGACGGTCAGCTCCTTCATGCGGAACCGGGTGAGGGTGCCGTAGCAGTCGAAGGTCACGTATTTGGGACGGAAAGTCATGGTCTCGGTTCCTGTTCAAGGGGTGGCAAATGCGACAAACTCATTACGAAGTCATTACGAAGTCATTACGAAGTCATTACGAAGCGATTGCAGCACGCACTCGCTCGAGGTATGTAGGGAAAAACGGCGCCTGGCGAAACGAAGCTGCGGTTTGCGATGCCGGCGACGGCATGGCGTGCGGTGTGCCCTGCGTGCGTGCGGCCATGCACCGTGGTGCGTCGCGGCAAAGCCGATCGGCACGCTTTTGAAGCGCGCATCAGCTTGGCCGATGAAAGGGCGTGCATGGCGTAGGTGGCAAGGAAGTGGCGGTCGATCCTAGGCACGATGGCTCAGCATTTGTGTGCGTATGCAGGCGCTGCGCCGCAGCGAATTGCAAAACCGGGGTGCTCTGCAACCGAAGCTTGCAAGTTGCGAAACGGGCTGATTTCGGTCTGGTGCGGGGCCGCAATGTCGTCCAAGATGGATGCGCCATTCCGCTGAAACCGAGAGTTTTCCCTATGCCTGAACCCATTTCGAACGCACCCGCCATGGACGGCGTGGTGCTCAGACCGATGACGGCCGCCGACCTTCCGCATGCGCATGCGCTCTCGGCCGAACTGCGCTGGCCGCACCGTCCCGCCGACTGGGAGCAGATGTTCTCGCATGCCGAAGGCGTTGCTGCCGAGCGCGACGGCGAACTCATTGCCACGGGCTTGCGCTGGCTATGGGGCAAGACCCACGCCACCATAGGTTTGGTGATCGTCTCGCCCGCCTGCCAGGGCCGCCGCATCGGGCACCGGCTCATGAGCGCATTGCTCGACGGACTGGATGATCGCACGGTGCTGCTGCATGCCACGGCTGAGGGGCGGGGGCTTTATGAGCGGCTCGGCTTTGTGCGCACCGGCGAGATGCGGCAGCACCAGGGCCTTGCACAGCCGGCACCGCTGATTGCGCTGCAGCCCGGCTGGCGTCTGCGGCCCGCGGGCCTCAACGAATTGCCCGCGCTTCAATCGCTCGATGCGGCGGCACGAGGCATGCCGCGCGACGCGCTGATTGCCGAGCTGCTGCAAACCGCCGACGCCTGCGTGGTGCTCGACCATGACAACGAGCCGAAAGGCTTTGCCATGCTGCGGCGCTTTGGCCGCGGCCATTCCATCGGGCCGGTGGTCGCGCCAGATGCCGAGGGCGCGAAGGCGTTGATTGCGCACCTTGCGGGGTTGAACGCCGGCAACTTCACGCGCATCGACATCGACTTCGACAGCGGGCTGGCCGAATGGCTCGAGAGCATCGGGCTGCTGCGCGTGGATGCGCCGACAACGATGGTGCGGGGTGAGGCGCCTGCTGTGCCTGTGGGTTCGCCCTCGTTGTTTGCCATCGTTACGCAGGCTGTGGGCTAGGTTTCGGGTCTTCGCGTTGGGTGTTGCGCGCCGTCTTCAGGGCGGCGCACCCGCCGACGGGGTACCTTGCTCCGCGAATGTCCCCCGGCCTGCGGCCTCCTCCTTTATTTCG
>NZ_JBBCBO010000037.1:0-29237 GCF_037203865.1 Variovorax sp. CCNWLW186 | reverse complement strand
GCCTTTTCTTTGCTTACTTTCTTTTGGCGAAGCAAAAGAAAGTGAGTCCGCCGCCGGGCGGAATCCCGGCCTCGGAAAGCAAACCCCAAAACGAGCCCCAAAACGAACTCAAAACAATTACATTGCACGCAATTCAATTGCTCGCTACAATTCAACCCATGCGCTCCACCACAGCCCCCGCCGACGAAATGCTGAAGCTGGACAACCAGCTCTGCTTCGCCGTCTATTCCGCCTCGTTGGCCATGACCCGGCTCTACAAGCCGGTGCTGGAAAAGCTGCAGCTCACCTATCCCCAATACCTCGTCATGCTCGCCCTCTGGGAGCAAGACGGCCCCACGGTCTCCGCACTCGGCGAACGCCTTTCGCTCGACTCCGGCACCCTCACACCCCTGCTCAAGCGGCTCGAAGCCAACGGCTACGTAGCCAGGGTGCGCGACGTGGCCGACGAACGCCGCGTGCACATCACCCTGACTGCCGCCGGCCGCAAGCTCAAGACCCGCGCAGCCCATGTGCCCGAATGCCTGATGGCTGCCGCCCAGTGCTCTGTGCCCGAACTGATTTCGCTCACCCAACAGATCCAAACGCTGCGCGACCGCATCAAGAAGGCGGCCTGACAGGCACAGACACACCGGTTTTCTCCCCCGCTTCGATCGATAAAAGAGAGAGAAGCTTTTTCACCTCCCCTCCTCCATCATCATCAAAGGAATCACCATGACCACCAAACTCGACAAGGTTCTCTACACCGCTGAAGCCCACACCGTCGGCGGCCGCGACGGCGCAGGCAAGTCCAGCGACGGCGCCATCGACGTCAAGCTGAGCTCGCCCGGTTCGGGCAAGCCTGGCACCAACCCCGAGCAGCTGTTCGCGGTCGGTTACGCCGCCTGCTTCATCGGCGCGATGAAGGCGGTTGGCCCGAAGATCGGCGTGAAGGTGCCTGAAGACGTGGCCATCGATTCGAAGGTTTCCCTCGGCCCAACGAACGGCGGCGCGGCCTATGGCATTTCGGTGCAGCTCGCCATCACGCTGCCCGGCCTGGACGCAGAACAAAAGCAGAAGCTGGTCGACACGGCTCACCAGGTCTGCCCGTACTCGAACGCCACCCGCGGCAACATCGACGTCGAACTGACGATCGCCTGATCTGCGCTGAGTGCAAAAAAAGAGCGCTCCGGCCACAAGCCGGGGCGCTTTTTTCATGGCCGGCGTTGTCTCACGGGCGACCCGGAAAATGCAAACGCGATAGCGCCTTTCATCAAGCTTGGCTAATGTGGCAGCACGCCCTTCAACGCACCGTGGAGATCGATCCCATGAGCACCACCAGCCTCCTCATCCGCAAGGACGAACTCGCCGCCACACGGCTGCACACCGCCACCGAGCAGCCTTTGGCCGACGGACAGGTGCGCGTTCGCATCGACAGCTTTGCGCTCACCTCCAACAACATCACTTACGCCGCCTTCGGCGATGCAATGAGTTACTGGCAGTTCTTCCCGTCCGGCGAAGAAGGCTGGGGCAGCATTCCGGTATGGGGCTTCGCAAGCGTGGTGCAGTCGCTGCACCCGGGCGTGGCGGTGGGCGAGCGGCTCTATGGCTACTGGCCGATGGCGTCTGGCGCGGTGCTCAGCCCCGAGCGCCTCTCGCCGGAGCGCTTTGCCGACAGTGCCCCGCACCGCGCGGCGCTGCCGGCGGTCTACAACCAGTATTTCCGCTGCAACGCAGACCCGCTCTACACCGCGGACACGGAGGACGTGCAGGCGTTGCTGCGCCCGCTGTTCATCACCTCGTGGCTGATCGACGACTTCATGGCCGACAACGACTTCTTCGCCGCCAAGACCATGCTGCTGTCGAGCGCATCGAGCAAGACAGCCTACGGCACGGCCTTTCAGTTGCACCAGCGCGAAGGCATCGAGGTGATCGGCCTCACATCGCCCGCCAACGTGGCCTTCTGCGAAAGCCTGGGCTGCTACCACCGCGTGGTGACGTACGACGCGCTCGACAGCATTGCGGCCGACACGCCCTGCGTGTACGTCGACTTTGCCGGCAACGGCGGCCTACGCAACGCCATTCACACGCGTTTTGCCAATCTCAAATACAGTTGCTCGATTGGCGGCACGCACGTGGAGCAGCTCTCGTCCAAGGGCGCCGGCAAGGACCTGCCGGGCCCGCGCGCCACCTTGTTCTTTGCGCCTGCACAAATCAAGAAGCGCACCGCCGAGTGGGGTGCGGACGAATTCGGGGGGCGCATGGTGTCCGCCTGGCGCAGCTTTCTGTCCACGGTGAGCGACGCAAAGAACCCGTGGCTGCGCGCCGAGCACCACCACGGCGGCGAGGCCGTGCAGGCAGCCTATGCGCAGGTGCTGGCCGGCAAGGGCGACCCGCGCACCGGCCATATCCTTTCGCTTTACAAACAACCCGGCGGGCTTTGACGGGGCCGGGGCGGGGGTAGCGACAATCGCTGCATGACCCCTTCCCCCGCAGCGCCTGCCAATACCCATCCCTACGAGAGCCTCACGCCCGACGTGGTGCTCGACGCGCTCGCAACGCTCGGGCTGCACGGCGACGGCCGGCTCACCGGCCTCAACTCCTATGAAAACCGTGTCTACCAGGTGTACTTGGAAGACCCGAATCCGTATCCGGCGGTCGTCGTCAAGTTCTACCGGCCCGAGCGCTGGAGCGAAGCCGAGATTCTGGAAGAGCACGCCTTCTCGCTCGAACTGGCCGCGGGCGAAGTGCCCGCCGTGCCGCCGCTGGCCTTCGACGGCACCACGCTGCACCACCACGCCGGCTTTGCCTTCAGCGTGAGCCCCTACCGCGGCGGGCGCGCGCCCGAGCTCGATGACTTCGAGGTGCTCGAATGGGTCGGCCGCTTCCTGGCGCGCATCCACACCGTTGGCAGCGCCAAGCCCTTCGAGGCCCGCCCCGCGCTCGACTTGCAGACCTTCGGCATTGCCTCGCGAGACTGGCTGCTGGCCAACAACAAGGTGCCGCTCGATGTGCAGCGCGAATGGGAAGCGGCCTGCAACGAGGCGCTGGACATGATCGGCGCGACCGCGCTCTCGGTGAATGCGCCGGCCTCAGACTTCCAGCCGCGCAAGCTGCGCCTGCACGGCGACGTGCATCCCGGCAACATCTTGTGGACACCCACCGACCGGCCCGGCGGCGGCCCGCACTTCGTCGACCTGGACGACGCGCGCACCGGCTTCGCGGTGCAAGACCTATGGATGCTGCTTTCGGGCGACCGCGCGCAGCGCACCTCGCAGTTGTCGGGCCTGCTCGACGGCTACGAGCAGTTCCGCGAATTCGACCGCCGCGAACTCGCACTGATCGAGCCGCTGCGCACGCTGCGGCTCATTCACTACAGCGCCTGGCTCGCGCGCCGCTGGGAAGACCCGATCTTTCCGATCAACTTTCCGTGGTTCGGCTCCAGCGACTACTGGAAGGGCCAGATCCTGGTGCTGCAGGAGCAGTGCGAGCAGATGGCCGAAGAGCCGCTGTACGCCTGAGCCGTCCTCCGGCTTGCAGCCGCGAAGGTTGCGGGCTCATGGCAGAACCGGCCGCGCGCCTGCGCCCGCCTTCGGTGCATTGAAGGCATGCAGAAAGGCGCTCTGCAATTCGCCCGGCAGATCGGAGCGGTGGCACATTGCATAGCCAAGGCTCGGCGGTTCGTCCGACAGCGGCACGAAGCGGATGTCGGGCCGCGCGATGCAGGCGAGCGACTCCACCACCAGGCCGATGCCGGCACCGGCCGCCACCAGCCCCACGAGCGAGATCGACGAGGTGGCGCACTGGTTGACCCGCGCCGTGATGCCGGCACGCGAGAAATAGCTGGCGATGCGGTCGAACACCACGGGGCCGACTTCGCGCCGCACCTCGACCAGCGTCTCGTGCCGCAGGTCGGCCGCCTCGATGCGCTCGGCGCCTGCCAGCCGATGCGTGGCAGGCACCACGGCGACGAAACGGTCACGCGCCACTTCGCGCACCACCAGGTCGTCGCGCGAAGAGGGCGGATGCACCACGGCAAGGTCGAGCCTGCGGTGCGCCACGGCCTCCTCGAGCTCGTCGGACAGGCCCTCGGTGAGCGCCAGCACCACGCCCGGGTACGCGGCCGAGAAGACGCGCATCGCATCGGGAAAGAAGGACAAGGCCGCAATGGGGGTGACGCCGATCTCCAGCCGGTCGAAAGCGCCGCGTCCGATGGCGCGCGCGGCCTCGTCGGTTTCGGCGGCACGCGACAGCAGGCGCTTGGCGTGCGGCAACAGGCGGGCGCCCTGCTCGGTGAGGCGAACGCCGCGGGCCTGGCGATCGAAGAGCGCGAAGCCGAGCTCTTCTTCAAGCCGCTGGATGCGCACGCTGAGCGCAGGCTGCGAAACGGCGAGCAGCGAGGCGGCGCGACGGATGTTGCCGATCTCCGCGAGCGTGACGAAGCACCGCCATTGCTTGAGTTCCAAGAAAGCGATCTCCGTTCAGTCAGGCGGCAACCAAGATCGACTTCGCGCCGGCGCCGCGGCACCACACGAGTCGAGGGACATTCAAGGGGCGACGGGATTGCCCGGCGTGCCCAGCCCGACAGCCGACTCGGCGGCGGAGGCCACGGCGGGCTGGCGATAGGAGACGCGCACGGCCGCAGGCTGCGGCATTGCCGCAGGTGTGGCCGCCACGGCCGGCCTGGTCACCCCGCTCTTGGTGATGGTGACCGGCGCGTTGGATGCCGCCACGGGCGCGGCGGGCGCAGGAGCCGCTGCGGCGGTGGCCGTGGCGAGCGCAGGCGCGGGCTTCACGGCATTGGGGTCGTGCAGCACCACGCTCTTGCTCACGCCCACGCCGGTGCCGATCGGCCCCACGCCGACGCCCACACCCACGCCGGCCGAACCGGCCACCACGCCCGAGTTGTTGACCGCCACGCCCGCGCCAAGCGGGCCCCAGCCGGTATTGAGCCCGACCGAGAAATTGCCGTCCTTGGTGGCACCCAGGCCGAGCGAGAGCCCGGGCACCAGCGGAATGCCGATGCGGTAGTGCGAACAGCCGCTCATCGAAACCAGCAGCACCGCCGCCGCAACGGCGGCCCCTGCCCGAACGATGCGCGGCCGGGCGTTCACACCAGCAGCGCGTTCACGCGCCTCACGTAGGCCGCGGGATCGGCCGGCAGGCCGCCTTCGGCCAGGAGCGCCTGGTCGAAAAGAATGTTTGCCAGATCGTCGAAGTGCTCGGAGCCGTCGAGCTTCTTCACCAGCGCGTGCTCGGCGTTCACTTCGAGCACGGGCTTCAGGTCGGGCGCGGGCTGGCCGGCCTGCTTGAGCATGCGCGCAAGCTGCGTGCTCATGCCGCCGTCCTGCACCACCAGGCAGGCGGGCGAATCGACCAGGCGCGTGGTCACGCGCACGTCGCCGGCCTTGTCCTTGAGCGCTTCCTTGAGCTTCTCGAGCATCGGCTTGAAGGTTTCGGCGGCTTCCTCGGCGGCCTTCTTCTCGGCCTCGTCCTGCAGCTTGCCGAGATCGACCGCGCCCTTGGCCACGCTCTGCAGCGGCGTGCCGTCGAACTCGGTCAGGTAGTTGAGCGCCCACTCGTCCACGCGGTCGGTCATGAGCAGCACCTCGATGCCCTTCTTCTTGAAGACCTCGAGCTGCGGGCTGTTCTTGGCGGCGGCGAGCGTGTCGGCCGTGATGTAGTAGATCGCGTCCTGGCCGTCCTTCATGCGCGCCTTGTAGTCGGCAAAGCTCACGCTCACCGTGTCGCTCGTGGTCGAGGCAAAGCGCAGCAGCTTGGCAATGCGGTCGCGGTTGCCGAAGTCTTCGCCCAGGCCTTCTTTCAGCACGGCGCCAAACTCGGCATAGAACTTGGCGTACTTGCCCGATTCGTCCGCCGCGGCAGCCGCGGTTTCGGCCGCGGTAGGTGCGTTCTTGTCGACCACGTCGGTCACCGCTTCGGTCGGCTCGGGCGCGGGCACCGATTCGCCGGACCCCACGTCGATCTTGCCCTCGCCGCTTTCCGGGCCGGTCTTCTGCTTTTTGGCCAGGTCTTCGAGCATGCCGAGCACGCGCTTGGTGCTGCCCTCGCGAATGGCCTTCACGTCGCGGCTTTCCTGCAGCAGCTCGCGGCTCACGTTGAGCGGCAGGTCGGACGAGTCGATCACGCCCTTCACGAAGCGCAGGTAGCTCGGCAGCAGCGCCTCGGCGTCGTCCATGATGAAGACGCGCTTCACGTACAGCTTGACGCCCGCGCTCTTTTCGCGGTTCCACAGGTCGAACGGCGCCTTCGCGGGGATGTAGAGCAGCTGCGTGTACTCGGTGCTGCCCTCCACGCGGTTGTGGCTCCAGGCGAGGGGCGCCTCGTAGTCGTGGCTGATGGTCTTGTAGAACTCTTCGTACTGCTCGGGCGTGATGTCCTTCTTGTTGCGGCTCCACAGGGCGTTGGCCTTGTTGACCGTTTCCCATTCGCCGGTCTTGACCATGTCGCCGGGCTGGTCGTTCTCGCCTTCCTTCCACTCCTCTTTTTCCATGAGGATGGGCAACGAGATATGGTCGGAATACTTGCCGACGATCTGCTTGAGCTTCCAGGCATTGAGGTATTCGTCGGCGTCGTCGCGCAGGTGCAGCGTGATGCTGGTGCCGCGCTCGGCACGCGTGATGTCGGCCACTTCGAAGTCGCCCGCGCCGCCGCTCACCCAGCGCACGCCCTGATCCGGCGGCAGGCCGGCGCGGCGCGATTCGACCGTGATCTTGTCGGCCACGATGAAGCCCGAGTAGAAGCCCACGCCGAACTGGCCGATGAGCTGCGCATCGGCCTTCTGGTCGCCGCTGAGCTTGCTCATGAAGTCCTTGGTACCACTTTTTGCGATGGTGCCCAGGTTGTCGATGGCTTCCTGGCGCGACAGGCCGATGCCCTTGTCGGTGATGGTGATGGTGCGCGCGGCCTTGTCGAACGAAAGGCGCACGTCCAGGTTGGGCTGGTCTTCGTACAGCTCGGGGTGGTCGATGGCCTCGAAGCGCAGCTTGTCGCAGGCGTCCGATGCGTTCGAGATCAGCTCGCGCAGGAAGATTTCCTTGTTGGAGTACAGCGCATGCGTGACGAGATGCAGCAGTTGCGCGACTTCAGCCTGGAACGGTAGTTTCGTATTGGAAGAATCAGCCATGGGAAAGAAGAAATATCGAAACCAAAAAATTCTAAGCCGGACAGCTTTGACCGCACGCCCGACCCGCCAACTCTGCGAGTTGGGGCTGGCGCCCCAAAAAACAATAGGCCGCATTTCTTGCGGCCGCGTGAAGCCCCGCGCAGGCTTTACCTGGGTTGGGATTCCACTTCGCGGGTCCAGCGGTCGATGAGCCGCTTTCGCTCGGCGGCCTTGCCGTATTTCTCGAAGTCGTACTTGATGAGCTTCACGTCGCTCATCGACGGAATGCGCGCGTCGGGCTTGAAAGTCTTGTTGGCCGGCGACTGCAGGCTGCCGGCCTGCCCGCCGATCGCCTGGCCGACCGGGCTCATGAGCCAGTCGTAGTAGCGCCTGGCATTCTCCTTGTTGCGCGCGCCCTTGACCAGTGCGATGCCGCCCACCTCGTAGCCCGTGCCTTCGCAGGGCGCGGCGGTTTTTACCGGAAATTTGTCGTACCGCCAGCGCTCGAAGCCGAAGATGAAGCTCACGCCGACCGCCACCTCGCCCTTGGCCACGTTGGGCGCCTGCGCCTGGCCGCTGCGGGTGTAGCTGGTCACGTTGCGGTGCAGCTTCTTCAGGTAGTCGAAGGCCGCGTCCTCACCCATCTGCTGCACCAGGCCCGCGATGATGGTGTAGGCCGTGCCGCTGGAGGCCGGGTGCGAAATTTCGATCTCGCCCCTGTATTCGGGCTTGACCAGGTCGGACCAGCACTTGGGCTCGCTCAGCTTCTTTTTCTTGAGCAGGTCGGTGTTGAAGCCGAAGCCGATGGCGCTGGTGTAGAAGCCGCCCACCATGTTCTGCGACATGGCGTATTGGCGCACCGCCCAGTCGTGCAGGTCGTTGATGTAGGCCGGCCGGTAGGGCTCGAGCAAGCCCTGTTCAGCCGCCTGCAGGAACGGGTCGCCCGTGCCGCCCCACCAGATGTCGGTCTTGGGGTTGGCCGCTTCGGCGCGCAGTTGGGCACCGATTTCTCCGGTGCCCTTGTGTGCCTGCTGCACCCTGATGCCGGTCTCGCGTGTGAAGGCCGCGGCGGCCGCCTCGCACCAGCCCGCGTCGGTGCTGCAGAGGGCGTTCACCGTGCCCTGCGCCGCAGCGCCGGCCGAAAACAAGGCCAGCACGCCCGCAATGGCGGAAGCGGCCGCGAGATTTCTGATGGCAAAGGGGCGCATGCGTTCTCCGGCAGAGGGATGGAATGGCAACCTGGAATGGCCCCATGGAATGGCAGCCACCAGGCCGCAGAATAACGGGCAAAGCCGCTCAGCGGGCCGCCAGCAGCGGCGGCAGATGCTCCGCGAGCCAGTCGATCACCACCCGCGTCTTGTGCGGCAGGTAGCGGCTTTTGTGGCGGATGACGTTGAGCTCGAAGCCGAAAGGCTGCGGCTCCTCGAACACGCGCACCAGCGTTCCCGCGGCCAGCGCCTCGGCGGCCAGCCAGGCCGGCAGCCGCGACAGGCCCATGCCGCCAATGGCGGCTTCGAGCAGCACCTCGGCACTGTCGCAGCGCAGCCGCGAAGGCAGCACCACCTCGACAAGCCGGCCTTCGGCATCGTGAAAGCGCCAGGGCCAGATCTGCCCATCGCGGGCATAGAACACCGCCTCGTGCGACGACGGAGCGGTCAGCTCGGCCACGCTTGCCGGGCGCTCGTGCGCCGCCAGATAGGCCGGCGCGGCGCACAGCACCATCCACTGCATGCCGACCGGCCGGGCCACCAGGTCGGCGGTGTCGGGCAGCCCGCCGCTGCGAATGGCAAGGTCGAGGCCCTCCTCGACCAGGTCCACGCGCCGGTCGTTGAATGAAAGCTCCAGCGAAAGCCCCGGATGCCGGCGCGCGAGCGCAAGCAGCAGCGGCCCGACCTTCAGGCGGCCGAGCATCGCGGGCATGCTGAGGCGCACCAGCCCTGTCGCGGTGCAGCGCGCGGCATCGGCCATGGCCTCGGCGGCGTCGAGCTCGGCCAGCGCGCGGCGGCAGCGCTCGTAGTAGCCGTGGCCTTCTTCGGTGAGGCTCTGGCTGCGCGTGGTGCGCAAAAAGAGCCGCGTGCCCAGCCGCGCCTCGAGCCGCGCGATGCTCTTGGCCACCGCCGAGCGCGTGACGTGCAGCCGCTGCGCCGCAAGCGCAAAACTGCCGGCCTCCACGGCCGCGACAAATTCTTCTATGCCCTGGAAACGTTGACTCATTGGAGATTTTCAGGCGCCATCGAGTTGAAGATTATCCACCACTGGATAGATCAACTCACCAATAGCATGAACAACTCTTTGTTTGACGTGGAGTCTTTTCATGCAGGAACCTCAAGCGCTTCGCCGCTGGCAACTCTCTTCTTTTGGCAACCAGCACCTCGAACAGGTCGAGCGGCCGCTCCCCACGCCGGGACCGGGCCAGATCCTTGTGCGGGTGGGCGCGGTGTCGCTCAACTACCGCGACCTTCTGATGGTGCGCGACGGCATGGGCATGAATTTCGACATGCCTTTCACGCCCGCCTCCGACATGGCCGGCACCGTGGTGGCCGCGGGCGCGGACGTGCGCCGGTTTGCCGTTGGCGATCGCGTGGTCAACACCTTCTGGGGCGGATGGATCGACGGCCAGTGGACGGCCGATGCGGTATTGGCCGGCGGGCCCGGACCGGGCATGCTCGCTTCGCACGTTCTCCTCGACGCTGCCTGGGCCGTGGCCGCGCCGGCCACACTGGACTTTGCCGAAGCGAGCACGCTCCCCTGCGCCGGCCTCACCGCATGGTTCGCCCTGGCCGAAACGGGGGCGCTCCGGCCCGGCCAGACGGTGCTGATCCATGGCACGGGCGGGGTGGCGCTGTTCGGTTTGCAGATTGCGCGGCTGCATGGCGCGCGCACCATCGTGATCTCGGGCAGCGAAGACAAGCGCGCGCAGACCCTTGCACTCGGCGCCACCCACGTGCTGATGCGCGACAGCGACTGGCCCGCCGAAGTGCGTCGCCTCACGCAAGGCCGCGGCGCCGACCATGTGCTCGAGCTCTCGAGCGGGCCGAACCTCGATCGTTCGCTGCAGGCTGCTGCGCAAGGCGGGCGCGTATCGATCATCGGCATGCTCGGCGGCGAAACGCTGAGCGCTTCGTTCTATGCCATGGTGCTCGGCCGCGTCGCGGTGCAAGGCATTGGCGTGGGCCATCGCCGTGCGCTCGAAGACCTGGTGCGCGCCGTCGACGTGAACGCGCTCAAGCCCGTGATTGCGGCGCGCTACGCGTTCGATGCATTGCCCGATGCGCTCGACCACCTCGCACGCGGCGCCTTCGGAAAGATCGTGGTCACGCTCTGAGACGCCTCGTTAGCCTGTTGCGGAACGCGTGTCAGAAACAAAAGATCGCCGATTTGTGAACAGGTTCCGATAGATGCAACAACATGCGTGACGCTCGTTGTTTCCATTCCTAGAATCCGCCCGCGCCATGGCCCAGGCCACGCATTTTTCTAACAACTTCAGGATGGAACAACATGGAACATAGCACCTACAAAAAGTGGTCGGCCGAGTTCATTGGTACTTTTTGGCTCACGTTCGGCGGCTGCGGTAGCGCTGTTCTGGCCGCGGCCTTTCCGGGCCTTGGCATCGGCTTTCTGGGCGTTTCGCTGGCGTTCGGCCTCACGGTGGTGACCGGCGCCTATGCGCTCGGCCCCATCTCGGGCGGCCACTTCAACCCCGCCGTCTCGATCGGCCTCGCGGCCGCGGGCCGCTTCAAGGCTTCGCAGCTCGCGGGCTACATCGTTGCGCAAGTGCTGGGCGCCATTGCAGCGGCCGGCGTGCTCTACCTGATTGCCACGGGCAAGCCCGGCGCAGACATCGGCGGCTTTGCCACCAACGGCTTCGGCGAGCACTCGCCCGGCAAATACGGCATGACTGCCGCGCTGGTGTGCGAAGTGGTGCTGACCGCGGTGTTCCTGATCGTGATCCTCGGCTCCACCGCCAAGCGCGCAGCCGGTGGCTTCGCGGGCCTGGCCATCGGCCTGTGCCTCACGCTGATTCACCTGATCTCCATTCCGGTGACCAACACCTCGGTCAACCCGGCGCGCAGCACCGGCCCGGCGCTGTTCGGCCCCTCGTATGCAGTGTCGGAGTTGTGGCTGTTCTGGCTCGCACCCATCGTGGGCGCGATCATCGGCGCGGTGATCTACCGCGCGCTGCTCAGCAACAACGACGACTGATCTTCGGTCAGCTGCCGCTGGCCGACTGCACCAGCGGCAGCGAGGTCGACTGGCCGATCGATTCGGTCCCGCTCGCGTGCGATGCCGCGTACGCGCCGGCCTCCACATCGGACACCGGGATCGTCGAGTTCATGGCCGGCGCGCTGGTCGACTGGCCGATGGACTCGGTGCCGCCGGGCCGCGCGGCAGCCATTGCACCCGCAAGCACGTCGGGGTTCTCGGGCGAATTCATCTGCAGCGGGTGGTAGTCCGAGCCGTCGGTCGTCTCGGCCGACGCATGAACGGCACCCAGCGCCGCAAACTCGGCAAAGGAACCAAGGGCAAGAAGCTTGAAGGAAGTGCGCATGGTGTGTGCTCCTGAATGGCGGTTGTCCCCGGCCGCGTGCCATCGCGCGAACTGCGCGTGGCAAGGCCTGAACGCACTCTAGGCAGCCGGACTGAGCTGGCCCTGAGCAATGAATTAGCTGGCAATGAGCGGCGCCGTCGGCGGCGGAAGATGCACCCGCGCCATCAGTCCCGAGCCACCCCCTTCCGCTTCGGCGCGGTTGCACAGCTCGATGCGCAAGCCGTGCCGCTCGGCCGCCGTGCGCGCAATGGCCAGCCCCAGCCCGCTGCCGCCCGCAGGTGAGCCCGGCACGCGAAAGAAGCGGTCGAACACGCGGCCGATCGATGCGTCGGGAATGCCCGGCCCGTTGTCCAGCACGTCGACCACGGCATGGCCGCCTACTTCGTGGAGCCGCACATCGACCACGCCGCCTTCGGGCGCATAGCGCAGTGCGTTGTCGAGCAGGTTGTCGAACACGCTGCGCAACTCGGCGGCCGGTGCGTGCACCACGGGCGCAATCGATCCCTCGAAGCCGATGTCCACGCGCCGCGCGTCGGCCAGCACCATCAGCTGGCTCACGCTTTCGCGCAGCAGGGCTTCGATGTCGACCGGCTCGCCCGGCACGGGGCGGCCCGGTGCGTCTTGCCGCGAGAGGCTCAGCAGCTGTTCGATCAGGTGCTGCGCGCGCGTGACGCCGGCTTCGAGCTGGTTGAAGCGCTCGGTGGCTTCGCCCGCAGGCACATGCGCGCGCAGGTTCTCGATCTGCAGGCCGATGGCGGCCATGGGCGTGCGCAGTTCGTGGGCTGCGTCCTGCACGAAGCGGCGCTGCGTGGCAAAGGCATTGCGCACGCGCGACAGCAGGTGGTTGAAGGCCTGTACCAGCGGCGCGATCTCGTCCGGCACGCGCGCCAGCGAAAGATCGGTGAGGCTGCGCTCGTCCTGCGAGGCCACGTCGCGCGCCACCGCCCGCAGCGACCGCGAGGCCGCCGACACAATGAGCCACAGGATCAGCAAGGCGAGCGGCAGCAGCAGCGCGATCGGCAGGCCTTCGAGCAGCGCGCGGCGCAGTGCCCGGCGCCGCCGGTAGTCCTCGTTCTGCAGCACCTGCACGCGCGGCTGGTCGGCGCGCGGTCCGGGGTCGGCGGTGAACACGCGCCAGCGCGAATGCGTGTGCGCGCCGGTGCTCGCATCGCTGAAGCCCGATCGCGGCTGCAAGGGCACCGCGGCCAGCGGCGGCCACGAACTCGCAAGCAGCGTGCGGCCGTCGGCGCTCCATATCTGCACCACGAAGGCGCCGCGTGCAAAGGCGGCTTCGCCGTCGAGCGGGCGTGGCGCGCGGGGCGGATCGGTGCCCGCATGGGAATCGGCCACGAGCCGCATCTGCTCGTCGAGCGCGTTGTGAACCAGGTCGCCATACGCGACGAAGGTGAGCCACGCCGTGAGCGCCGCCGCCGCCACGTGCAGCGTAATGAGCCAGAACAGCAGCTGCGAGCGCAGCGAGCGCGGACGCCACCAGCGGCCCGGCATTGCGCTCATCGGAGTACCTCCGTGCTTCGCACTCCGGCGCGAGCTTGCTTGGGGCGGCCCGGCGCAGCGCTCATGCGACGACGCGCCATCCCAACCCGCGCACGTTGCGGATCGATTCGGCGCCGAGCTTGCGGCGCATGCCGTGGATCAGCACGTCGATGGCGTTGCTGGTCACTTCCTCGCCCCAGCCGTAGATGCGGTTCTCGAGCTGCTCGCGCGAGAGGATGGCGCCGGGCCGCTCCAGCAGTGCGTGCAACAGTGCAAATTCGCGCGCCGTGAGCGCCTCGCGCGTGCCGTGGATCACCACCTCGCGCGTGGTCAGGTCCAGCTGCATCGCGTTGCCGCCGATCAGCGAATGCGCGGCGCCATCACGCCGGCGCACCACTGCCCGCATGCGCGCGAGCAGCTCGCGGAATTCGAAGGGCTTGCGCAGGTAGTCGTCCGCGCCAAGGTCGAGGCTGTGGATGCGGTCGTCGAGCCCGTCGCGCGCGGTGAGCACCAGCACCGGCGTGGCGTCGCCGCGTTCGCGTGCGCGCCGCAGCACCTCGGTGCCGTCCTGCCGGGGCAGCCCCAGGTCGAGCAGCACGCAGGTGTAGCCGCCATCGCCGAGCGCGCTTTGCGCCAGTTCGCCGTCGCGCACCCAGTCGGCCGACCAGCCCGCGCCCTCGAGCGCCTGCTTCAGGCTGCGCCCGATCATCTCGTCGTCTTCCACCAGCAGCACACGCATCGTGTCGACTCCTTGGGCGGCAAGGCAGCAGCGTGTCGGGATGAGCGGCAGTGCCTTGCGCCGTGGCGCAGCGTAGGGGCGGAGTCTTAGGCGAGTCTTAGGGCCTGTCAACGCTGCACTGGCAAAGGCTCACAGCACGCGCACGTCGTGCCGCTCGCCCTCGCCGTCCGCTGCAAAGGCCAGCAGGCGCATGGCCTCTTCCTGCGCGCCGAGCCGGTCGGCCTTCGACCAGCGCGTGAAGGGCTCCAGCACCGCGGTGGCCGTGTTTTTCGCACGCTCGATTTTCCAGATGCCTGCAACGAAGCCGTCGAGCAGCACCGTGCCGCGAACGATGCCGTTGACGGTGAACACCCGGGCACGGTGCTCCTCGCTCATCACGCGGCTGCGGTCGGCATGCGAGAGCAGCAGGTTGTCCCATTCGGCGACCAGGCGCGGCGGCGCGGGCGTGTCGGGGTCAGGCCGCGGCGCGCGCGGCAGGTCGAACAGCTCCTGGCCCTGTTCCCCGGTGAACACGCGCAGCTGGGGCCGCAGGCGCTCGGCCACGGCCTTCCAGCCCGTGAGGCCCGACCATGCACCCGCATCGGCGAGCGTGGCGGGGCCGAAGGCCGCCAGGTAGCGCAGCAGCAGGTCGTCCTGCGTGGCGGGCGCAACATCGGCGGCGGATTCGCCGAGCCACTCTGCGATGGGCTGCAGTTGTGCGCTCTGGTGCGAGTTCCAGCTGCCCGCCGGAGGCAGGTGCACCAGCGGTACGTTGTTGCGGATGAGTGCTGCGAGCGAAGCGGGCTCACGGTCTTTCCATTGCAGCGCGAGCGCCTGCCCGAGTTCGGCACTGGCAAGCGGACCTTCGCGCAGCAACGCCAACCCGGCCTTCACCACGGCCGCGTGGTCGATGCCTTCGAGCGCCCGCGCGTGGCTGCTGCCCCGCAATCCGCGCTGATGCACCGGCTCGAGCAGCGGCCGCCAGGCCAGCGCGTCCGATGCGGCCATCAGGTGCAGGGTCGCGCGCATCGTCGACATGCGCACGATGCGCCGCTTCTTCAGCGCCTCGGTCAGCTGTTCGCGCCGAAAGCCCTCGAGCCGGCTCCACAGGCCGATGTAAGGCGGGTTCGGCGCCTGCGCCTGCAGCCCCGCCAGCTTTTCGATGGCCTGCGTGACCGTCGCCTTGCGCCGCCCCAGCAGCGTCTGCCGCGCCAGGGTGGCCCGGTTCAGCGCGCGCTGGCTCAGCACCATGGCCATGGGCAAGAACTCAGAACTTCTCGTGCGGGCCGAGGTAGCGCCACTGCCCCACGGGCAGGTTGCCGAGCATCACCTTGCCGATGCGCACGCGCTTCAGGCCCACCACCTTCAGCCCGACCAACTCGCACATGCGGCGGATCTGGCGTTTCTTGCCCTCTGTGAGCACAAAGCGCAGCTGTTCGGGGTTCTGCCATTCGACGCGCGCCGGCTTGAGCGGCTGGCCGTCCAGGCTCAGGCCGTGGCGCAGCCTGGCGAGCATGGCGGGCGGAAAAACCGCCTGCACGTTGGTCGTGACGGGATCGTCGTCGTCCATGCGCACCAGCTGCCCGGTAGGCGCGGGCTGGCCCAGGCCGTGATACGCCACGCGCACCAGGTATTCCTTCTCCATCACCGAGTCTTCGCCGATCAGCTGGCGCGCGATGCGCCCGTCCTGGGTCATGACCAGGAGGCCGATCGAATCGATGTCGAGCCGGCCGCACGGCGCAAGGCCGCGCAACTGCTGGGGGCTGAAGAAGAAGCGCGCGTTGTCTTCGGCCCAGCGGTTCTGCGGCGTGAAGAGCGTCACTGCCGGCTCGTGGCCGTCCTCGGCCTGGCCGCTCACATAGCCGATGGGCTTGTTGATCAGGATGGTGACCTGGTTCGCCTGTTGGCCCTTGGCGGCCTTGTCCACCTCGATGCGGTCGGACGGCGTGACCTTCACGCCCATTTCGGCCGGCTTGCCGTTCACCTTCACCCAGCCGTTGGCAATCCACTCATCGGCCTCGCGGCGTGAGCAGAGGCCCAGCTCGGCCATGCGTTTGTTGAGGCGTACAGGTGCGGCGGGAGCGTCAGTCATGCCCGCATTTTCGCCCATGGTCGGTGTCGGCGGGATGTGTCGCATTGCATGGGGATAATGCGCGCCAATGGCCCGCCGACGGCCCCGGACCCGAATGACAAAAATCCTGATCCTCAGTGTGAGCGCCGGCAACGGCCATGTGCGCGCAGCGCAAGCCCTCGAAGCCGCCATGCAATCGGCCCCGCCGCACACGGCGGTCCACATCGATGCCATGGCCCATGTGGCCGGCGGTTTTCGGAAGGTGTACACCGACTGGTACATCCAGCTCGTGAACCGTGCGCCGGAGCTGTGGTCTTACCTGCACCAGCGCGCCGACGCCACGCCGCACCACGCGCCCTCGCAGCGGCTGCGCCGCGGCATCGAGCGGCTGAGCACCGGCGCCCTGGTGCGCGAGATCCGCCGCGAGAAACCCGACGCCGTGATCTGCACCCATTTTCTGCCGGCCGAGCTGCTGATGCGCGAGCGCAACCGCGGACGCATCGACTTTCCGGTGTGGCTGCAGATCACCGACTACGACCTGCACAACATGTGGCTGGTGCCGGGCATGGCGGGCTACCTGGCCGCGACGGAAGAAGTGGCCTTCAGGCTCCGGGCGCGCGGCATTCCGGCCGAACGCATCCATGTGACGGGCATTCCGGTGATGCCGGCTTTCTCCGAGCCCGATGCACCGGCCCTCGCGCGCGATGCCTGCGCCGCGGCGCTCGGCCTCGACCCCGCGCGGCCCGTGTTGCTGATGGCCTCGGGTGGCGCGGGCGTCGGCGACCTGCCGAGCATGGTCGAACGCGTGCTTTCGCTCGGCGGCGACAGCGGCTTCCAGGTCATTGCCGTGGCGGGCCGCAACGCCGAGGCGCACACCAGGCTGCAGGCGGTGGCCGCGCGCCACCCCGGCCGCGTGGTGCCGATCGGCTTCACGAACGAAATGCACAAGCTCATGGCCGCAGCCAACCTGGTGGTGACCAAGCCGGGCGGTCTCACGGTGTCGGAGTGCCTCGCGCTCGGCAAGCCGATGCTGCTGATATCGCCGATTCCGGGCCAGGAAGAGCACAACGCCGGCTTTCTCATGGAAGAAGGCGCGGCCTGGCTCGCCTACGACGCGATCGGCCTCGACTACAAGGTGGCGCGCCTGATGGCCGACCCCGCCAAGCTGGCCGACATGGCTCGCCGCAGCCGCGCGCTCGGCAAGCCGCGGGCGGCGGCCACGGTGCTGCAGCGCGTCTTGGGTGAAGCAGCATGAGCGGAACGACGGAGAAAACGGGCGTGGCCCGCACCATCGGCTACCTGGCCTGGGTGGTGGTGATGGCTTTTTTCTTTGCGAACGCCGAGATCCAGATCGAAGGCGGCGCGGGCTGGGCCACGTCACTGCCCACCTGGCGCATCGAGAACAACATCTGGCTCGACATTTTCTGGGGCGGCCGTGCGATGACCGGCTATCACGCCTGGGTGTTCACCTTCATGGCGCTGGTGTTCTTTGCGCCCTTGGCCTTCAACGGCCGCTGGACCTGGCGCGACGTGGGCTTGGCCGTTGCGGGCCTGATCGTCTTCTGGGTCTGCGAAGACTTCCTGTGGTTCATCATCAACCCGGCCTTCGGCTGGGCACGCTTCAATCCGGTCGATGCGTTCTGGCACAAGCACTGGGTCTGGGGCGCGCCGGTCGACTACTGGGGCGGCCTGGCGGTGGCCCTGCTGATCCTGGTAACCCGGCACTGGCGGCGCGCGAAATGAGCATAAGGCGCGCGAAACGCAAAGACCGCGACGACAACGCCGCGGCGCAAGCCGTGCCGCGGCCCGGGCACTGGGCCGATCCGCTCGACACGCTCCAGGTCGAAAACCTGCACCGCATCACGCCCACGCTGTACCGCAGCGCGCAGCCGCGCATCGCCAACGTGGCGGCGCTGAAGGCACTGGGCATTCGTACCATCGTGAGCCTGCGCTCATTCAACGACGACCGGAAGGTGTTTGCGGGCAGCGGCATCCGGCTGGTGCGCGTGCCGATCAACACCTGGTCCATCGACGACACCAAGGTGCTGCGCGCTTTGGTGGCCATTCGAGAGGCCGAAAAGCAGGGTCCGGTGCTGATCCACTGCATGCACGGCGCCGACCGCACGGGCGTGGTGGCGGCGGTCTATCGCATGGCGGTGCAGGGCTGGGACAAGGAGAGCGCGCGGCTCGAGATGCTGCGCGGGGGCTACGGCTATCACACGCTGTGGCGCAACATTCCGCGCTACATCGATCGGCTCGATCCGGAGAAGATGCGCCATGCGCTGGACCACGCGCCGGTGATTCCCGTGGTGTCCTGAAGGCGCCTGCAGACTTCGCGGGCCGCTCCTATACTGGCCGCCCCGTGGCCTTGGGCCACCTTCGAACAGATCCTTCTTCGGGGTCGCAAGGGGTTCTTCATGGCACTGCAACTGCGCTCGCTCATCCGCGCGAACGGCGAACTCGAACTCTCGCTGCACGACGATCCGGTGCCCGAACCGCAGGCGCACGAAGTGGTGATCCGCGTCGAGGCGTCTCCCATGAACCCGTCGGATCTGGGCCTGCTGTTCGGCGCGGCCGACATGAGCACCGCCAAGGTCTCCGGCACGCCCGAACGTCCGGTCGTCACGGCCACCGTGCCCGAGCGCGGCATGCCCATGATGGCCGGGCGGCTGGACCAGTCGATGCCCGTAGGCAACGAGGGCGCCGGCGTGGTGGTGAAAGCCGGTTCGTCGGCTGCGGCGCAGGCGCTGCTCGGCAAGACGGTGGCCGCCATCGGCGGCGCCATGTATTCGCAATACCGCGCCGTGGCGGCCGCCCAGTGCCTCGAGCTTCCCGCGGGCACCGCGCCGGCCGAAGGCGCATCGTGCTTCGTGAACCCGCTCACCTCGCTCGGCATGGTCGAGACGATGCGCCGCGAAGGCCACAAGGCGCTGGTGCACACAGCCGCCGCATCCAACCTGGGGCAGATGCTCAACAAGATCTGCCAGAAGGACGGCATCGACCTGGTCAATATCGTGCGCAAGCCCGAACAGGAGGCGCTGCTGCGCGGCATCGGCGCCAAGTACGTGTGCAACGCAAGCTCGCCCACCTTTCTTGAAGACCTGACGCAGGCCCTGGTCGAAACGGGCGCCACACTGGCCTTCGACGCCACCGGCGGCGGCAAGCTTGCGGGACAGATCCTCGGTTGCATGGAAGCGGCGCTGAACCGTACCGCCAAGGAATACAGCCGCTACGGTTCGACCACGCACAAGCAGGTCTACATCTACGGCGGTCTCGACCGCTCGCCGACGGAGTTCGTGCGCAACTTCGGCATGGCGTGGGGCATGGGCGGGTGGCTGCTGTTTCCGTTCTTGCAGAAGCTTGGGGACGAGGGGGTGCAGCGTTTGAAGGCGCGGGTGGTCGCGGAGTTGAAGACGACGTTCGCGAGCCGGTACACGCGGGAGGTTTCCTTTTTGGAGGCGCTGCAGCTGGATGCCATTGGGGTGTATGGCAAGCAGGCGACGGGGGAGAAGTTCTTGCTGAATCCGAACAAGGGTGTCGCTGCCTGATTTCTTCTTGCGGCCAGCGGTGACGTGAATGCCGCGGCCCTCAGCTAAACCACCAACCGATACCCCACCGCAGTCTCCGTCAGCAAATGCCGCGGCTGAGCCGGGTCCACCTCCAGCTTCTGCCGCAGATGCCCCATATAGATGCGCAAGTAGTGGCTCTGGTCCGTGTGCGACGGCCCCCACACTTCGCGCAGCAACTGGCGCTGCGTGAGCACGCGGCCTGCGTTGGCGACCAGCACCGACAGCAGCCGATATTCAGTAGGCGTCAGGTGCACCTCGGCGCCGGCGCGGCGCACGATGCGCGCGGCGCGGTCCAGCTCTACCTCTCCGAAACGGAACAGCGCTTCCGCCGTATCGTCGCCGTTGGCTGCGCGCGGGCGGCGCAGATTGGCGCGCACGCGTGCCAGCAGCTCGCCGGTGCCAAAAGGCTTGGTGAGGTAATCGTCGGCGCCCGCATCGAGCGCGGCGATCTTATCGGCCTCGTCGGAGCGGGCAGACAGCACGATGATCGGCACCGCAGACCAGCCCCGCACATCGCGAATCAACGAAACGCCGTCGCCATCAGGCAGGCCGAGGTCGAGCACCAGCAGGTCGGGCTGGCGCGTGCCGGCTGCCGCAAGGCCATCCCGCAGCGTGCCGGCCTCGTGCACCACCCAGCCTTCGGCCTCCAGTGCGCCGCGCACGAAGCGGCGAATCTGCGGCTCGTCCTCGATCACGATGGCGGTGGGAGATGGCATGGCTTCAGAGTTGGGCTTCGGCCGGCTCGGGCGGCTCGCGGCGTGGCAGGGTAACGGTGAATTCTGCACCGCCGCCCTGCGCATTGGCCGCCGTGATCTCGCCGCCATGCGCACTCACTACCGCCCGGCAGATCGCCAGGCCCAGCCCGACACCCGGTGTGGCCGATTCGGCCTCTCCGCGCGTGAACTTGTCGAACAGTTTCTGCTCACGGCCCAGCAACGCGGCGGGCAGGCCGGGGCCGTGGTCGCGCACCGTGAGCACCAGGGTGCCGGGCTCGGCGCGTGCGCCCATCACGATGGGCGGGGCGCCGTATTTGGTGGCGTTCTCCAGCAGGTTGACGAGCACGCGCTCGATCAGCACCGCATCGAATTCGACCAGCGGCAGGTCGGCAGCGAGCGCGGTCTGCACGACGGTGTCGCCCAGCGAGGTGCGCGCCGCGCGGATCGACGAGCCCACGACCTCTTCGACCGACTGCCAGTCGCGCCGCAGGTTCACCGCACCGCCCGCAATGCCGCTTTCGAGCCGCGCCATATCCAGCAGGTTGTTGACCAACGCATGCAGCTCGTGCGCCTGCGCAACGATGGCACGCGCCGCGTTGCCGTGTTCTTCGGGCGGCAGCGTCTGCAGCGATTCGGCCAGCGCGATCAACGCGGTGAGCGGCGTGCGCACGTCGTGCGAGATCGCGCCGAGCAAGGCATTGCGCAAACGCTCCGACTCCATCTCGACCACGGCCTGTTGCGCCACTTCGACGTAGTGCACGCGCTCCAGCGCAATCGCGATCTGCCGCGCGAGCGTTTCGAGCTGCTGCGCCTGTTCCGGAATGAGCAGCCAGCGCGGCTGCGCGGGCGACAGCGCCAGCACGCCGCGCACGCGCATTGGCGCCTGCAGCGGCACGTAGTGCCACGGCTGCGCTGCCAGCGTGGCGGTCGCAAGGCCCGCAGGCTGGCCGTGGCGAAAGGCCCAGTCGGCCACTTGCGCATCGAAGCCCTCGGGCGGCTCCTTCGGCAGCACAAGCTGGTCGGCCGAGTCCGTCACCAACACCAGCGCATGGCCGCCGAAGTGGCCCTGCACCGCGGCGGCACCGAGCGTGACGACCTGCGTGCTCTCCAGCGCTGCCGAGAGCTCGCGCGTGAGTTCGAACAGCGAGCGTGCGCGCCGTTCGCGGCTGGTCGATATACCGGCCGCAAAGCGCAGGCCGGCCGTGAGCTGCCCCACCAGCAGGCCGACGCCCAGCATGATCGCGAAGGTCAGCACGTATTGCACATCGCTTACCGCAAACGAAAGCTGCGGCGGCACGAAGAAATAATCGAAGGCCGCGACGTTGAGCAGGGCCGCCAGCGCCGACGGCCCGCGTCCGAAGCGCATGGCCACACCGACCACGCCCAGCAGGAACAGCATCACGATGTTCGCGAGTTCGAGGACGCCGGCCAGCGGCGTACAGGCCAGCGTGAGCGCCACGCTGGTGGCCGTGGCCCAGGCATAGCCGGGCCAGTGGATGGGCGCTTTTTCGTGATCTCCTTCGTCGGCACGCGGCGTGTTGAGCGGCGTGCGTGCGAGGCGGCGCGCGCTGTCGACGCGGCCGACCTCCAGGATGTCGAGAGCGGGTGCATGCTGCGCCAGTGCGCGCGGCAGCGGCACCGGCGCGGCGGGCCACCAGCGGTGCCATCCGCTCGCGGGCTCCGAACGCCCCATCACCAGCGTGGCGCAGTTCAGCCTGCGGGCCTGCTCGGAGAGTTGCTCGGCCACATCGGAGCCCGTGAGCACCGCGGTGGCCGCGCCCAGTTCCTCGGCCAGCTTGAGCACCGCAAGGATGCGGTCGCGCTCTTCAGCGGCCAGGCGCTGCAGCCGCGGCGTCTCGACGTAGGCCGCGTGCCAGCGCACGTTGAGCTGGCCCGCAAGCCGCGCCGCGGTGCGCACCGTCTGCGCCGCGCCTTCGTGCGGACCGACGCACGCGAGGATCGCGCCCGAGGTGTTCCAGGCCTGCAGCGCGCCGCCATTCCCATCTTTTCCATTGCGGCCGGCCGCGCCGGACTGCTCGACCCGCCAGCCGCGCACATCGTCTTCCACGTGCTCCGCCGTGCGGCGCAGCGCAATCTCGCGCAGCGCGATCAGGTTGCCTTTGCGAAAGAAGTTCTGCGCGGCGCGCTCGGCCTGCTGCGGTAAATACACCTTGCCGGCCGCGAGCCGCGCCGTGAGCTCGTCGGGCGTGACGTCGACCAGCACCACCTCGTCGGCCTCGTCGAGCACGGTGTCGGGCACCGTCTCGTGCACGCGCACGCCGGTGATCGCGCCGACGGTGCCGTTGAGGCTCTCCAGGTGCTGCACGTTGAGGGCCGACCACACCTCGATGCCCGCGGCCAGCAGTTCCTGCACGTCTTGCCAGCGCTTGGCGTGGCGCGATCCCGGCGCATTGGTGTGGGCCAGCTCGTCGACCAGCAGCACGGCGGGCTTGCGCGCCAGCGCCGCGTCCAGATCGAACTCGGCCAATGTGCGGCCGCGGTAGTCCAGCTCGCGCAGGGGCAGGGTGTCGAGCCCCGCGAGCAGCGCGGCGGTTTCGCTGCGGCCATGGGTTTCGACCACGCCGATGAGCACGTCGCGGCCCGCGGCGCGCTCGCGCTGGGCGGCGCTCAGCATGGCCCAGGTCTTTCCCACGCCCGCGCTGGCGCCGAAATAGATGCGCAGCTTGCCCCGTTGCGCGCGCGCCTCGTCGTTGCGCAGTTGCGCAAGCAGGGCGTCGGGGTCGGGGCGGGTGTCGAGCATGGATAGCGTGGAATGGCTGCGCAGGTTAGCGCATCGGGCCGCGCTTGCGGCGCCTGGCCTCATGCCGCCGCGCCGTGCGCGAGAGCACCCACCAGGCAAAGCCCAGCGGAATGAAGAGCGCCGCGAGCGCCAGCAGCACGTGGAAGAGGTCAGTGACCATCGCGCAGCCCGCAGCGGGCCAGGTGCTCGCGCCAGCTCACGAGCCGGCCGATCTCGCCCGAGGGCACGCACTCGATCAGGCGGTGCAGCACCTCGGCGTAGCTCGCGATGGGCAGGCGGATCATCAGACGCACGCACGGCGCATCGCTCTCTTGCGAGCAGAGGGCGTGCAGCAACGGCTCGCAGCGCACCACGCCCGCATCGGGGCAACCCGAGACGCTGCGGCGCACGCGCAGCGCGTCGGCGCAGCAGACGGTGACGTCGAGGACGTAGAACGAGCCCGTGGCGGTCACGGGCGCATGCATTCGCAACGTGCCGGGGTGTTCACGGTAAGCGGCATAGGCCATGGTTTTTCTCCTCAGCGCACCGAAGCATCGAGCGCGAGATTCAGTGCGAGAACGTTGACGCGTGATTCACCGAGCACGCCCCAAAGTGCGCTTTGCGTGTTCTTTTCGATCAGCGCATTGATCTGTTCGACCGGCACCCCGCGCACGCGCGCGACGCGGGCCGCCTGGTAGCGCGCTGCGGCGGGGCTGATGTCCGGATCGAGCCCGCTGGCCGAAGCCGTGACCAGATCGACCGGCACCGGCGCGGTGTTGCCCGGGTCCGCGGCGCGAAGCGCTTCGACACGGCCCTTGACCGCATCGGCCAGCGCCGGATTGAGCGGGCCGAGGTTCGAGCCGCCCGAAGCGCTCGCGTTGTAAGGCTGCGGCGCGGTGGCCGATGGACGGCCCCAGAAGTGTTTCGGGTCGCTGAAGTTCTGGCCGATGAGACTGGAGCCCACGGTGGTTCCGCCCTGCACGACCAAGCTGCCCGCAGCCTGCGACGGAAACAGCGCCTTGGCGGCCCCGGTGACGGCCATCGGATAGATCAGGCCGGTGAGCACGCCCAGCAGTGCGAAGAGCACGAGCGCGGGACGAATGATGCTGTTGTTGTTCATGATGAAGAACTCCTCAGACGAGATGGACGGCGACCAGCAGCCAGTCGATCAACTTGATGCCGATGAAGGGAACGAGCAGACCGCCCAGGCCGTAGATGGCCAGGTTGCGGCGCAGCAGCGCGGCCGCGCCCACCGGCCGGTAGCGCACGCCCTTGAGCGCCAGCGGAATCAGGAACACGATGACCAGCGCATTGAAGATCACCGCCGACAGAATCGCCGACGAAGGGCTCGCAAGCCGCATCACGTTGAGCGCACCCAGCTGCGGATAGGTCGAGACAAAAATCGCGGGAATGATGGCGAAGTACTTCGCCACGTCGTTCGCAATCGAGAAGGTGGTGAGCGAGCCGCGCGTCATGAGCAGCGCCTTGCCGGTCTCCACCACCTCGAGCAGCTTGGTCGGGTTCGAGTCCAGGTCGACCATGTTGCCGGCCTCCTTCGCGGCCTGCGTGCCGCTGCCCATGGCCACGGCCACGTCGGCCTGCGCCAGCGCGGGGGCGTCGTTGGTGCCGTCGCCGGTCATCGCGACCAGCCGGCCTTCGGACTGGTACTTGCGGATCAGCGCCAGCTTGTCCTCCGGCGTGGCTTCGGCCAGGAAGTCGTCCACGCCCGCCTCGGCCGCAATGGCTGCGGCCGTGAGCTTGTTGTCGCCGGTGATCATCACCGTCTTGATGCCCATGCGGCGCAGCTCGGCGAAGCGCTCCTTGATGCCGGTCTTCACGATGTCCTTGAGCTCGACCACGCCGAGGACGCGGTTACCCTCGGCCACGGCCAGCGGCGTGCTGCCGCGGCGCGCAGTCTCCTCGGACGCGCGCAGCACCTCGGCCGGCACGCTGCCGCCCATCGATTCGACGTGCCGGCGAATCGCATCGACCGCGCCCTTGCGCAGCAGCACGACTTCAGTATCCAGGCTGTTGGGCGCCGCCGGCAGGTCGGCGCCGCTCATGCGGGTCTGCGCGGTGAACTGCACGAAGCGTGCACCTTCCACCGCCGTGACTTCGAGTCCGTCGCGACGCGCCAATTCGACGATGCTGCGGCCTTCGGGCGTTTCGTCGGCCAGCGAGGCGACCATCGCGGCGCGGGCCAGGCGGGCCTTGGTCACGCCCGGCGCAGGCAGGAAGGCACTCACCTGGCGGTTGCCGTGCGTGATGGTGCCGGTCTTGTCGAGCAGCAACACATCGACGTCGCCGGCCGCTTCCACAGCGCGGCCCGAGGTGGCAATCACATTGGCCTGCATCATGCGGCTCATGCCGGCCACACCCACGGCCGAGAGCAGGCCGCCGATGGTGGTCGGAATCAGGCACACCAGCAGCGCCACCAGCGCGGTGAGCGACACCACGGTGCCCGCGCCCGCCGCCTCCACGCTGAACACCGAGAACGGCAGCAGCGTGACCGTGACCATCAGGAACACGAGCGTGAGCGCCACCAGCAAGATGGTCAGCGCAATCTCGTTGGGCGTCTTGTGGCGCTTGGCCGCCTCGACCATGCCGATCATGCGGTCGAGGAACGACTCGCCCGGGTTCACCGAGATGCGCACTACCAGCCAGTCGGACAGCACGCGCGTGCCGCCGGTCACAGCCGAGAAGTCGCCGCCCGATTCGCGCACCACGGGTGCCGATTCGCCGGTGATGGCGCTCTCGTCCACCGAGGCCACGCCTTCGATGACTTCGCCATCGAGCGGGATCACGTCACCGGTCTCGACCAGCACGACGTCGCCCTTGCGCAGGTTCGGTGCTTGCTCCGGAAGCCACTGGCCGCCGTGGCGCGGCTCCTGCAGCTTCTTGGCCCAGGTGTCCTTGCGAAGACCGCGCAGCGATGCGGCCTGCGCCTTGCTGCGGCCCTCGGCCAAGGCTTCGGCAAAGTTGGCGAACAGCACGGTGAACCACAGCCACACGGTGATGGCCAGCACGAAGGCGGGCTTCATGCCGGTGTCGCCCGGGAAGCTCAGCGAGTGCACCCAGAGCAGTGTCGTGAGAATGCTGTCGATGTACACGATGAACATCACCGGGTTGCGCCACTGCGTGCGCGGGTCCAGCTTGGCGAAGGCGCCCCACAGCGCAGGCTTGACCAGCGCCGCGTCGAGCAGCGAGAGAGAGGTTTTTGTATTGGCAGTCATGGTGCGCGCCCCTTATTTCCAGAGCACCAGGTGTTCGACAACGGGCCCGAGAGCCAACGCCGGCACATAGTTGAGCAGGCCGACCAGCAGCACGGTGCCGATCAGCAGCGAGACGAACAGCGGCCCGTGCGTGGGCAGCGTGCCGCCGGTGACCGGCAGGCGCTTCTTCGCGGCCAGCGAGCCGGCAATGGCCAGCACCGGCACGATCATCGCGAAGCGGCCCAGCCACATGGCCAGCCCAAGCAGGCCGTTGTAGAACGGCGTGTTGGCCGAAAGGCCCGCGAAGGCGCTGCCGTTGTTGTTGGCGGCCGAGCTCAGCGCATACAGAATTTCAGAGAACCCATGCGCACCCGGGTTGGCGATGGCGGCCTTGCCGGCGCCTGCGATCACCGCCACCGCGGTGCCGGCCAACACCAGGATGGGCGTGACCAGGATGGCGATGGAGATCAGCTTCATCTCGCGCACCTCGATCTTCTTGCCGAGGTACTCAGGCGTGCGGCCGATCATCAGGCCCGCAATGAACACCGCGAGCATCGCGAAGATCAGCATGCCGTAGAGGCCGCTGCCCACGCCGCCGAACACCACCTCGCCCAGCTGCATGAGCACCAGCGGCACCATGCCGCCGAGCGGCGTGAACGAGTCGTGCATGGCATTGACCGCGCCGCAAGATGCCGCGGTGGTCACGGCCGCGAAGAGCGCCGATGCGTCGATGCCGAAGCGCACCTCCTTGCCTTCCATGTTGCCGCCGCTTTGCAGCGCGCTCGCCGCCTGGTCGACCCCCATCGAAGCGAACAGCGGATTGCCGGCATGTTCGGCGGGAATGATGGCAATCACCGCAAGCACGAACATCACCGTCATTGCCGCAAGCACGGCCCACCCTTGCCGCATGTCGCCGACCACGCGGCCGAATGCGAAGCACAGCGCCGCCGGAATCAGGAAGATCGCGATCATCTGCAGCAGGTTGCTGAGGGCGGTCGGGTTTTCGTACGGGTGCGCCGAGTTGGCATTGAAGAAGCCGCCGCCGTTGGTGCCGATCATCTTGATGGCCTCCTGCGACGCGACAGGGCCCATGGCGAGCGTCTGTGTTTGCGTTCCTGCAACCGCCTCGACCGTTTGCACGGTCTTGTAGGCGTCGAAGTTCTGGATCACGCCCTGCCCGGCAAAGGCCACCGCCAGCGCGAACGACAGCGGCACCAGCAGCCACAGCGTGATGCGTGTGATGTCCGCCCAGAAGTTGCCGACCAGGCCACCGCTCTTGCCGTCGCCCCGACGCGCAAAGCCGCGCACCAGCGCAAAGGCCACCGCAATGCCCGTGGCGGCCGAGAAGAAATTCTGCACCGTGAGCCCGAGCATCTGCGTGAAATAGCTCATCGTCGATTCACCGCCGTAGCCCTGCCAGTTGGTGTTGGAGACGAAGCTCACCGCGGTGTTGAAGGCCGAGTCGGGCGACACGCCCCCCATGCCGGCGGGGTTGAGCGGCAGCCAGCCCTGCAGGCGCTGCAGCGCGTACAGAAAGATCGCGCCAACGGCATTGAAGGCCAGCAGCGCGAATGCATATCGCAGCCAGTGCATCGATTGCCCGGGCTTGGTGCCCGCGAGCTTGTAGAGCGGCGCCTCGATGCGCTGCATCCAGCGCGGCAGGCGTCCGTCGCACAGCGCGGCAAGAAACTTGCCGACCGGCCATGCCAGCAGTACAAGCGCCGCGAGAAAGAGGGCCAGCAAAGTCCAGGCGGAGGCGGTCATTTCAGAACTCCTCCGCGCAGATCAGCGCGAACACCAGGTAGGCAAACAGCACGACGGCAATCAATGCGCCGAAGCCGTAGAGCGCTTCGAGGCTGATCATGGCCGCTCTCCTTCGCCCGTGTTCAGCTCATTCGGCGCATTCATTGCGCCCGGCCCTTCGAGCCGGTTCAGCCCGAAGGCCATGGCCGCCAGCGCGGCCCACAGCGCCAGCAAGGCGCCCATCCAGACGAAATCCATTCATTGCTCCTGCAGCGAAACCAAGGCATCGAGTCTCGGCAGGGGCCCGTAAAAACGGGGAACAGAGTCGGCGAGGCCGCATAAAGAAACCGTAAAGACGTCCCGTCTTTCGCAAGGCCCTCGACAGCGGATGCACAGTCATTCAATAATCAAAGCCAAACCTGTGAAATAAAAGGATGACCGCCCGCCCCCTCGACCTGAAGCCCGCCTGGACGCCGCACCAGCCGGCGGACCGCATCCTGTCCACGCTCAAGACCCGCGGCGCGCTCGGCATTCCCGACATTGCCAAGGTGCTCGACGTGACGGTGGAGGCGGTGCGCCAGCAGATGGTCAAGCTGCAGTCCGATGGGCTGGTCGACGCCGAAAGCCGGCCGGCGGGCCGCGGCAGGCCGACGCAGATATGGCGGCTGACCGGCGCCGGGCACGCACGCTTTCCCGACACGCATGCCGAGATGACGGTGCAGATGATCAGCGCCGTGATCACCGTGTTCGGCGAGAAGGGCATGGACCAGCTCATCGGCGCGCGCGAGGAAGCCATGCGCGCCAACTACCGCGAGGCGATGCTGGGCGCGCGCAGCCTGAAGACGAAGCTCGAACGGCTCGCCGAGATCCGCAGCCGCGAAGGCTACATGGCCGAGTTCCGGCCCGAGGGCGAGGGCTTTCTCTTCATAGAAAACCATTGCCCCATCTGCACCGCGGCGCGGGCCTGCACGGGCTTTTGCCGCAGCGAACTGCAGCTCTTCGAAGAAGTGCTGGGAACCGACGCAAGCGTGAGCCGCGTCGAGCATGTGCTTGCGGGCGCGCGGCGCTGCGCCTACCAGGTGAGCCCCAGAAACGCGCCTTGATTCAGACTGTTTTCAAAACCCGAAAGGAAAGACCCACCATGGAACACACCCTCCCGCCCCTGCCCTACGCCCTCGACGCACTGGCACCCGAGTACTCGAAGGAAACCCTCGAGTACCACTACGGCAAGCACCACAACGCCTATGTGGTGAACCTGAACAACCTGCAAAAGGGCACCGAGTTCGAGTCGATGACGCTCGAGGAGATCGTCAAGAAGTCCAG
>NZ_JBBCBO010000036.1:0-29437 GCF_037203865.1 Variovorax sp. CCNWLW186 | reverse complement strand
CGCAGCGAAATAAAGGAGGAGGGCGAAGCCCGGGGGACATTCGCGGAGGGGAGTACCCGGTGGCCTTTGCACACGCCCTGAACAGCAGCACCAAAGAACAACAGCAGAAAAACAAAAGGCCCACCGTCTCCAGTGGGCCTTTCCATTGGTGAGCTGAATTCAGCTCAAAGCGCCGGAATGCGCAGCTTCTGCCCCGGATAGATCTTGTCCGGATGGCTCAGCATCGGCTTGTTGGCTTCGAAAATCGCGTTGTACTTGTTGGCATCGCCGTAGTACTTCTTCGAAATGGCCGAGAGCGTGTCGCCCTTCACCACATCGTGGTACTGCGCGGGCGCTGCCGCCGGTGCAACAAGGTTGTTGTCGACGCTCGTCACATTCGCGACGTTGCCTGCGGCAAGCCCGGCTTTTTCGCTCGCTTCCTGCGAAGGTGCCTGGCCGGCCAGCGTGACGACGCCCGTTGCGGCCGTGTAGGTCACTTCCAGGCCCGTGAGACCGAGATTTTGCGTCTCGATATAGGTCTTGATGGCAGCCGCGGCCTTGGTGTTCGCGTCCGGCTCGGCAGCTTGGGCCGATGAACCGCCGAACAGCTTTTCTCCTGCTTCCTTGATGAAACTCAGCAAACCCATGGGGTACTCCTTCTGCCGTGGTGATTGGGAATCGCGACTGTAACGGCGGCAAGTGACCATGGCGCGTAGTCCCTTGCCGCAAGTGCAAGCGGCGGTAAGCGACATAAAGTCGCAATAATCCCGCCCATGGCTTCCCCCTTCCTCGCGATCGACATCGGCAACACCCGCCTCAAATGGGCTCTCTACGATGCCGCGCATCCGGGAGCGGCGCTGCAGGCGCACGGGGCCGAGTTTCTCGACCACATCGAGCGCCTTGCCGAAGGCCCCTGGGCCAACCTGCCCGCGCCAAGCGCCATGCTGGGCTGCGTGGTGGCCGGCGATGCAGTGCGCCGCCGCGCCGAGGAGCAGATCGTCGAGCGCTTCGAGTGCGCGCCGCGCTGGGTGGTGGCGAGCGCGGCCGAGGCCGGCATCGTCAACGGCTACGACCATCCGACGCGGCTGGGCGCCGACCGCTGGGTCGCGATGATCGGCGCGCGCCACCGCATGCTGGGCACGGGGCCGGCGCGGCCGATGGTGGTGGTGATGATCGGCACGGCCGTCACGGTGGAGGCCATCGACGCCAGCGGCAAGTTCCTGGGCGGGTTGATCCTGCCGGGCCATGGCATCATGCTGCGCGCGCTCGAATCAGGCACGGCCGGGCTGCACGTGCCCACGGGTGAGGTACGCGAATTTCCCACCAACACCAGCGACGCGCTCACCAGCGGCGGTACTTATGCCATTGCCGGTGCGGTGGAGCGCATGGTGCAGCACGTGCGCTCGCACTGCGGCGCCGAGCCGGCCTGCTACATGACAGGCGGCGCGGGCTGGAAGATGGCGCCCGTCATGAATGGGGACTTCGAACTCGTCGAAAGCCTGATCATGGACGGCCTGCTGGTCATTGCCCGCGAGCGGGACGGCGGCTGAGCTTTTTCTAAAGAACTCAGGGGCGCATCAGCGCTTCAGCTACCGCCTGGAACGCGGGCAGCGTGAGCGGATCGTTCCCCGCATTGGCCGCCACCGGGTGCGCGGCGTAGCGCACGATCACCATCTCGGCCTTCGGGTCGACATAGATGCTCTGCCCGTGGATGCCGCGCGCCATGTAGGCACTGTGCGGGTTGTTCGTCACCCACCACATGTTGCGGTACGACCAGCCTGGCAGCAGCGCGTAGCCGGCCTTGGCGAACTTGGCCGCATCGCCGCCGCGCTGGATGTCTTCGACCACGGCTTTCGGAATGGCCTGCTGCCCGTTGGTCGCACGGCCGCCGTTGCGCATGGTCTCGCCAAAGCGCGCCAGGTCGCGCAGCACCGTGTTGAGCCCGCCGCCGCCCGATTCGGTGCCGATGCGGTCGACCATGAAATAGGCGTCCTGCTCGGCGCCGATGCGGCGCCAGATCTTCTCGCTCAGCAAGTCGGCGAGCGACTGGTTGCTGACGCGGCGCAGGATCCAGGCGAGCACCTCGGCGTTCACCGTCTTGTACGCAAAGGCGGCGTCATGAGCGCCTTCCTTCTGCAGCGTGGCGAGGAATTCGTAGAACGACTTCGGGCCCGTGTAGTTCGGGCCTTGGGTCAGCATGCCGCCGGCGCGCGCATAGTCCCAGACCTCGGCCTTCGGGTCTGCGTAGTTCTCGGAGTAGCGCACGCCGATGGTCATGTCCATCACCTGGCGCACCGTGGCGTCGCCGTACGCCGTGTCCTTCAGTTCAGGCAGGTATTTGGTGACGGGTGCCGCAGGGTCGAGCTTGCCTTCGTCCGCCAGGATGGCCGCCAGCGTGCCCACGAAGGACTTGGTGACCGACATCGCGATGTGCGGCCGCTCCGGCGTGAGCGCGCCGAAGTACTTCTCGTAGACCACGCGGCCACGGTGCATCACCAGGATGCCGTCGGTGTAGGTGCGCGGAATCATCTGCGCAAAGGTCACGGTCTCGCCGGTACTCCCCAGGGGCTTGAACGTGACGGCTTCGATGTCGGTGCGCGGCGCCGCCGGCAACGGGCTGGGCGCGCCGCTGCCGCGCCACACATTGGCGGTGGGCACGGTTTCTCGCACGTGCGAAAAGCTCCAGCGCGTGCGCGGAAACACGCCGCCGACGGGGTTGTCGAAGGTGATCAGCTTGTCGGGCGGCGGCGGAAAGCCCTTCATCCAGCCCATGGCCTCGACCGAAGTGGCCGCCGGATCGGGAGGCGCGGCGGGCGCGGGCGTCTGGGCGTTCGAAGAGGTGTTCACGGCAATCAGTGTGAAGGCGGCGACGAGCGCCGTGCGTTGGAAAAAGGACATGGGCTTCGTGGCTCCGGTGGGATTCATCTTCAACTTGCTCGTCAGCGGCCGCTGAAGCGCGCCGGCCGGCGCTCGACGAACGAACGCACGCCTTCGGCCGCATCTTCGCTGTTCGACAGGCGCTTCTGCGTTTCGATGAATTCCGACACGGCCGCGAGCGGCCCTTGCTCGACAGCCTTGATCACATTGAGCCGGGTGGCCACCACGGCCAGTGGCGCTTGCGCCGCGATGCGCTGCGCAATGGCCAGCGCCGTGTCGAGCTCCTGCCCGGCGGGCACCACCTTCTGCACGAAGTTGAGGCGATAGGCCTCGGCGCTGTCGAACTCGTCGGCCGTGAGCAGGTGCAGCATCGCGTTGCCCACGCCCGCGCGCTCGGCCATGCGCAGCGTGGCGCCGCCCGTGGCCATGATGCCGCGCTGCACTTCCATCTGCGAGAAGCGGCAGTTGTCGGCCGCCACCACGATGTCGGCGCCCAGCATCAGCTCGATGCCGACCGTGAAGCAGATGCCCTTCACCGCCACCACCATCGGCTTGGTGCGGCGGCGGTAGCCGGGCAGGCCGAAATCGTGCGGCTCCACCAACCCGGCCGGAATCGCCTTTTCGCCACGCTTCATGTACTCGGTGACCGCAGGCAGGTCCAGGCCCGCGGTGAAGTGGTCGCCAAAGGCATGCAGCACGCCCACGCGCAGGTCGGGGTCGTCGTCCAGCCGGGTGTAGGCCTCGGCCAGCTGCTTGAACATTGGCGGCGTCCAGCCGTTGCGCTTGGCGGGGCGGTTGATGCCGATCAGCAGCACGTGGTCGATGACTTGCGTGTCGATGCAGCCTTCGGCGGGCGGGGCGGTTGGGGTGATGGGCGTGGCGGTCATGGCGTTTGTCTCCTTGTTTTTGTTGTTGCCGCGCTTAGTAGGTGTAGACGCCGCGCCCGGTCTTGCGCCCGAGCTGGCCGGCCGCGACCATCTCCTTCAGCAGCGGGCAGGGTCGGTACTTGGAATCGCCGAACTGCTCGAGGTAGACCTCCATCACAGCCAGGCACACATCCAGGCCGATCATGTCGGCCAGCGCCAGCGGGCCGATCGGCTGGTTGCAGCCCAGCTTCATGCCGGCGTCGATGTCTTCGGCGGTGGCAATGCCTTCGGACAGCACGAAGAACGCCTCGTTGATCATCGGCACCAGGATGCGGTTGACCACGAAGCCCGGCGCGTTCTTCACCGTGATGGGCGACTTGCCCAGCTTCTCGGCCAGCGCCTTCACGGCGTCGTGCGTGGCGTCGCTCGTCAGATAGCCGCGGATCAGCTCCACCAGCGCCATCATCGGCACCGGGTTGAAAAAGTGCATGCCGATGAAGCGGTCGGCGCGCGAGGTGGCGGCCGCGAGCTGGGTGATGGAGATCGACGAGGTGTTCGACGCGATGATCACCTCGGGTGCCAGCAGCTCGTCGACCTGCTTCAGGATCTTGAGCTTGAGCGCATGGTTCTCGGTGGCGGCTTCGATCACGAGCTGCGCGCTCTTCAGGTCGTCGTAGTTGGTCGAGCCCTTGATCAGCGCGAGCGCCGCGGTCTTCTGCTCGGCCGTGAGCTTTTCTTTCTTGATCAGGCGGTCGAGGCTGCCCGAGACAGTGGCCAGGCCCTTGTCGACCGCCGCCTGGGCAATGTCGACCATCACCACATTGACACCGGCCACCGCACAAGCTTGCGCAATGCCATTGCCCATCGTTCCGGCGCCGATGATGCCGACGGTCTGGATCGTCATGAGAAAACTCCTTGAATAAAGAAAAACGGGATAAGGGGCGCGTGGCGCGAAGGCGGCCACGTTGCAGGAGATCGATTGTGAAGCAGCCCCGCCAGGCTGCTGTTGCCGCGAGTGACACGGCCGCCACCGGGTGGCTTACAGTGCGGCCATCGTTTTTTTCTCTTCTCTTTTTCGACCCCGACCATGACCACCCTCGGCACCCCTCTTTCCCCTTCCGCCACCCGCGTGATGCTGCTCGGCTCCGGCGAGCTCGGCAAGGAGGTGCTGATCGCCCTGCAGCGCCTCGGCGTCGAAACCATTGCGGTCGACCGTTACGAGAACGCGCCCGGCCAGCAGGTGGCGCACCATGCGCGCACCATCACCATGAGCGACCCCGAGCAACTCAAGGCGCTGATCGAAGCCGAGAAGCCCATGCTCGTGGTGCCCGAGATCGAGGCCATTGCCACGCCAATGCTGCAGCAGCTCGAAGACGCGGGCGTGGTGCGCGTGATTCCAACTGCGCGCGCCGCGCGCCTCACGATGGACCGCGAAGGCATCCGCCGGCTTGCCGCCGAAACGCTGGGCGTGCCCACCAGCCCCTACAAGTTCTGCGACTCGCTGGCCGAGCTGCAGGCGGCCATCGACGCCGGCATTGGGTACCCTTGCATCGTCAAGCCCGTGATGAGCAGCTCCGGCAAGGGCCAGAGCAAGATCGACGGCCCGGCCGACGTGCAGAAGGCGTGGGACTACGCCATGGCCGGCGGCCGAGTGAGCCATGGCCGCGTCATCGTCGAAGGCTTCATCGACTTCGACTACGAGATCACGCTGCTCACCGTGCGCGCCAAGGACGCGGCCGGCGCGGTGCAGACCCAGTTCTGCGAACCCATCGGCCATGTGCAGGTGAGCGGCGACTATGTTGAAAGCTGGCAGCCGCACCCCATGGCACCTGCCGCGCTGCAGAAGGCGCAGCAGATCGCGCAGGCCGTCACGGCTGACCTCGGCGGCCAGGGCCTCTTCGGCGTCGAGCTGTTCGTGAAGGGCGAAGAGGTCTGGTTCAGCGAAGTGAGCCCGCGTCCGCACGACACCGGCATGGTGACCATGGCTACCCAGTGGCAGAACGAGTTCGAGCTGCATGCGCGCGCGATCCTCGGCTTGCCGGTGGACACCTCGCTCAAGAGCCCGGGCGCCAGCGCGGTGATCTACGGCGGTGTCGACGCCACCGGCATTGCGTTCGACGGCGTGGCCGAGGCGCTGCAGGTGCCCGGCAGCGACATCCGGCTGTTCGGCAAGCCCGAGAGCTTTGCCAAGCGCCGCATGGGCGTGGCCCTCGCGCATGCGGGCGATGTGGACACCGCGCGCGTCAACGCGAAGGAAGCCGCCTCGCGCGTGAAGCCGCGCAAGGCCTGAGCGGCCCGCGCAAGCAGGCAAGCACAGCCAGTTTTCGCAAGCCGGGCCGGAGGCGCGAAGGCATCGTGCAAAGGAGACCGGGCGAACGCCGCCCGGCCCACCGGAGACACCATGCCGCACCCCCAGGCCCGCGCCCTGTTCGAAGGCGCCCAGCGCACCGCTGCGCAACCCGACGCATTGCCGAACGCCGGAACGCGCCGGGCGTTCGCATGAGCCTAGGGAAAGTCCCCGCGCAAATGCATGCCGCGCAGCAGGCCCTCGCCGCTACGATCCTGCCAACGCAGCGCTGGCCATCGGCCGGCCGCGGCCCGATGCAGGAGACAGACAGCATGCAGCGATCGAACACGACGTTGCCAGGCAGCGGCGCCGGGCAGCGCGGAGAGCGCCTGATGTGGCTCACGCACCAGCGCGTGTTCTATGCAGGGCTGCTCGGGGCCGCAGCCGAACGCACCATGGGCGGGTACGGCGTGTATGTGTCGCCCGCGGGCGCACCGCCCAACCGCCTGCGCATCGGCGGCGGCGCATGGCAAACGGGCGCGCTGTTCGTGGTGCCCCCGCAGGTGCCGCACCGCGTTGAAAGCACACACCCGCTCATCTTCAATCTGCTGATCGAATCGGAGTCGGTCGATCCCTCTCGCCTGCCCGGTTACCTGCAGCACTGCGGCCCGGTCGATGCGCCCGCGTTCGTGCAGCGCATGCGCGATGCGCACACCCATCTGCTTGCGCTCTCGGGGCGCCAGAGCTTCGAAGGGGTGGAGTTCGATCGCCTGTTCTTCGGCGAGGACCTGGCACCGCGCGCACTCGATCCGCGCATCCGCAAGGTCATCGATGCCATCAACGCCGACCCGGCCGCGCCCACTTCGGCCGAAGACTGCGCGGCTTCGGTGCACCTGTCTTTCTCGCGCTTTCTGCACTTGTTCAAGCAGGAAACGGGCACGGCGTTTCGCGCCTTCCGCGCCTGGAAGCGCGCGCGGAGCCTGCTGCGCTACGTGCGCCAGACCAGCACGCTGACCGACATTGCGCTGGACACTGGCTACCCCGATTCGACGCACTTCAGCCATTCGATCCGCCAGGTCTACGGGCTCAAGCCCAGCGACATCGTGGCCGGCTCGCGCCGCCTGGCGCTGCACGACGCGGCCGGCGGCTACCGGCAGTAGCGCAAAAGAAGAGGCCGCATGCAAATACTCCAGCTCCTGCTGTCGGGCATTGCGCAAGGCTGCATCTATGGGCTGATTGCGCTGGGCTTCGTGCTCATCTACAAGGCCACCGAAACCGTGAGTTTTGCGCAGGGCGACCTGATGATGCTCGGAGCCTTCGGTGCGTTTGCCGGCATGTCGCTGTTCGGCATGCCGTTCTGGCTTGCGGCGGTGCTGGCGCTGGTGGCCATGGCGGCTTTCGGCGTGCTGCTCGAACTGGTGGTGATTCGCCCCATCCTCGGGCAGCCGCAGTTCTCCATCGTGATGCTGACCATCGGCATTGCGTACGTGGCGCGCGGGCTCATCACCATGGTGCCGGGCATCGGCACCGACACCCACACGCTCGCCGTTCCGTACAAGGACCAGATATGGAAGGTGGGCGAGCTGGTGGTCAACCTGGAGCAGCTCGCCATCATCATTGCCACTGCCATCCTCTGCGGGCTGCTGTTTGCGATGTTCCGCTACAGCAAGCTGGGCATTGCGATGCAGGCCTCTTCGCAGAACCAGCTCGCGGCCTATTACATGGGCATTCCGGTGAAGCGGCTCAACGGGCTGGTGTGGGGCCTGGCGGCGGCGGTGGCGGCCATTGCCGGCATGCTGCTCGCGCCCATTACCTTCGTGCACGCGAACATGGGCTTCATCGGGCTCAAGGCTTTTCCGGCCGCGGTGGTGGGCGGATTCGGCAGCCTGCCGGGCGCCATCGTCGGCGGGCTGGTGATCGGCATCGTCGAATCGTTCGCCGGGTTCTACCTGCCCGATGGGTTCAAGGACACGGCACCGTACATCGTCGTGCTGCTGATGCTCATGATCAAGCCCAACGGCCTGTTCGGCGAGAAGCTGCGCAAGAAGGTCTAGCTCGATATGCGCTTCATCTTCAAGACCAGCTACGACCAGGACATCCGCCTTGCGCGACACGGTGGCCAGGTGTTCTGGTACGGCCTGCTGGTCGCTTTCCTGCTTGTTGCCCCGTGGGTGATCGACGAGTACTGGCTCGCGCAGCTGACCTTCGTGATGATCTACGGCATCGTCGGATTGGGGCTGATGCTGCTCGCCGGCTTCACAGGGCAGTTTTCCATCGGGCATGCGGCCTTTCTCGGGGCGGGTGCGTACACGCAGGGCGTGCTGACCAACATGGGGGTTCCGTTCCCGATTGCGCTGCTCGCGGCCGCGGCGCTCTCGGCGGCGGTGGGCGTGGTGGTGGCCTTGCCGGCCTTGCGCGTGAAGGGCATCTACCTTGGCATTGCGACGCTGTCGTTCGGCTTCATCGTCGAGGAAGTGTTCGCGCGCTGGGAAAGCGTGACCGGCGGCAACGCGGGGCTGCACGTGAAGTCGCCGCAGCTCTTCGGCTGGTCGCTCGGGTCGGGCAACGGCTTCTACTTTCTGTGCCTGGTGGTGGCGGTGCTCAGCACACTGGGCATCCTGAACCTGCTGCGCTCGCCGACCGGGCGCGCCTTCGTTGCCATTCGCGATTCGGAAATCTCGGCGCAGAGCATGGGCATTCACCTGGCGCGCTACAAGACGATGTCGTTCGCGATTTCGGCCGCGCTCGCGGGTCTGGGCGGCGCGCTGTATGCGCACAAGCTGAGCTTCATCTCGCCGGACCAGTTCAACATCCTGCAGTCGATCGACTTGCTGCTGATGGTGGTGATCGGTGGCCTGGGCTCGGTGCATGGTGCGTTCCTGGGCGCGATCTTCCTGATTGCGATGCCGCAGCTGATCTCGATGGGCAAGGACTGGCTGCCGGCCGTGGTCGGCCAGGCGCCGGGACTGCAGGGGCTGGTGTACGGCGTGGTGCTGATCGCGTTCGTGCTGTTCGAGCCGTTGGGCCTGTATGGCCGGTGGCTGAAGATCCGCACCTGGCTGCAGCTCTTTCCGTTCTACCGCCGGGGCTTGTTCAAGCGGCAGAAGTCGTTCACCAAATCGGACCGGTTGAGATGAGCGGCGACATCCTTCTCTCCGCCAAGGACCTGAGCGTGCGCTTCGGCGGCGTGCTCGCGGTCAACAAGGTGAGTTTCGATGTGCGGCGCGGCGAGGTGTTCACGCTGATCGGCCCGAACGGCGCGGGCAAGACGACGGTGTTCAACCTGATCAGCCGCATCTACACGCCGACCATGGGCGAGATCACATGGCATGGCGAGGCCTCGGGGCCGCTGGCCCTGACGCATCAGGCGCCACACGCGATTGCCGCGCTCGGCATTGCGCGCACTTTCCAGAACATCGAACTCTTCGAGCACGCGACTGTCTTGCACAACCTGCTGATCGGCCGTCACACGCATCGGCAAACAGGTTTCTGGAGCGAGATATTCTTTACACCGGCCACGCGGCGTGCCGAGATTGCGGCGCGCGAAAAGGCGGAGCAGGTGATCGACCTGCTGGACTTGCAGCATCACCGCGATTCGATGGTGGCCGGTTTGCCTTACGGCGTGCGCAAGGTGGTGGAGCTGGCGCGCGCGCTGTGCACTGAGCCGAAGCTGCTGTTGCTCGATGAGCCTTCTTCAGGGCTCAATGTGGAAGAAACGGCGGACATGGCGTTCTGGATTCAGGATATTCAGCATGAACTGGGTGTTTCAGTGCTGATGGTGGAGCACGACATGTCTTTGGTGTCGAAGGTGTCGGATCGCGTGCTGGCCATGAACATGGGAGAGGTGCTGGCGACCGGCACGCCGCGCGAGGTGCAGGCTGATTCGCGGGTTATTGAGGCCTACCTCGGGACTGTGGATGACGTGAGCAGTTTGAGGAGGGTGGCGGCATGAGCGTCTTGTCCGCTGCTTCGTTGGAGACGCCCGGTATGCGGTGCGGCGCGGTCGCCCCCACTATGCCGGCCGCTTCGCGGCTCCCCTGCGGTGCTCGCGTTTCGCGGGGTCTCGCAGAACTCGCTGCGCTCAAACAGCTGCGAGCCCTTGTCCGCGAAACGCTGCGCTCCTCGGCGGCACAGAGGGGGAGCCCACCCCGTACCGCACACCAGGCTTCCGGGTGGAGGAACGACCCTGAGCGTGCCCACGGCGTTGGGGCCCCTGCCCCGGGCGGGCCGTTGAGGCGCCGCCGAGCAGCGGAGCGACAGGCGGATCAGGGCTCGCAGCTGTTTGAGCGAAGCGAGTTCTGCGAGACCCCGCCTGTCGTGAGCAGCGCAGGGCAGCCCGAAGGGCCGGTGACGTCGGCCCGCCGGGGGCAGGGGCCCCAACGCCGTTCCCCGCCCGAAGCACGAGGGGCAACGCCATGACCGACGTCGTCCTCCAACTGCTCAACGTCGAAAGCGCTTACGGCCCCATCAAGGCAATCCGTGGCGTGAGCCTGAAAGTCAGGCAAGGCGAAATAGTGACCGTCCTGGGTTCGAACGGCGCCGGAAAAACAACCATCCTGAAAACGATCTCAGGAATCATCGATCCCAGAAAAGGCAGCATCGAATTCCAGGGCAAGAACATCACCGCCAAGGACCCGGCGCACATCGTGCAGCAGGGCCTGAGCCACGTGCCCGAAGGCCGCGAGGTGTTTCCGCTGCTCTCGGTGAAGGACAACCTGCTGATGGGGGCCTACACCCGCAAGGACCGCGACGGCGTGGCGCGGGACATAGAAAGCGTCTACAGCTACTTTCCCATTTTGCGGGAACGCGCCACGCAGGACGCCGGCCTGCTCTCCGGCGGCCAGCAGCAGATGCTCGCCATCTCGCGCGCCATCATGGCCGCGCCGCACCTCATCCTGCTCGATGAACCCAGCCTTGGCCTCAGCCCCAAGCTGACGAAAGAGATCTTCGAGATCGTCGTACGCATCAATCGCGAACGCGGCACCACCATCTTGCTGGTCGAACAGAACGCCAACATGGCGCTCAACGCCTCCGACCATGGCTACGTGCTCGAGAACGGCCGCATCGTCATGGAAGACACCTGCGAGCGTCTGCGCGAGAAGGAGGACATCAAGGAGTTTTATCTCGGCGTGAAGGACGACGGCGTGCGCGGCGAGCGGCGCTGGAAAAAGAAGAAGACCTGGAGATGACGGCATGAGCACAACTGCCTTGCGCGCTCCGGCCGGCCTATGGGACCTGGCGCACCTGCAGCCGAAGCCCGGCATCGTGGTGCCCGGCGAGACCATTCCCGCCGTGTTCTGGAAGGCCGTGGAATTGCGGGCCGACAAAGTGTGGATGCGGCAGAAGGAATTCGGCATCTGGCGCGCCTGGACCTGGCGGCAAACCGCCGAGGCCGTGCGCGAGATTGCGGGCGGCCTGCTGGCGCTGGGCTTTGGCCAGGGCGAGTGCGCCTCGATTCTTGCCAATACCGTCATCGAATGGGTGCTGTGCGACATTGCCGTGCTCAGCTGTGGCGGCGTGTCGAACGGCATCTACCCCACCGACGCGGCTTCGCAAGTGCACTATCTTTGCGAAGACTCCCGCACCACGGTGCTCTTCGTGGAAGACGACGAGCAACTGGACAAGGCGCTCGAAGTGCGTGCGCGATTGCCCATGCTGCGCAAGATTGTCGTTTTCAACATGGAGGGCCTGCGCGACCTCGACGACCCCGGCGTCATCAGCCTCGACGCTTTGCGCATGCTCGGCCGTGAATACCTGCAGGCCCATCCGCAGGCGCTGGAGCAGCGCATTGCCGCCTGCCGTCCCGAAGACCTGGCCATCCTCGTCTATACCTCGGGCACCACCGGCAAGCCCAAGGGCGCCATGCACAGCCACCGCGGGCTGGTGTACACCATGCGCGGCTACAACTCCCTGCTGGCGCAGGGCGAGGGCGACGAGCGCATGTGCTTCCTGCCGCTGTGCCACATTGCCGAGCGCATGGGCGGCGAATACTTCGCGATGTACACCGGCTCGATCCTCAACTTCGTCGAGAACCCCGAGACGGTGCCCGAGAACGTGCGCGAGATTTCGCCCACCGTGTTCACCGCCGTGCCGCGCGTGTGGGAGAAGTTCTATTCGGGCGTGATGATCGCGCTGAAGGAGGCGAGCCGGCTGCAGCAGGCCGCCTACGGCTGGAGCATTGGCGTGGGCCGGCAGATTGCCGAGCGCGTGCTGCAGGGCCAGCCCGTGGGCGCGGGGCTGCGCCTCAAGTTCCGCGTGGCGCGCTGGCTGGCGCTCAACAATGTGCGCAAGCTCATCGGGATTCACCGCGCGCGTTTTCTGGTTACCGGCGCGGCGCCGATTTCGCCCGACCTTGTGCGCTGGTACCTCGCTCTTGGAGTACCCATGCTGGAGGTGTGGGGCATGACGGAGTCTTGTGGCGCCTCCACCGGCGTGCCGCCGTCGCGCATCATGCCGGGCTCGATCGGGCCGGCCACCAGCTACAACGAAGTTCGGCTCGACCCGCAGACCGGCGAAATCCTGGTGCGCGGTCCCAACGTCTTCATGGGTTACCTCAACCTGCCGGAGAAAACGGCCGAAACCATCGACGCCGACGGCTGGCTGCACACCGGCGACGTGGGAACAGTCGACGCGGGAGGGTATTTCCGCATCACCGACCGCATGAAGGACATCATCATCACGGCAGGTGGAAAGAACATCACGCCGAGCGAGCTGGAGAACGAGCTCAAGTTCAGCCCCTACATCACCGACGCAGTGGTGATCGGCGACAAGAGACCTTACCTGACGGTGATCGTCATGATCGACCAGGAGAACGTCGAAAAGTTTGCGCAGGACCACGATGTGCCGTTCAGCAACTACGAAAGCCTGACGCGTGCGCAAGAGGTGCTGGACCTGATCCAGGGCGAGATCGATCGCGTCAACGCGAAGTTTGCGCGGGTCGAGCAGATCAAGAAGTTCTTCCTGCTCGAAACGCAGTTGAGTGCCGAGGACGAAGAGCTCACGCCGACGATGAAGCTCAAGCGGAAACTGGTGCAGGCCAAGTACGCCGAGCGCATCGAGGCGATGTATCGCTGACGGACATTGCCGAACCGTTTTTTGTCAACCCGAGGAGACAACCCCATGAAGCTCAAGACAGTGACGACTCTGGCCGTGCTGGGCCTGATCGCGACGTTCGCGTCCGCGCAGCAACAGGGCGTGAGCAAGGACGAGATCCGGATCGGCACGATCCAGGACTTGTCGGGGCCGCTCGCGGGCTTCGGCAAGCAGGCGCGCAACGGCATGCAGCTGCGCGTGGACGAACTCAACGAGCAGGGCAACATCAACGGCCGCAAGCTCAAGCTCTTCGTCGAGGACTCGGGCTACGACCCGAAGAAGGCCGTGCTCGCGGCGCAGAAGCTGGTCAACCAGGAAAAGATCTTCATCATGGCCGGCCACATCGGCACGGCGCAGAACATGGCGGCCATGCCGGTGCAGTTCGAGAAGAACGTCGTCAACTTCATGCCCATTACTGCGGCGCGCGAGATGTACGACCCGCTGCACCGCCTGAAGTATTCGTTCGCGGCCACCTACTACGACCAGATCCGCTTGGCGCTGCCCAAGATGATCAAGGAGAAGGGCGCGAAGAAGGTCTGCACCATCTACCAGGACGACGAGTTCGGGCTCGAAGTGCAGCGCGGTGCGGAGGCGGGCCTGAAAACGGCGGGTATGGAACTGGCCGAGAAAACCTCGTTCAAGCGCGGCGCCACCGACTTCAGTTCGCAGGTCGCAAAAATGAAGGCTGCCAACTGCGACCTGGTGGTGCTCGGCACCATCATCCGCGAGACCATCGGCACCGTGGGCGAGGCGCGCAAGACCGGCTTCAACCCGACCTTCCTGGGTTCGAGCGCGGCGTATACCGACCTGATTCACAAGCTGGGCGGCAAGGCGATGGACGGCATCTACGCCACCATGACGGTGCAGAACCCGTACACCGACGAGCAGTCGCAGCCGCTGCGCTTCTGGGCCAACAAGTACAAGACCAAGTTCAACGAAGACCCGACGGTGTTCTCGGTGTATGGCTACGTGATCATCGATTCGTTCATCAAGGCGGCGCAAAAGGCCGGCCCCGGCCTTTCGACCGACAGCTTCATCAAGGCCATGGACAGCATGACCTTCGAGCCCGACATGTTCGGCAGCGCGAAGAGCACCTACACCGCCACCAAGCGTCTGGGCAACGACCAATCGCGCCTGTCGCAGATCAAGGACGGCAAGTGGGTGGTGGTTTCTGATTACGTGACGCCGTAAGCAGCGCTCGCCAGTACCGGGGAGGGCGGCTATATTCGCTCGCGAAACTCCCTCGCGAGATTGCCATGCCCCAGTACTGGTTGATGAAATCCGAGCCCGACGAGGTCTCGATCGACGACGCGCTCGCCGCGCCCAACGCCACGGTGGCGTGGACCGGCGTGCGCAACTATCAGGCACGCAACTTCATGCGCGACGGTATGAAGGTCGGCGACGGCGTGCTGTTCTATCACTCGAGCTGCCCGGAGCCCGGCATCGCGGGCATTGCGCGCGTGGCCTCGGGCATCAAGCCCGACCCGACACAGTTCGACCCGAAGTCTCCGTACTACGACGCGGCCTCGAAGAAGGAAGACCCGCGCTGGCTGCTGGTCGACGTGCAGGCGGTGCGCAAGACGCGACTGTTGGCACTGCCCGAGTTGCGCGCCAAGCCCGAGCTGGCCGAACTGGTCGTGCTGCGCAAGGGCAACCGGCTGTCGATCACGCCGGTCGATCCCGCGCATTGGCGGGTCATCGAGAAGATGCTGGGCTGAACCGGTCAGCCCACGCGCTGAAGAATGGGAAACAGCTTGCCGAGGCCGTCGGCCATCACCTCCACCGCGAGCGCGGCGAGGATCAGGCCCATGAGCCGCGTCATGATGTTGATGCCGGTCTTGCCCAGCACACGGGCAATCGGCTGTGCAAGCGAGAACGCCAGCGCAGTGGCCAGTGCCACCACCACACCGTAGCCGACCAGCAAGCCGAGCTCCCACAGGTGCTGCGTCTTGTCGGCGTAGATCACCACCGTGGATATGGTGGCCGGCCCGGTGAGCAGCGGAATGGTGAGCGGCACCACCGCGATGGACGCGCCCATGGAGGCCTTTACCTCGGTGGCGCGCAGCTCTTCGACGTTGGTCTTGCTCTCCGCCGGCTTGGCATTGAGCATCGACAGCGAGCTCATGAGCAGCAGCAGGCCGCCGCCCACCTGGAAGCTGGCAATCGAAATGCCGAAGAACGCCAGCAGCTGCAGCCCGATCAGCGCGCTGACCGCAATGACCACGAAGGCGCTGAAGGCCGACATGCGCACCGTGTGCCGCCGCTGCGCATCCGAATACCCCTGCGTGTAGTGGATGAAGAAGGGCACGATAGCCAGCGGGTTGACGATGGCCACCAGCGTAACCAGCGGCTTGATCAAGTCCATCGAGGTGCTCATGCCTACCTTCCTCCCGTCACGTCGAGCAGGGCCATGGTGGTGTAGCTGGCCTCGGCGGACAGCAGCCACAGGATGGCGCCGGCAATTTCTTCGGCGCTGCCGGTGCGCTGCATCGGCACGGTGGGTGCCAGGTCGAAGGCGCGGTCGGGCATGCCGCCCGAGGCGTGGATTTCGGTATCGATCAGGCCCGGGCGCACCGCGTTCACGCGAATGCCCTCGGCGGCGACCTCCTTGGCCAGGCCGATAGTGAAGGTGTCGATGGCGCCCTTGCTGGCCGCGTAGTCGACGTACTGGTCGGGCGAACCCAGCCGCGCGGCGCCGCTGGAGATGTTGACGATGGCGCCCCCCGAACCGCCGTGCCGGGTGCTCATGCGCCTGACTGCTTCGCGCGCGCAGATGAAGCTGCCGATCACGTTGATGCGGAACATGCGCTCCAGGCGCGCCACGCTCATTTGCTCGACGCGCGCCTGCGCGTCGACCACGCCGGCGTTGTTGACCAGTGCCGCGAGGCGGCCGAGCTTGGCATCGACCTTTTCGAACATGGCCAGCACCTGGGCTTCGTCGCCCACGTCGGCCTGCACGGCGATTGCGGTGCCGCCGCCCGCACGAATGGTGCGCACCACCTCGTCGGCGGCGAGCGAGTTGCTGGCGTAGTTGACGGCCACCGCGTAGCCGCGCTGCGCCGCCAGCAGGGCCGTCGCGGCGCCGATGCCGCGGCTGCCGCCCGTGATCAAGAGCACCTGGTCCAAAACCCACCTCCTGCAGAGAAACTGCGTGTCAGTTAAAACCGTTGGCCTGGATTACATCATCGAGGCTCAGCGCATGAGCGTGAGCGCCGCGCCGCCCCAAGCAAGCTCGCACCTCAGTGCGAAGCACGGAGGTTATTGAATGCACAAGACGATCGACTACTACTTTGCGCCACAGAGCCCGTGGACCTATCTGGGGCATTCCCGGTTTGCCGCGATCGCCGCGGCCGCGGGCGCCACGGTGCGCGTGCGGCCGATCGACCTGGGCAGCGTGTTCCCGGTGTCGGGCGGGCTGCCGCTGGGCAAGCGCGCGCCGCAGCGCCAGGCGTACCGGCTGGTCGACCTCGCACGCTGTTCGCGCCACCTCGGCCTGCCGCTGAACACCAAGCCGAAGTTCTTTCCGGTGGCCAGCGACGACGCGGCCCGGGTCATCATCGCCGTCGACATGCACGACGGCACCGAGGCCGCCATGCGCATGTGTGCCGCGGTGTTCGCGGCCGTGTGGGTGCAGGAGCGCAACATCGGCGACCCGAAGGTGCTCGATTCGCTGGTCGTCGAATGCGGGCTGTCGCCCAAGCGCGCGGAGCAGTCGCAGAGCCAGGCGGTGCAGGAGCGCTACGAAGCCTATACGCAGGAGGCCATCGACATCCAGGTGTTCGGGGCGCCAAGCTACGTGATCGACGGTGAAATCTTCTGGGGGCAGGACCGCCTCGACTTCGTCGAGCGGGCGCTGCGCGCGTAACCTGGCCTTCTTTTTTCAGTTGCCATCAAGGAGCAAGACATCATGGGTCAATTCATCGATCTGAAAGCCAAGGACGGCTTCACCTTCCCCGCCTACGTGGCCGAACCCGCCGGCAAGCCGCGCGGCGCAGTGGTGGTGGTGCCGGAGATCTTCGGCGTCAACTCGCACATCCGCTCGGTGGCCGACGGTTATGCGGCGGACGGCTACCTGGCGGTGTCGCCCTCGACCTTCCATCGTGTGAAGCCCGGTGTGGAGCTCGGCTACAGCGACGAGGACATGAAGGCCGGCTTCGAACTGAAGACCGCGGTCGAGGCGCTGCCCGCGCCGGGCGTGCTGCAGGACGTCGAGGCCGCGGTGGCCTACGCCGCGAAGGCCGGCAATGTCGGTATCGTGGGCTATTGCTGGGGTGGTCTCCTGGTCTGGCGCGCCGCCAGCCTGGTTCCCGGCATTGCTGCCGCGGCGCCCTACTACGGCGGCGGCATGACCACGCCGGAAGAAACCGCGCGCCAGCCCAAGGTGCCGGTGCTGGCGCATTTCGGCAACCAGGACCACTGGATTCCGCTGGACACCATCGAGGCGTTCAAGAAGGCGCACCCCGAGGTGGAAGTGCATGTGTATGAGTCGGGCCACGGGTTCAACTGCGACCAGCGCGGCTCGTACAACGCCGAGGCCGCCAAGCTGGCGCGTGCGCGCACGCTGGAGTTCTTTGCCAAGCACGTCGGCTGAGCGAGCCCGAGCCCGCTCCGGGGCCCAAGCGAAGCCCGGCCCATGCCGGGCTTTCTTATTTTTTCTTTTGCGAGCCGGGCCCCTTGCCGACGCGGGTCTGGAGAAAGTCGAGCAGGGCGCGCAAGGCCGCGCTGTTGTGGCGCCGCTGCAAGTAAGCGGCCGAGAGCCACATGTCCTGCCGCGCATAGCCCTGCAGCACGGGCACCAGTTCGCCTTCGTCGATGTGCGACTGCACGAGGATCGACGGCAGGTAGATCACACCGAAGCCGCGCATCGCAACCCGGATCAGCGGCGCGCCCTCGGTGCAGTCCATGCGGCTTTTCACCGGCACGTCGAGCGGCTGGCCGCCGTCCTCGAAGCGCCAGACCGGCTGGGTGCCCAGCCGTGAGTGCGTGAGCGCGTCGTGCCCGGCCAACTCGCTCGGGTGTTCGGGCTTGCCGTGCTTCTTCCAGTACACGGGCGAGGCGCAGACGACCATTTCCATGAGCATCAGCTTGCGCACGATCAGGTTGTCGTCGGTGACGGGGCCGCTGCGAATGTCGACGTCGATGCCTTCCTCGGCGAGATCGACTGCGCGGTTGGTCAGCTGCAGGCTGATGCTCACATCCGGGTAGTAGCGCATGAAGTCGGCCAGGAGGCCCGGAAATTCACCGTTGCCCATGCCGTGCGGCGCCGAAATGCGCAGCCGGCCGCTGGGCTGCGTGGCGCGCTCCTGCAGTTCGGCCTGCGTGAGCTCCACCATTTCGAGCACCGGGGTGCTGCGCTCCAGCAGCAGTTGCCCGGCATCGGTGAGGCTTACGGAACGCGTGGACCGGTTGAGAAGACGCACGCCGAAACGTGTTTCGAGTTCGGCCACATACTTGCTGACGGTGGCTTTCGACATGTCGAGCTTCTTGGCCGCATGCGAAAAGCTGCCGTGCGAAGCAACCTCCCGGAAGGTTCTGATCAGATCGAGACTGTCCATGTCAAAGCGCCTATTGTTTCCGTTCCGGGAACGGCATACGTTGATTTTCCAGCGAACCTGCTGAATCGAGTGCATGCCTTCCGGTTGTCATTGTTTCAATAGAGGAAACACGGTGTCTCTGTTCCACGTGTTTTGCAGCAGCAATTCAGTTGGAAACTCGCCGCACAGGTGAGCAACCAGCGAGCCTGGTGGACGAACCATCCAACGAACACAAGGAACTGAAAATGAAGACCTCGCACATCCTCGCCGCAGCAGCCATCGCCGTGCTGGCCGCCACTGGCGCCCAAGCCGAATCGTACGAAGGCGTGAACACCGCCGTCTCGACCAAGAGCCGTGACGAAGTGAACGCCGAAGCCGTGCGCACCGCATCGGCTCCGAACCAGAACGTGACCCGCGGCTCGCGCGGCCCGGAAACCGTTGCCGTGTCGAAGGACCGCGCACTCGTCGAAGCCGAAGCGATTCGCACCGCCTACGCTCCCGACCAGAACGTGACCGGCGGCTCGCGCGTCAACAGCAAGGTCATCTCGACGATGCCCCACCCCATGGACGCACGCGTTCAAGCCCAGCAAGGCTCGGGCGCCGTCGCCAAGTAAGCCAGGCGAATTTGCGGCCCTTGCGGCCAGCAATTGAAAAGGCCACGCAACTGCGTGGCCTTTTTGCTTTGGAGAACGGGTATCGCGCGCGGCGCTCAACGCGTGCGCGCAAGGTAGCGCTTGCGCCAGAACACCACGACCAGCACCAGCGCGATGACCAGCATCGCGCCCATCGCAATCCAGAACCCGTCCGCCTTGTGCACCAGCGGAATGAATTCGAAGTTCATGCCGAAGATGCCGGCGATGAGATTGAGTGGCAGGAAAATGGCGGTCAGCGCGGTGAGCACCCGCATGATGTCGTTGGCGCGGTGCCCCTGAACGCTGAAATGCATCTGCACCGCGGTTTCGGCGTTCTGCTCCAGGCGGTGGACGTGGTGCACCACGCGTTCGATGTGCTCGAGCACGTCGCGGCTGCGCACCATGATCAGTTCCCGCTCGCGCTGCTCCGCCTCGTTCTTCGGCGACGGCAGCGTCTCCAGCGAATCGATCCAGTCCTGTATGGCGGCGCGCTGGTCCTCGCAGATTTCGTCCAGGTGGTGCAGCGACTGCCGAGCTTCCATCAGCGCGCCCCAGTTGGTGAAGCGGCTGCGCGGATCGATCAGCTCGGTTTGCCAATGGTCGAGCTGGCGCGTGAGCTCGCGGCGCATGTCCAGGTAGCCGTCGACGATCTGGTTGATGACGCGCAGCATCAGGTCGGCGGTGCCGGTGGGTACGCGGGCCGAAGTGGCGCGCACGTCGAGCGCCGGGGCGCCTTTGTCGTCCGGCGACCCCGCGGCCAGCAGGCGGGCGGCAAAAGCGTCGCGCACCGCGCCGTCCTCCGGGTGCACCGACAGCAGCACGCGGTCGAAGAGCGCAAACCCCACCGGCCGGGTGTCGACCCGGCGCAGCACCGGCGGGCCGCGGCGCGACGGCGTGGGAAGGGGCGGCTCGCCGCCCGAGGTGCCCTTGCCGTTGCCCAGCGCCGCCTGGCCCGGGCCGGCCGAAAGGCGCCGAAACACCAGCACGTCGTACTTCGAGGTGTAGTCGTAATGCGAAGGCAACTGGTCGTTGAGCAAGTCGGCCACGTGCAGGTCGACCAGTTGGGTGAGGCAGAGCGACTGCAGGATCTGCTGGACTTCCGCCAGCGACGCGCGAAACTCGTCCCGCGTGAGAGAAATCCAGAGATAGCCCTGTGCAGCGCAGGCGCCCGGCACCGTGAGCGGTGCCAGCGCCGGATGCTCGCTCACTTGGGAGCGGTTGATTTCGAAGATGCGCATGGGCCCGCCCTATTGCTCTCTTTTGGGAATACCGATCGGCCCGCGCTGCGGGCGCAAGGGTGCGAGCTATTGTTTTTGTAGCAAGCGCGCGGCGTCAAGTGCAAAGTAGGTGAGCACGCCATCGGCGCCCGCGCGCTTGAAGGCGAGCAGGCTTTCGAGCACGACCGCGTCGTGGTCGAGCCAGCCGTTCTGTGCGGCGGCCTTGAGCATCGCGTATTCGCCGCTCACCTGGTAGGCGAAGGTGGGCACATGAAACTCGTCTTTCACGCGGCGCACGATGTCCAGGTACGGCATGCCGGGTTTGACCATCACCATGTCGGCGCCTTCGGCAATGTCGAGCGCCACTTCGCGCAGCGCCTCGTCGCTGTTGCCCGGGTCCATCTGGTAGACCTTCTTGTTGCTCTTGCCGAGCGTGGCGGCCGAGCCCACGGCATCGCGAAACGGGCCGTAGAAGGCGCTGGCGTACTTGGCGCTGTAGGCCATGATGCGGGTGTGAACGTCGCCGCGGGCCTCCAGGGCGGTACGGATGGCGCCGATGCGCCCGTCCATCATGTCGCTGGGCGCCACGATGTCGACGCCCGCCTGTGACTGTGTGAGCGCCTGCTTCGTCAAAACTTCAACAGTGGCGTCATTGATGATGTAGCCGGTGTCGTCGAGCAGGCCGTCCTGCCCGTGGCTGGTGTAGGGGTCTAGCGCCACGTCGGTCATCACGCCAAGCTCCGGAAAGCGCGCCTTGAGCGCGGCGACCACGCGCGGAATGAGCCCGTCGGGGTTGAACGCCTCGTCGCCGCCGGGCGTCTTGAGGCCCGCATCGATCACCGGAAAAAGCGCCATCACCGGAATGCCGGCTGCCACGCACTGCTCCGCCACGGGCAACAGCAGATCAAGGCTCAGGCGCTCCACGCCCGGCATCGAAGACACGGCGTCGCGCTTTTTTTCACCTTCCTGCACGAACACCGGGTAGATGAGGTCGTGCGCCGTCAGCGCGTGCTCCCTGACCAGGTTGCGGGTGAAAGTATCGCGGCGCAAGCGGCGGGGCCGGCCGGCCGGGTACATGGCAAAGGAGGGGGAGGGGCGCGTCATAAGCCGAAAATTGTGCCTGAACCGTCAAACGGCGGCAGGGGGCGGCGTTGGCAGTTGTCCGATAACACGACAAATTGGTAACTCAAAGGTTCTCTTTTTTTCTATAAAAATGTCAAAGAAAGTGGCTGAGTCGCTTGAAACCTTGTTTCGTCTTTGTTAAATTCTGAAGCGGGCGGCTTGCCGCTCCCCGCTTTTCCTCCCTGAGCGGGTGCCTTGATGTGTGACAGCAAAAGGGCTTCCCAGCCCGGCGTGAAGACGTCGGGCTTTTTTTTGCCTGTCGTTGGCATCGGCTCGGCAGGCAAAGGGCGGTGCATGGCGCGGTCGGCCACTAAACTGCCTCCATGCTCTGGGTCAAATCTCTTCACATCGTCTTTATTGCCAGCTGGTTCGCGGGGCTGTTCTACCTCCCGCGGATCTTCGTCAACCTGGCGATGGTGCCGCCAGAGTCCGTTGCAGAGCGTGAGCGCCTGCTGCTGATGGCGCGCAAGCTGTTGCGCTTCACCACTTTCCTGGCCGTGCCGGCGCTGGGCTTCGGCTTGTGGCTTTGGCTGGGCTATGGCATCGGGCGAGGCCCCGGCAATGGCTGGATGCATGCCAAGCTGGCGCTGGTGCTGGTAGCCATCGGCTATCACCATGGCTGCGCGGTGCTGCTGCGGCGTTTCATCGCGGGCGGCAACCGGCGCAATGACCGCTGGTATCGCTGGTTCAATGAACTGCCCGTCCTGCTGCTGCTCGGCATCGTGGTGCTGGTGGTCGTCAAGCCGTTCTGAGCCCGGTGTCCACGGTGGAGAAGCAGCACAAGTCCGCCGCGCTGCCTCTAGCGCTCGCCTATGCGGCGCTGATCGTCTATGCCAGCCTGTATCCGTTTGCCGACTGGCGCGACCAGGGCATCGCGCCCTGGGCGTACCTTTCGGCGTCGTGGCCCAAGTACTGGACGGGGTTCGATTTCGCGGTCAATGTCGCCGGCTACGTCCCGTTCGGCTTCCTGTGTGCGCTGGCCGTGCTGCGTACGCGGCAGGACGCCAGCGGCTGGCGCGCCATGCTGCGCGCCACCGCGGCCGGCGCGGCGCTGGCCTTTGCCATGGAGACGCTGCAAAGCTATCTCCCGGCGCGGATTCCTTCCAATGTGGATCTGGGCCTGAACACCTCCGGCGCTCTTCTGGGCGCTATGCTGGCCGCGGGGCTCGAGCGCCTGGGTGCTGTGGCGCACTGGAGCCGTACGCGCTCGCAGTGGTTCGTCGACGATGCGCGCGGCGCACTGGTACTGCTGGCGCTGTGGCCGTTTGCGCTGCTGTTTCCGGCGGCGGTGACCTTCGGATTGGGTCAGGTGTTCGAGCGGCTGGAGGTCGCAATCTCCGAGTGGCTGCTCGACACGCCTTTCATCGACTGGATGCCGCTGCGCCAATTCGAACTCGAGCCGCTGGTGCCAGCGGCCGAACTGCTGTGCGTGATGCTCGGCGCACTGGTGCCATGCCTGCTGGCTTTCCTGGTAACGCGTACCGTCGCACGGCGCGCCGTGCTGCTGCCGCTCACGCTGCTGGCGGGCATTGGCGCTTCGGCGCTTTCGGCGGCGCTGAGCTATGGGCCCGAGCACGCCTGGGCCTGGCTGGGCCTGCCAGTGCAGGTGGGCATCGCAACGGCTCTTGTCGCAGGCGTGCTGTTGCTGGGCGCGCCGCGCCGGCTGTGCGCGGCCTTGCTGCTGGTGGGGCTCGTCATTCAGTTGAGCTTGCTGAACCAGGCGCCTGAGAGCGCGTATTTCGCGCAGACGCTGGCCACCTGGGAGCAGGGGCGCTTCATCCGCTTTCACGGCCTGGCGCAGTGGCTGGGTTGGCTCTGGCCTTTTGCGGTGCTTGCCTATGTGGTGGCCGCGCTGTCGCGGCGAAGCAAGGCGGCAACCTGAAGCCGCCGGCGGGCGTCACTAAAATCTACCGATGCCCAGTCCCACATCCGCCGCGCCGCGCGGCTACTACGGCCGCCACATCTTCTTTTGCCTGAACGAGCGCAAGAACGGGGAAGACAGCTGCGCCCTGCACAACGCCCAGCAGGGCTTCGACCGCTGCAAGGCCAAGGTCAAGGAAGCGGGGCTGGCCGGGCCGGGCAAGGTGCGGGTCAACAAGGCGGGTTGCCTTGACCGTTGCGCCGGCGGGCCGGTGGCGGTGGTGTACCCGGAAGCGGTCTGGTACACCTTTGTCGATACCGATGACATCGACGAAATCGTCGAATCGCATCTGAAGAATGGCGAAGTCGTCGAGCGGCTCTTGCTGCCTCCCGATGTGGGTCGCTGAACTTTTTCGGAAATTCCGCGCTCTACCGTGCGCCAAGCGCGCCGCAGCCGCGCAGTCCTGAACCTTGCACCATGAACTCCCAGACCGAAAAGATCCGTCTCCAAGGCGCCGCCGGCGTCATCGAGGTCCAGCGCGATCTGCCGGCCGACGCTCCGCGCGGCATTGCGGTCATCGCTCATCCCCATCCGCTGTTCGGCGGCACCATGGACAACAAGGTGGTGCAGACGCTGGCGCGTGCTTTCGTCGCCTGCGGCTGGACGGCGGTGCGCTTCAACTTCCGAGGCGTGGGCGCGAGCGAAGGCGCACACGACGAGGGGCGCGGCGAGTGCGAGGACATGCTGGATGTGGTGAGCCAGTTGGCCGCCGAGGGGCCGTTGGCGATTGCCGGGTTTTCGTTCGGCGCTTTCGTTGCAAGCTGCGCGGCCGAAAAGCTCTGGGCTTCGCGCGACGTGCGGCAACTCGTTTTGGTGGGAACGGCAGCTTCCCGGTTCTCGGTGGCCACGCTGCCGGCCGAGGCGCACGAGCGCACATTGGTGGTTCACGGCGAGGCCGATGACACGGTGCCGCTCGCGGCTGTCATGGACTGGGCACGGCCGCAGTCACTTCCTGTCACGGTTGTCCCCGGGGGCGGCCATTTCTTTCACGGACAATTGCCGCTGCTCAAAAGCTTGGTCGTCCGCCATCTGCGCGCGGGCGCCGCATGAAAGCCCTGCGGGCTTGTTTTCGTTTTCTCCAATTTTTCCCATGAATCGTTTTCTTGACGCATTTCGCGCGCTGGTGCTCGCCGCCGCCGCATCGGTTTGCACGATTGCCGCCGCCCAAGTGCCGGCGCCGCCCGAAATTGCCGCGCGCAGCTACCTGCTGCTCGACGTCACAGCCAACCAGATCCTGGCGCAGAAAGACATCGACAGCCCCGTCGAGCCCGCCTCGCTCACCAAGCTGATGTCGGCGTACATCGTGTTCGACGCGCTGCGCGCCAAGAAGATCACGCTGAACCAGACTTTTCCGGTCAGCCAGCGTGCCTGGAAGATGCCCGGCTCGCGCATGTTCATCGATCCCAAGATGCAGGTGCCGGTCGAAGACCTGATCAAGGGGTTGATCGTGCAGTCGGGCAACGATGCCACCGTGGCGCTGGCCGAAGGCGTGGGCGGCACCGTCGAGCACTTCGTCGAGCTCATGAACGCCCAGGCCAAGGCGCTGGGCATGAAGAACACCACCTACAAGAACCCCGAAGGCCTGACCGCGCCCGGCCACACCACCACGGCCCGCGACCTGAGCATCCTCGCGACCCGCCTGGTGCGCGACTTCCCTGAAGAAGCCAAGTACTACGCCATCAAGAAGTACCGCTATCCGGGCACGCCCTCCACCAACGACACCAACCGCAACCTGTTGCTGTTTCGCGACCCGACGGTGGACGGCCTCAAGACCGGCCATACCGACGCAGCCGGCTACTGCATGATTGCCACCGCCAAGCGCGATTTCCCCAACCTGACCGGCGGCCGCCGCCTGCTGTCGATCGTGCTGGGCACCTCGGGCGAGACCGTGCGCGCCAACGAGTCCCAAAAGCTGCTGAACTGGGGCTACACGGCGTACGACGCCGTTCGCCTGTTCGACGCCGGCCAGCCGGCCGCCACGCCGGCGGTCTGGAAGGGCAAGGCCAACACCCTCAAGCTTGGCCGCCCCGAAGCCATCGTGGTTGCGGTACCGGCCGGTACCGCCAGCAAGATCAAGACCCAGGTGGCGCGCCCCGAACCGCTGGTGGCGCCGTTCACCAAGTTCCAGCCCGTGGGGTCGCTTAAGGTGACCCTGGACGACCAGCCCCTGGCCGACGTTCCGCTGGTGGCGCTGGAAGGCGTCGAGCAGGCGGGCGTCTTCGGCCGCGCCTGGGACGCCGTGCGGCTCTGGATCAAGTGATTTTGCGCGTCTCCGCGCTCTTCATTTGCCGCTAGCGGAGGCGACTGCTATACTCGTGGGCTTTTCGGAATTTTCCGAAGGGTTTCACGTTTTCGTTATTCCCGGCTTCCTTGCCTTGCGTCACGTCAAGGACAAGGGCGGTTCATAGCCAAAAGCCGGGTTGTTTTGGGACTAATTCATTCATGCCAACCATCAATCAACTGGTGCGTCAGGGTCGAACGGTCGAAAAGATCAATTCGAAGAGCCCTGCCATGCAGAACTCGCCGCAACGCCGCGGTGTCTGCACCCGCGTCTACACCACGACGCCAAAGAAGCCCAACTCGGCGCTTCGTAAAGTTGCCAAGGTCCGTCTGACCAATGGCTTCGAAGTCATTTCCTACATCGGCGGCGAAGGCCACAACCTGCAGGAACACAGCGTCGTGCTGGTTCGCGGCGGTCGTGTCAAGGACTTGCCCGGTGTTCGCTACCACATCGTGCGCGGTTCGCTCGACTTGCAAGGCGTGAAAGACCGCAAGCAGTCGCGCTCCAAGTACGGCGCGAAGCGTCCCAAGAAGGCTTAAGCCTTCCTGTCGTAAGAAACAAACAAACGGTGTTCGGTTGCCTTGGCGGGCACATCGAACGAAGTGACCCACTGTCGGGTCGAGTAAGTGAGAGTCCGGAATGGCTCTCGCGGTGCCGGAAACGGTGCCAACTGAAGCAAAGAGGTTAGTAACATGCCACGTCGTCGCGAAGTCCCCAAACGTGAAATCCTGCCGGATCCCAAGTACGGCAATGTCGAGCTGTCGAAATTCATGAACGTGATCATGGAAGGCGGCAAGAAGGCGATCGCCGAGCGCATCATTTATGGCGCGCTCGACTTCATCGAAAAGAAGAACCCCGACAAGGACCCGCTCGAAGCTTTCACCGTTGCCATCAACAACGTGAAGCCGATGGTCGAAGTCAAGTCGCGCCGCGTGGGCGGTGCCAACTACCAGGTGCCGGTCGAAGTGCGTCCGGTGCGCCGTCTGGCGCTCTCGATGCGCTGGATCAAGGAAGCTGCTCGCAAGCGCGGCGAAAAGTCGATGGCCCTGCGTTTGGCCAACGAACTGATGGAAGCCACGGAAGGCCGTGGCGGCGCCATGAAGAAGCGCGACGAAGTGCACCGCATGGCAGAAGCCAACCGCGCTTTCAGCCACTTCCGCTTCTAAAAATCAAACTTCGCTTGGGCGTTGGGTATTGAGTGTCGGGCGATGTCGCCCGTGCTCAAGGCCCAGCGCTCAACGCATTTAACCCGAAAGTAAATCATGTCCCGCAAGACCCCCATCGAGCGCTACCGCAACATCGGCATCTCCGCGCACATCGACGCCGGCAAGACCACGACGACCGAGCGCATCCTGTTCTACACCGGTGTGAACCACAAGATCGGTGAAGTGCACGATGGCGCCGCCACGATGGACTGGATGGAGCAAGAGCAAGAGCGTGGCATCACGATCACCTCGGCTGCCACCACCTGCTTCTGGAAGGGCATGGCCGGCAAGTTCGACGAACACCGCATCAACATCATCGATACCCCCGGCCACGTGGACTTCACCATTGAAGTCGAGCGCTCGATGCGCGTGCTGGACGGTGCCGTGATGGTGTATGACGCCGTCGGCGGCGTGCAGCCCCAGTCGGAAACCGTCTGGCGCCAGGCCAACAAGTACAAGGTTCCGCGCCTCGCGTTCGTCAACAAGATGGACCGCACCGGTGCCGACTTCCTGCGCGTGCGCCAGATGATGGTCGACCGCCTGAAGGCCAACCCCGTCGTGATCCAGATCCCGATCGGTGCCGAAGAGCACTTCCAGGGCATCGTCGACCTCGTGAAGATGAAGGCCATCATCTGGGACGAAGACAAGGGCGTGACCTTCACCTACGGTGAAATCCCCGCGAACCTGACCGACGTCTGCAACGAATACCGCGAAAAGCTCGTCGAAGCCGCTGCTGAAGCCAGCGAAGAGCTGATGAACAAGTACCTCGAAGGCAACGAGCTGACCGAGGAAGAAATCAAGAAGGCCCTGCGCCAGCGCACCATCGCCGGCGAAATCCAGCCGATGCTGTGCGGCTCTGCCTTCAAGAACAAGGGCGTGCAGGCCATGCTCGACGCCGTCGTCGAATACATGCCGTCGCCGCTGGACATCCCCCCGGTTGCAGGCCTGGACGAAGACGAAGCGCCCGTGACCCGCAAGGCTGACGACAACGAGAAGTTCTCGGCGCTCGCATTCAAGCTGATGACCGACCCGTTCGTGGGCCAGTTGACCTTCGTGCGCGTCTATTCGGGCGTGCTGACCAAGGGCGACAGCGTCTACAACCCGGTGCGCGGCAAGAAAGAGCGTATTGGCCGTATCGTGCAGATGCACGCGAACAACCGCGAAGAAGTCAACGAAATCCGCGCCGGCGACATCGCCGCGTGCGTGGGCCTGAAGGAAGTCACCACGGGCGAAACCCTGTGCGACCCGGCAGCCATCGTGACGCTCGAGCGAATGGTGTTCCCTGAGTCGGTGATCTCGCAGGCCGTCGAGCCCAAGACCAAGGCCGACCAGGAAAAGATGGGCATCGCCCTGCAGCGTCTCGCTCAGGAAGACCCGTCGTTCCGCGTCAAGACCGACGAAGAGTCGGGCCAGACCATCATTGCCGGCATGGGCGAGCTCCACCTCGAAATCATCGTGGACCGCATGAAGCGCGAGTTCGGCGTGGAAGCCAACGTGGGCAAGCCGCAAGTGGCCTACCGCGAAACCATCCGCAAGACCGTCGAAGAAGCCGAAGGCAAGTTCGTTCGCCAGTCGGGCGGCAAGGGCCAGTACGGCCACGTCGTGCTCAAGCTCGAGCCGCAGGAAGCCGGCAAGGGCTTCGAATTCGTCGACGCCATCAAGGGCGGTGTGGTTCCTCGCGAATACATTCCCGCGGTGGAAAAGGGCGTTGTGGAAGCGCTGACGCAAGGCGTGCTGGCGGGCTACCCCGTCGTGGACGTCAAGGTCACGCTGCACTTCGGTTCGTACCACGACGTGGACTCGAACGAAATGGCGTTCAAGATGGCCGCGATCTTCGGTTTCAAGGAAGGCGCCCGCAAGGCCAACCCGGTCATCCTCGAGCCGATGATGGCCGTGGAAGTCGAAACGCCTGAAGACTACGCCGGCAACGTGATGGGCGACCTGTCCTCACGCCGCGGCATGGTGCAGGGCATGGACGACATGGTTGGTGGCGGCAAGGCCATCAAGGCCGAAGTGCCGCTGTCGGAAATGTTCGGCTACTCGACCACGCTGCGCTCGATGTCGCAAGGCCGCGCCACGTACACGATGGAGTTCAAGCACTACGCTGAAGCTCCGCGCAACGTTGCCGAAGCCATCGTGGCTGCTCGCGCCAAGTAATGTCTTTGCGGGACAGGCCAGGATTTGCACAGCAAATTTGCTCTGTCCCCAACTGATTAAAAGAATGTGGGGTTGCGCAGTGCGCGGCTCTCGTTGTCTGCGATCCGGTGCCGCCGCGTTCCCGTGCGAGGCGAACCAGCAATCGGGTGCAGACATAAAACCAATGCACGGGAATGCTCTTTCAAGGATTGAAAAATGGCAAAAGGTAAATTCACCCGCACCAAGCCGCACGTGAACGTGGGCACGATCGGTCACGTTGACCACGGC
>NZ_JBBCBO010000035.1:0-32265 GCF_037203865.1 Variovorax sp. CCNWLW186 | reverse complement strand
AAATAAAGGAGGAGGGGCGCAGCCCCGGGGGACATTCGCGGAGAAAGGTACCCCGTCGGCGGGTGCGCCGCCCTGAATCCCCTGAACCCGTCAACAAGGCAGCAAGTCAAGTATCGACATGCACCTTGCCATCCTTCACCACCTTGGCCCACTTGGCGATCTCGGTCGCGATGAACTGCTTGAACTTGTCCTGTGAGCCGCCCCCGTCCTCCGCACCATAGGTGTCGAGCTTTTCCTGCACGTCGGGCATTGCGAGCACCGTGTTGACATCGCGGTTGACCTTGTCGGCGACCGACTGGGGCAGCTTGCCCGGGCCTGCCAAGCCGTACCAAGTTGTGGCCTCGAAACCGGCGAAGCCCTGCTCCTGCATGGTGGGAACGTTGGGGTGGCCCTTGGCTCGTTTGGCTCGGGTCTGCGCCACGGCCAAGACGCGTCCGCTTTTTACGTGCGGCGTGGCTGCGGTCATGGTTTCGAAGCTGTATTGAATCTGGCCGCCCATCAGGTCGGCCAAGAGCGGGCCGCTGCCTTTGTACGGCACGTGCAGCGCATCCACCTTGGCCTGCAGCTTGAACATTTCGAGTGCCAGATGCTGTGCCGAACCGGCGCCCGCGGAGCCGAAGCTCACCGTGCCCGGCGAGGCCTTGCAAGCGGACACGATGTCGTTCACCGTGAGTGCCTTCTGCGCCGGGCTCGCAATCAGCAGGTTGGGCGTGACACCCACGAGCACGATCGGCACGAAGTCGCGTTCCACGCTGTAGCGCAGCTTGGGCTGAAGGCTCGGCGCGAGCGCGTGGCTGTTGATGTGCGCCATGAGCAGCGTGCTGCCGTCGCTGGGCTGCTGCGAGACGTATTCGGCCGCCAGCACGCCCGCCACGCCGCCCTTGTTCTCGACGATGACCTGCTGGTTCCACATGGTCGTGAGCTTTTGCGCCACCACGCGCGCAAGCGCATCGGTGCCCCCGCCCGGCGGAAACCCCACCACGATGCGCACCGGCCCGCTGGGCCACTCCTGCGCGAAGAGCCGGGGCACGCCCAGCGTGGCGGCCGCGGCACCCGCGGCTTGAATCAGCGAACGTCTCTGCATCATCTTTGTCTCCAGTGTGTGGTGGGTCCGATGCGTGCCTGACTGGATGCCAGGGAAGGGTGTCGGCCGCCGCGCCGTTCGAGCGACGCGTTGCGGCCGGGTGTGAACGGGTTCGTGCGCTACGCGGCCTTTTGCAGTGCCGGGGATGCGGCGTGGCTTGCGAAATGGTCCATGGCCGCGTGCACGCCGCTGCCTGCCAGCTTGATGCCCGCGAGCTTCATGCCCATTTCGACGCCCGCCACCATGGCGACCAGCGTCAGGTCGTTGCTGTCGCCCAGGTGGCCCATGCGGAACATGCGGCCCTTGAGCTTGCCGAGGCCGGTACCCAGCGAAAGATCGAAGCGCTGGTGAATCAGGCGGCGCAGCGCATCGGCATCGACTCCCTCCGGGGTGATCACGCCGGTGAGCACGGGCGAGTACACGGCCGGGTCGGCGCACTGGATCGGCAGGCCCCAAGCGTTGACCGCCGCGCGCACGCCGGCAGCCCAGCGCTGGTGGCGCGCAAAAACGTTGTCCAGCCCTTCGCCGAGCAGCATGTCGAGCGACTCCGAGAGGCCGTAGAGCAGGTTGGTGTTGGGCGTGTAGGGCCAGTAGCCGTCCTTGTTCATCTCCACGATCTCGTCCCAGGCCCAGAACGCGCGCGGCAGCCTGGCGGTTTTCGAGGCTTCGAGCGCACGCGGCGAGAGCGCGTTGAAGCTGATGCCGGGCGGCAGCATCAAACCCTTTTGCGAGCCGCTGATGGTGACGTCCACACCCCATTCGTCGTGCCGGAAATCGGCGCTCGCCAGGCCCGAAATGCTGTCGACCATCAGCAGCGCGGGGTGTCCCGCCGCATCGATGGCCTTGCGCACTGAGGCAATTTCGGAGGTGACGCCGGTGGAGGTTTCGTTGTGCACCACGCACACGGCCTTGATCTTCTTTTCGGTGTCCTTGCGCAGGCGGGCCTCGATGAGATCGGCCTGCACGCCGCGGCGCCAGCTGGGCGCGGCGGGCAGTTGCTCGTCCTTGCCCGTCCACGCGAGGAATTCGGTCGACAGGCCGAGCCGCGTGGCCATTTTTTGCCACAGCGATGCGAAGTGCCCGGTTTCGTACATCAGCACGTGGTCGCCCGGGCTCAGCGTGTTGGCCAGCGCGGCCTCCCATGCGCCCGTGCCGGAAGCAGGGTAGATGGCAACCGGATGCTTCGTCTTGAAGATCTGCTTGATGCCGCCGAGCACCTTGAGCCCCAGCGTGCCGAACTCGGGCCCGCGGTGGTCGATGGTCGGCAGGCTCATGGCCCGCAGGATGCGGTCGGGCACCGGGCTGGGGCCGGGAATCTGGAGGAAGTGGCGGCCGGTAGGATGGATGTCGAGTTGCAGCATGGACTGTCCTTTCGCCTTCAGTTTTGCATTCAAAATTGAATAAAGCATGCTGGTTTACCCTTAACAACACCGATTGCAGCTGTGGTTTTTTGCATTCAAAATGCATTCAAGGGAAACAGACATGACTGCAGACATCATCGAAATCTCGCGCCTCGCGCTGCACGACCAGGTGGCTTCGCGCCTGCGCACGATGCTGGTCGAAGGGCACATCGCCCCGGGCGCAAAGCTCAACGAGCGCGAGCTGTGCCTGCAGCTGCGCGTGTCGCGCACGCCGCTGCGCGAGGCCATCAAGCTGCTCGCGGCCGAAGGGCTGGTCGACCTGCTGCCCAACCGCGGCGCCGTGGCGATCAAGCTCACCGAAGCCGATGTGCTCAACACCTTCGAGGTGCTGGCCATGCTCGAAGGCATGTCGGGCGAGCTGGCGGCCAAGCGCATTACCGATGAAGAACTGGCCGAGGTGCGCGCGCTGCACTACGAAATGATGGCCTGCTTCGCGCGGCGCGATCTCTCGGGCTACTACCGCCTCAACGCGCGCATTCACACCGCCATCAACGAGGCCGCGGGAAACCCGGTGCTGGCCAGCACCTACCGTTCCATCAACGCCCGCGTGCAGTCGCTGCGCTTTCGCACAAACCAGAACGACGCGAAGTGGAAGCACGCCGTCGAAGAGCATGAGCAGATGGTCAACGCGCTGGCCACGCGCGACGCACCGGCAATGCGCAAGGTGATGGTCGCGCACCTCATGCGCAAGCGCGACACGGTGCTGGAGCTCATGCGCGCCGGTGAAATCTACCCCCAGACCCACAAAGCGAGCTGACCCCACACCATGCGCGTCGATCCCGCAAGCCACATCCAGCCCGCCGGAACCGTTCTTCCGCCCAACGAAACCTGCGATGCGCTCGCACGCCGGCTGCGCGCCGAAACGCAAGGCGAGGTGCTGTTCGACGACGGTTCGCGCGGGCGCTACGCCACCGATGCGTCGATCTACCAGATCACGCCGGTCGGCGCGTTCGTGCCGACCAACGAGCAAGACATTGCCACCGCCATCGACATTGCGCGCGACCTGAAGGTGCCTGTGCTCGCCCGCGGCGGCGGCACCAGCCAGTGCGGCCAGACCACGGGCGCCGCACTGGTGATCGACAACAGCAAGCATTTCCGCCGCGTGCTCGACGTGAATGTGGAAGAGGGCACCGTCACCGTCGAACCGGGCCTGGTGCTCGACCACCTGAACGCGCATCTCAAGCCGCACGGGCTCTGGTACCCCGTCGACGTGTCGACCAGCGCGCAGGCCACGCTGGGCGGCATGGCCGGCAACAATTCGTGCGGTTCGCGCTCCATTGCCTACGGCAACATGGTGCACAACGTGCTCGGCGCGAGCGCCTGGCTTTCGAGCGGCGAGCTGGTCGAATTCGGCCCGCAGGCCACACTGGCCCCTCGCGCTGCCGGCATTGCGCAGTTCGTGCATGGGCTGGCTGTCGAGCACCGCGAGCAGATCCACGCCCACTGGCCCAAGGTGCTGCGCCGCGTGGCCGGCTACAACCTGGATATCTTCGACAACCAGAGCGAGCGGGCTTATACGGCGGACGGCAGCGTGAACCTTGCGCACCTGCTGATCGGCGCGGAAGGCACGCTGGCCTACACCAAGAGCCTGAGGCTCAAGCTCGCACCGCTGCCGCGCGCCAAGGTGCTGGGCATCGTGAACTTTCCGACCTTTCATTCGGCCATGGATGCGGCGCAGCACATCGTGAAGCTCGGCCCCACGGCGGTGGAGCTGGTCGACCGCACGATGATCGAGCTGAGCCTTGCCAACCCGGCCTTCAAGCCCACGGTGGAAACGGCGCTCATCGGCAAGCCGGCGGCCATCTTGCTGGTGGAGTTTGCGGGTGCCGACAAGGCCGCGCTGCTGCCGCGGCTCAAGCAACTGGTCGAACTCATGGGCGACCTGGGGCTGCCCGGAAGCGTGGTCGAAATGCCCGACGACGCGCGCCAGAAAAACCTGTGGGAAGTGCGCAAGGCCGGCCTCAACATCATGATGAGCCTGAAGGGCGACGGCAAGCCGGTGAGCTTCATCGAAGACTGCGCCGTGCCGCTCGAGCACCTGGCCGAATACACCGATGCGCTGACCGAGGTGTTCGCCCGGTACGGCAGCCGCGGCACCTGGTATGCGCATGCCTCGGTCGGCACGCTGCACGTGCGGCCAATTCTGGACATGCGCGCAGACGGCGGCGCCAAGATGCGCGCCATTGCCGAAGAAGCCGCCGCGCTGGTGCGCAAGTACAAGGGCGCCTTCAGCGGCGAGCATGGCGATGGCCTGTGCCGCGGCGAATGGATCGAATGGCAGTTCGGCCCCGCCATCAACGAGGCGTTTCGCGCCATCAAGCAAAAACTCGATCCGGCCAATCTTTTCAACCCCGGCAAGATCATCGACACGCCGCGCATGGACGACGGCGCGCTGTTCCGCTTTGCACCGCCCACGGCGCCCAGGCCCTACAAGCGCATCGAGCTCAAGCCCGTGCTCGACTGGTCGGCCTGGAACGTCAACGCCGATCCGGTGACCGAGCAGACCACCGCGCCCGGTACCGGGGGTGACAGCACGGGCGGCCTGGCCAAGGCCGCGGAAATGTGCAACAACAACGGCCACTGCAGAAAGTTCGACGCCGGCACCATGTGCCCGAGCTACCGCGTGACGCGCGACGAGCAGCACCTGACGCGCGGGCGCGCCAACACGCTGCGGCTAGCCCTCTCGGGTCAGCTCGGCGCCGACGCCTTCACCAGCGAAGAGATGCACGAGACCATGGACCTGTGCGTCGGCTGCAAGGGCTGCAAGCGCGACTGCCCGACCGGCGTGGACATGGCGAAGATGAAGATCGAGTTTCTCGACCACTACAAGAAGCGCCACGGCCACACGCTCAAAGACAAGATCGTGGCGTACATGCCCGACTACGCGCACAAGGCGAGCCGCATGCCGTGGCTCATGAACCTGCGCAACACCTTGCCCGGCGCAGCCTGGCTGGGCGAAAAGCTGCTCGGTTTTTCCGCGCGACGGTCACTGCCCGAATGGCGCACCGACACCTTCTGGCGCGCAAAGGCCGACCTGCACGGCATGTTCGCGAGCCGCGAGGCGGTGCTGTCGGTGCAGGCGAACGGAGGCAAGGCCGCAGTGCTTTTCGTCGATACCTTCAACGGCACTTTTGAAAGCGAGAACGCGCTGGCCGCCGCGCGCGTGCTCAAGGCCGCGGGCTACACACTGCACACGGTCGAAAAAAGCGGCGGACACCACTGCTGCGGACGCACCTTCCTGGCGAGCGGCATGGTGGCTGAAGCCAAGCGCCGTGCCGAGGCACTGATCGACGCCCTCAAGCCGCTGGCCGAGGCGGGCATTCCTATCGTCGGGCTCGAGCCCTCATGTCTGCTGACACTGCGCGACGAAACCCTGGTGATGGGCTTCGGCAAGAAGGCCGAAACAGTCGCCAAGCAGGCGCTGCTGTTCGAGGAGTTCATTGCGCGCGAAATGAAGGCCGGCCGCTTCGCGCTTGCGCTCACCCCCGCAACGGCGCCGATCCTGCTGCACGGCCATTGCCACCAGAAGGCGTTCGGCGCGGTCAGCCCGGTGCTGGAGGTGCTGCGGCTCATTCCCGGCGCCGAGCCCGAACTGATCGAAAGCTCATGCTGCGGCATGGCCGGCAGCTTTGGCTATGAGGCGCGCCATATCGACGTGTCGATGCAGATGGCCGAGGCCAGCCTGCTGCCGGCGATCCGCGCGAAGCCGGGAGCCATTGTGGTGGCCGACGGCACCAGCTGCCGCCACCAGATCGGCGATGGCGCGCAACGCGAAGCCGTGCACGTCGCCGTGCTGCTGGAGCGGCACCTGGCGCCGGCAGCCCTGGCCGATTGAACGGCTGTCGCGGGTGGCACAAAATGGGGCGATGAACGATGAAGCAGCGACCACAGCAGCAGTTGCGGCGGAGCCCGGCTTCGCGCTGTTCGACACCGCAATAGGCACTTGCGCGCTCGCTTGGGGCGCGCGCGGGCTCATCGGCGTGCAACTGCCTGAAGAAAACGGAGAAGCTGCCACGCGGGCGCGCATGCGGCGCCGCTTTCCGGATCTGACCGAAGCCGTGCCGCCCGAGAGCGCGCAGAAGGCAATCGCAGCCATCCAGGCCCTGCTGCAAGGCGCGCCCGATGACCTGAGCGGCATCGAGCTCGACATGAGCCGCGTGTCGGAATTCCATCAGCGCATCTACGCCATTGCGCGCCGCATTCCGCCCGGCCAGACGCGCACCTACGGCGAAATTGCGGCCGAGCTGGGCGACAAGGGCCTTTCCCGCGCGGTAGGGCAGGCCATGGGCCACAACCCCTTCGCGCCGGTGGTGCCGTGTCATCGCGTGCTGGCCGCGGGCAACAAGCCCGGCGGCTTTTCGGCGGGCGGCGGCGCGCTGACGAAACTGCGCATGCTCGACATCGAGGGCGCGCGGCCGAACGGCATGGCGTCGCTGTTCTAGAAGCCCTGGCCGAACTCTTCTTCAGACACTTGTCGGCTGGCGCAGGCGCACTGCCAACTGGTAAACCGTGGCCGACAACAGGAGCGCCGCGGCGACCACTTCCGAGAGGATGGTGAGATTGGCCATGCGCGTATGCCACTCGAACGGTGCGAGCGCATAGTGGCCGAGGCCGTCGAATCCGAGCACGGCGTATGCAGCAACCAGGACCAGACCCGTGGCGATCCACTTCTTGCCAATGAGCAAGAAGAAGCCGAGCACGCCCACCGATGTAATTGCCGCCCAGGCCGCGTAGATCCTTGCGCTGGTGAACGAGGCCGGCAGGTTCGGGTACTCGCAGATGAACTCCGCGTTGTGGGTGAAGTGCCCGAGGCTGCTCAGGAAGTACGCCACGGCCAGAACGACGAGCAGCGTGGGAAGCTTGCCGGATTTCATGCCGGTGCTTCCTCTTCGGCCCGAGCCGACGCCGCCTGCTCGGCCCGCATGATCTGGTGCCGCTGCCAGTAGCGGCCGACGGCGCCCTTGAAGTTGTCCTTCTGTTTGCCCAGGCCGCCCACCTTCACCTTGGTGGTGCGCGCACCCAGCATGCCCTTGTCGTGGTGGGTGACGATCAGCATGTCGGCGAAGGCGTTGTCCTGGAAGGTCAGGTCCTTGACCTCGTCCCATCCGATCGTCGAACCGCCGTCGACGCTCTGGTGCAACCCCTGGTAGCTCACCTGTACGCGCTCGTTGTTCTTCAACGCAAACTCGACCGGGGGAAAGTGGCGCAGCACCACGGCGCGCTCTTCGTCCGTGGCGGGTTCGTAGCGGTAGGCAAGGCTCAGTTCGTGGTTCTGCACGAAGCGCTGCTCATAGTCATTCCACATCCGCGCCTCGATGTCGGCGGCCGTCTCGATTTCGTCGGCCCAAGAGGCGCTCGGCGCGGTCGCGACGATAGCGCCATAGGCGCTCTCGGGCACGTGATGCCCGACGTTGCGCATGCGCTCCAGCAGCGGAGGGTGGGTGTCGTAGGGGTGCGGCACATCGGCGGTCTTCATCGTCTCGATGAAGGCCTCCGAGCCCGCATACGGCGGCAAGCCCGCGGCCACGAAGCCGGCAATGCCAAGCGCGCCGTCATGCTGGCGGTTGTGCTCGAAGAGTTTCTGCTCCACGTCGTTTCGGTAGCTCGCATAGGCCGAAATCTTGATGAGCGACTGCACGATGGCGTTGGGCGCCGTCAGACCGGCGGAAACCCGGTCGGCCTTGAATTCGCGTTCGCGGCTGTCGCGCGCCAGGGCGAACGAAAAGATCATGCGGTACAGGCGCAGCAAGAAGTGAGCAACGATGGTCAGGCCGCCGCCGCGCATTTCCCATGTGTACTGGTCGAACTGCTGCAGCTTGGGGCCGAGCGCGGCGCTGCTTCGGGTGTCGCCGCCGCCCAGGTGGGCCAGCTCGTGCGCGAGCACCGCATCGGCTTCGGTCTGGTCGAGCACGCGCAGCAGCGGAATGCTCACGAACAGCGTGCGGCCATTCAGCGTACGGCCGCGAACGTCGCAGGGCGCCTCGGTCACGAAAAAGTTGGTGTCGATACCGGCCACGATGTGGTCTGGCGGCGCGGTCTTCACGCGGGTGGCCAGTTCGCGGATGCGGTTCCACAGGCGGGGCGCATCGGCTTCGGCGACCAGCTCGCCTTCGATCTCGCTGCCGAAGGGCAGCTTCTTGAACAGCGTGTAGATCGCATAGAACACAGCAATGGCCGCTGCAATGCCGGCGATCGCAATCAGCTTAACGTAATAGCGCTCCATGAAATACGCGGTGAGCCAGAACGACAGCCACACCAGCATCGCGCTCTGCAGCACGACCTCGACCGCGCTCGACACCGTCATGAGCCGCCAGCCCGCCACAAAGCTGGCATAGCGAAGGCCGCGGTTGGCAAAGGCGAGGGCGCCCAGCACCAAGGCGGCCGCCAGCAGCGCCGCGCCGAGCGCCAGCGTCCAGATGGCTGCACGGTCGGCCCAATGGAACTGCCATTGCATCGAATAAGGACTGCACACCTGGTCGTGAAAGTCCTTGTCTTCAGGCGCGGTGGCGCTGCACGCCTTGGACAGCGGGTGGCTGCGATAGAACTCGGTGGTGAGTGCCTTGTCCGCCGCGGAGAGGCGGGTGTCGGCCGCGATGCGTGATTCGATCGCCTGCAAGAACTCGGCGTCTTGCGAGCGCAGCGCGTATTCGGTGAAAACCAGTGTCGCCGCCGGAATGGCGAAGAGCGACACCAGGGTCAGCAAGAACACGCGAAAAAGGTCTTTATGGATCGTGCGCGCGACGGCCATGGCTAACTCCCTCCAGGAGACTGTTGTTGTGAATCGTTCTGAATATTCCGGGAAGCCGATAGCGTAGCCGCCGATTGCGTCATTGCGAATATCCAAGAGGGCGGCGGCGCGAACCACCTGAATACCAAGTTCGTACTCTTTCGCCAGAATTAGCAACGGCCGGGCGCGACCCCACGCCTGCACCAACCGCCGCGCTTGGCGACAATCGGTTCGATGCGTTCTTCTCCCTTCTTCAAGATGGCCCTGTTGCTGGGCCTGCTCTCCGCCATCGGTCCCTTCGCCATCGACATGTACCTGCCGGCGCTGCCGGCCATCGGGCAGAGCCTGCGCGCCGACATTGGCGCGGTGCAGATGAGCCTCACGGCGTTCTTTCTTTCGCTGGGCGCGGGCCAACTGCTGTACGGGCCGATCTCGGACATGGTCGGGCGCAAGCCGCCGCTCTATGCCGGGCTGGTGCTGTTTGCGCTTGCGAGCATCGGCTGCGCGCTGGCCACCGACATCCATACGCTGATCGTGCTGCGCTTCGTGCAAGGCCTGGGGGCGGCGGCCGGCATGGCGATTCCGCGCGCCGTGGTGCGCGACCTGCACACCGGCACCGACGCGGCGCGGCTCATGTCGCTGCTGATGCTGGTGTTCAGCGTGTCGCCCATCCTCGCGCCGCTGGCGGGCAGCGCCGTGATTGCGCTCACGGGCTGGCGCGGCGTGTTCTGGGCGGTGACCATTGCCGCGGCTGCCGGCCTGGCGATGATGGTTACGCAGTTGCAGGAAACGCGGCCTCCGTCGCAGCGCGTGGAAAGCAGCCTCGGCAGCGCCTTGTCGGCCTACTGGCTGCTGCTGCGCGACTGGCACTACCTTGGGCTGGTGTTCATCGGCAGCTTCGCGATGGCGGGCTTTTTTACCTACCTGGCAAATTCGTCGTTCGTGATGATCGACCACTACGGCCTGTCGCCCGCAATGTACAGCGTGGCTTTCGGCGTGAATGCGGCGGCCTTCATCGGCGCCTCGCAGCTCACGGGCTCGCTCGGCGAGCGCTTCGGGTTGGTGGGCCTCGTCAAGTTCGGCGTGGCGGCATCGGGCGCGGCCATGCTCGCCATGTTCGGGTACTTTGCGACGGGCGGCGACAGCATCTGGGTGCTGATCGTTCTTTACTTCATCGCCTCGGGCTTCATGGGTCTGGTGATCCCGACCACCGGCGTACTCGCGCTGGAAATGCATGGAGCCATTGCCGGCACGGCTTCGGCATTGCTCGGCACGCTGCAGATGCTGACCGGTGCGCTGGCCATGGCGGTGGTGGGCCTCTTTACCGACGGGCGCCCGCTGCCAATGGTGACCGGCATGGCCGGCGGCGCGCTGATTGCGCTGGTGCTGACCTGGCTCACGCTGGGGCGCGTGCCCTCGCAACCCACCCGCGGCGCACAAGGAGCGCAAGAGGCTTGAACACCACGCGTGCAGGCACCGAGGCCGCGGTGCCCAAGACCAGCCAGGCCACGCAGCAAGTCGACGGGCTCGAGCAACCCGCGCGCCGCCGCGCGATGCTGGTCATCATCCTCGGCATCATGGTGGCGGTGCTCGACGGCACCATCGTCAACCTTGCGCTGCCAGGCATCGCGCGCGAGCTCCAGGCCAGCCCCTCGCATGCGATATGGGTGGTCAACGCCTACCAGATCGCCACGCTGGTCATGCTGCTGCCGCTGGCGTCGCTCGGCGACCTGGTGGGCTACCGGCGCGTCTACCTGGTGGGCATGGCGGTGTTCACGGTGGCATCCATCGGCGCCACTTTCGCCAATTCGCTCGGTACCTTGATTGCCGCCCGCACCTTCCAGGGCCTGGGGGCGGCGGGCATCATGAGCGTGAATGCGGCGCTGGTGCGGCTGACCTTTCCTTCGGCGCTGCTGGGGCGGGGCATGGCCATCAACTCGATGGTGGTGGCCACGTCTTCGGTGGCGGGGCCTTCGGTGGCGGCGGCCATCCTGTCTGTGGCTTCGTGGCCATGGCTCTTTGCCATCAATGTGCCGCTCGGGCTGCTCGTGTTCGCGCTGGGCATGAAGGCGCTGCCGTTCAACCGCGTGGCGCCGGCAGCGGGCCTGCGCTTCTCGCCCATCGACGTGGCGTTGAACGTGTTGATGTTCTCGCTGGTGTTCCTGGGCGTCGACCGCCTGGGGGTGCGAGAGGGCGGCGCGGCGGCGGGCGGTTCGCATGCCTCAGCCTGGCTCATCCTGCTGGCCGGGGTAGCAGTGGGCTTCTTCTATCTGCGGCGGCAGCGAACGCTGGCGGTGCCGCTTTTTCCCATCGACCTGCTGCGCATTCCGGTGTTCGCGCTGTCCATGGGCACCTCGGTGGCTGCTTTCTGCGCGCAGATGCTGGCCTATATTGCGCTGCCTTTCCTGCTGCTGGACGTGTACGGCCGCAGCCATATCGAAGCCGGGTTGCTCATTACCGCCTGGCCACTGGCCATCGTCGCCATGGCACCGCTGGCGGGCCGGTTGATCGGGCGCTACCCGGACGGGTTGCTCGGCGGCATCGGGCTGGGCCTGCTCGCCATCGGGCTGGCGTTGCTGGCCGCGCTGCCGGCCCACCCGGGCAATGCCGACATCGCCTGGCGCATGGCGCTGTGCGGCCTGGGGTTCGGCCTGTTCCAGTCGCCGAACAACCACACCATCGTGACCTCGCCGCCGGCGCACCGCAGCGGCGCGGCCAGCGGCATGCTGGGCACGGCGCGGCTCACGGGCCAGACGCTGGGGGCGGTGGTGCTGGCGGGCGTGTTCAGCGTATGGAGCCCGCACGGCGGCCACGGGCCGGTGGTGGCACTGGTGCTGGCGGCCTGTTGCGCCGGCGTTGCGGCAATTTTCAGCAGCCTGCGGCTCAAGACGACAGGGCACCATGGCTGAATAGGGTAGGGTACGGCCCCATGACGGAAGTACCTGAAACCGTGGTTTGCCCGGGCTGCGATGCGGTCTTCAGCCGCACGCCCCTGAAGCCGCGCGAGGTTTCGCGCTGCGCCCGCTGCGGCACCGAGCTTTATCGCCACGCCGGCGACCAGCAGCGCCGCATCCTGCCGCTGACGGTGGCGTCGCTCATCATGTTTGCCATTGCCAACCTGTTTCCGATTGTCGAGATCGAGCTGCAGGGCCTGCGCAGCCAGACCACGCTGGCCGGCGCCGTGCTGGTGCTGAGCACCGAGGGCATGTCGCTGGTGGCGCTGCTGGTGCTGGCGACGACGCTGCTTTTTCCGCTGTTGCAGCTTTGCATACTGGCTTATTTGCTGGTCCCGCTGCAGCGCGAGCACCGGCCGGCCGGCTTTGCCGTTCTGGTGCGCGCCATGCAGATGCTGCGGCCCTGGGGCATGGTCGAGGTGTTTTTGCTGGGCGTGCTGGTGGCCATCGTCAAGCTGTCGAGCATGGCCACCGTGGTGGCCGGGCCGGCTCTCTGGGCCTTCATTGCGCTCACCGTCATGCTCACGGCGGTGCTTTCGTTCAATCCCAATGCGTTCTGGGAAATGACTTTTCGTCCGCCCGGTGAGCCGAAGGAGGGCGCGGCGTGATCGGCCCTTTTCTCCATACGCATGACAACGGCGACGAAACCCCGGTGGCCACGGCCGCCTCGCTCGGTCTGGTGGCCTGCCCGCATTGCGATGCCGTCTGGCGCGACGCCGCCGAGGGCGAGCCCTGCGGCCGTTGCGGCACCCGCCTGTACACGCGCAAGCCCTACAGCCTGAACCGCACCTGGGCCTTTCTGATTGCGGCCTGCATCATGTACATACCGGCCAACCTGCTGCCGGTGATGATCACGCGCACGCTGTTCGGCGCGCAGTACGACACCATCCTGAGCGGCGTGATCTATTTCTGGGTGTCGGGTGCCTACGGGCTCGCGGCGATCATCTTCATCGCAAGCTTTTTGGTGCCGCTTTTCAAGCTCACGGTATTGATCTTGCTCGCCTTGCTGGCGCAGCGCGCGAGCGATTGGCGCAGGCCCGAGCGGGCCAAGCTCTATCACATCGTCGAGATCATCGGCCGCTGGTCGATGCTCGACGTGTTCGTGGTGTCGCTGCTCACCGGGCTGGTGCAGATCCAGGGTTTTGCGGTCATCAATGCGGGCGTGGGCATTGCGGCCTTCGGCTCGGTGGTGGTGCTGACCATGCTCGCCTCGCTGAGCTTCGACCCCAGGCTCACATGGGACAGCAAAGAGCAACAGCAAGCCGAACGGCAGCGAAATGAACCGGCAAGTGACAACAGGGAAGAAAAGCCAGCATGAGTGAAGAAGACGTCAAACCGAACGACAACCGGGCCCCGCCGGGGTTGCCGCCGCCCCGCGTGGTGCGCCGGCGCCAGTGGCTGCCTTCGCTGATCTGGCTGATTCCCATCGTGGCCGCGCTGGTCGGCGTGATGCTGATCGCCAAGATACTGATGGAGCGGGGCCCCGAGATCGTGCTTACCTTCAACACCGCCGAAGGCCTGGAAGCGGGCAAGACCGCCGTCAAGTACAAGGACGTGCAGATCGGCACCGTGCAAAGCCTGCGGCTTGCGCGCGACCGCTCGCACGTACGGGTGATCGTGCAGCTGAACAACGAGGCCAAGAGCTTCACCGCCGAAGACTCGCGCTTCTGGGTGGTGCGGCCGCGGCTCGACACCTCCGGCATTTCAGGCCTGAGCACCTTGCTCTCGGGCGCATACATCGGCGCCGATGCGGGCGTGTCGACCGAAACCGCGAGCGAGTTCAAGGGCCTCGAAGTGCCGCCCATCGTCACGCGCGATGCGTCGGGCCAGCAGTTCTTGCTGCGCGCGACGGACATCGGTTCTCTCGACGTGGGCTCGCCGGTGTACTTCCGGCGCATCAAGGTGGGCCAGGTGGCCGCCTATGAACTCGATGGCGATGGCCGCGGCGTGACGCTGCGCATCTTCGTCAATGCGCCTTACGACAAGTTCGTAGGCGTGAACACGCGCTTCTGGCAGGCAAGCGGCATCGATGCGCAGCTGAGCGCGAGCGGCTTTACCCTGCGCACGCAGTCGCTCGCCACCATCTTGCTGGGCGGCATTGCCTTCAAGGCGCCGGACGACGCCATGGGCCCGCTGGCCAAGGAGAACACGGCCTTCACGCTCGCCGAAGACGAAACCACGGCCATGAAGGAGCCCGACGGTCCGCCGCAGACGCTGCTGATGTACTTCAACCAGTCTCTGCGCGGCCTCACGCCGGGCGCACCGGTCGACTTCCGCGGCGTGGTGATCGGCGAGGTCAAGTCCATCGGCGTGGAGTTCGACCGTGCCGAGCGGGAGTTCCGCATGCCGGTGCTGGTGCAGGTCTACCCCGACCGCCTGCGCCGCCGCGCCGGCGAAAGCGGCGTGGAATCGCGCGCCACGCAGCAGGAGCGCCTGCGCTTCCTGGCCGAAAAGGGCCTGCGTGCACAGCTGCGCAACGGCAATCTGCTGACAGGGCAGGTGTACGTGGCGCTCGACTTTTTCCCGAAGGCGCCGCCGGCAAAGATCGACGTGACGAAGAACCCGATCGAGCTGCCCACCATGGCCAACAGCCTCGACGAGATCCAGTCGCAGGTGCAGGAAATTGCGAGCAAGCTCAACAAGGTGCCGTACGAGCAGATTGCCGCCGACCTGCGCACCACGCTCACCACGCTGAACAAGACGCTCACCAGCACCGAGCAGGCCGTGACGCGCATCAACAACGATGTGACGCCAGAGCTTGCCGCCGCCATGAAGGACGTGCGCAAGACCGTCAACAACGCCGAACGCACGCTGGCCGACGATTCGCCGCTGCAGCAGGACATGCGCCAGACGCTGCGCGAGCTGACCCGCGCCGCCGGTTCGGTGCGCGTGCTGACCGACTACCTCGAGCGGCACCCCGAGTCGCTGCTGCGCGGCAAACCGGACGACAAGAAATGAAGAAAAATTCGAAACCGCTCCTTCTTGGTGCCGCTGCGGCCGCGCTGATCGTCCTTGCGGGCTGCGCGAGCAAGCCCGACAACTACTACACGCTGGCCAGCACGGTGCCGGCGGCTGAGGCCGCGCCTTCGACCATCAGCACCGCCGCGCCGATCTATATCGAGTTGGCGCCGGTTGCGGTGCCTGAGCGGCTTGCAAGGCCGCAGATGGTGGTGGGGCGCTCCAACGGCAGCGTGCAGGTCGATGTGCTCGAGCAGCACCGCTGGGCCGCGTCGTTCGAAAGCGAACTGCAGGACGCGCTCGCCAGCGGCATCGCAGCCCGGCTCGGCGCACTCGACGTGACCAAGGGCGGCCGGCAAACATCGCAGCCGGTGTGGCGCATTGCGGTGCAGGTGCGCCAGTTCGACGCGGTCGATGGCGGCCGCATGGACGCAGGCTTCAGCTGGACGCTGCGGCGCACCGACGAGACCCGCACCATGGTCTGCCAGCTGAACGTGGGCGAGGGCGTCGCAAGCGGCATCGACGCGGTGGCGCAGGGCGCGCAGCGCATCACGGCGGCAGCCGCGGCGGCCATTGCACGCAGCGTGAGCGCGGCGCGCGCGAACCCGGCAGCGACCGCGTGCCCGCTCTGACTTTTTCTCCCTCCCCCTTTGGGGGAGGGCCGGGGTGGGGGCACGACGGCGGTCATCGATGGATGGCGTCCAGTTGCAAGCTGCCCCCATCCCAACCTTCCCCCGGAGGGGGAAGGAGCAACACCGGCGTCTGCTTTTAGATGGATCGGAGGTCATCGTGGCACAGATCGGCAAGGCACCCTGCGACAACGCGCTGATCCTGCATGGCGCCAAGGCACAAGAGGCCACGTGCCCCGACGCCTCCAAACCCTGGGTGCTGGCCGCCGCGATCATCGGCTCCAGCATGGCGTTCATCGACGGCACGGTCGTCAACGTGGCGCTGCCGGCCATCCAGGCGGACCTGCGGGCGACCGCATTCCAGGCGCAGTGGGTGGTCGAGTCGTATGCCTTGCTGCTGGCCGCGCTGCTGCTGGTGGGCGGCGCGCTCGGCGACCATTTCGGGCGGCGCCGCATCTTCGCGGTCGGCGTCGGCATCTTCGCTGTGGCATCGGTGGCTTGCGGTCTTGCGGCCAATGTGCAGCAGCTGATTGCCGCGCGCGCGGTGCAGGGCATTGGCGGGGCCTTGCTGGTGCCCGGCAGCCTGGCGCTCATCAGCGCTGCATTCCCTGAAAAAGAACGCGGCAAGGCCATTGGCGTCTGGTCGGGCTTCAGCGGCATTACCGCGGCCGCGGGCCCGGTGCTCGGCGGCTTTCTGGTCGACCATTTCTCGTGGGCCTGGGCCTTTCTCATCAACGTGCCGATGGCGCTGCTGGTGCTGTGGATCGTGTGGCGGCATGTGCCTGAAAGCCGCGGTTCGTCGGCCAGCGGCGGGCTCGACTTTTTGGGTGCACTGCTGGCAACCGCCGGGCTCGGCGGCATCGTCTATGCGTTCATCGAGGCCCCCACGCAGCACTGGAATTCACCCGCCGTGGTGGCTGCCATGGCCATTGGCATCGCGGCGAGCGTGGGCTTCATTGCCGTGGAGCGCAAGGCGCAAACACCCATGCTGCCGCTGGCACTGCTGCGCATCGGCAACTTCAGCGGCGCCAACCTGCTGACCTTGCTGCTGTATGCCGCGCTGGGCGGCGGCTTGTATTTCTTTCCGCTCAACCTGATCCAGGTGCAGGGCTACTCGGCCACGGTGGCGGGCGCGGCGCTGCTGCCGTTCATCTTCATCATGTTCGCGCTTTCGGGCTGGGCAGGCCAACTGGTGGACCGCTTCGGCCCGCGGCTGCCGCTGGTCATCGGCCCCGCGATTGCCGCCGTCGGCTTTGCGTTGTTCGCCGTGCCCGGTGTGGGCGCGAGCTACTGGAGCGGGTTTCTTCCCGCCGTGGTGGTGCTGGGCTTCGGCATGACCGTGACCGTGGCGCCGCTCACCACCACGGTGATGAACGCGGTCGGTCCCGAGCAGGCCGGCGTGGCTTCGGGCGTCAACAACGCCGTGTCGCGCGCGGCCGCGGTGCTGGCCATTGCGGTGTTCGGCCTGGTCATGGCCTGGGCTTTCGACAGCGCGCTGGCCGAGAGCCTTCGCGGCATGGGGGCCTCGGCGGAGGTGTCGGCATTTCTGGAAGGCGAGCGCGACAAGCTGGCCGGCGCCGCGCTGCCGGCGGGTGTCGATGCGGACACCGCCGCAGCCTTGAAGCGCGCCGTCGCCGAATCCTTCGTGGCCGGTTTTCGGTGGGTGATGCTGCTGAGCGCCGGGCTGGCAGTGCTCAGCGCCTTGAGCGCGTGGCTGATGATCGGCGGCGGGGCGGCGCCGGCAGAGGCCACCCCGGCATCCCGAGGGCCGGCCGCCTGACTCATGGCGCCGCGCCGGCTACACCAGCCGCCGGATCGCCTTCTTGCGCCACACCAGCCGGTAGTAGGCCGTTTGCAGCAGCAGCATCGCCCCGAACGTCACGGGGTAGGCATACCAGATGCCGTTGAGCCCGATGCGGTGGCTCATGAACCAGGCCACCGGCACCTCGATGCCGATCAGGCAGAGGATCGAGATGGCCGTGGGCACCAGCACCGAGCCGCTGGCGCGCATGATCCCCGAGATGGCTGCGGCCATGCCGAAGATCACCAGGCTCCACAGCATGATGTGCAGCAGCGTCTGCGCAATTTCGATCACCGGCGCGCTGGTGATGAAAAAGCTCATGAGGTGGCGCGAGAACAGGTAGCCCAGCAGCACCAGTCCGCCCGTGAGCGCCAGGTTCATCAACAGTGCGGTCTTGGCGATGGCGCCGAGCCGGTCTGCGCGGCCTGCGCCGATGGCCTGGGCGCCGAGGATCGATGCCGTGATGGCGATCGAGATAGCCGGAAACTGCACATACGCCACCACCTGGTTCACCGCGCCATACGCCGCGGTAGCGCTGGAGCCGTAGCCGTTCACCAGCGAGAGCAGGGCAATTTCAGCCAGCGCCACCACGATCATCTGCACGCCCGTGGGCACGCCGACCTTGAGCACGGCCTTCAACAGCTTGGGGTCGATGCGCAGGTGGCGAATCAGCTCTGCATCGGGCGCCAGCGGACTGCCGCGGCTGCGAAGGCGCCACGCCATCCACAGCGTGGCGACCACGAAGGCGACCACCGTGGCCCAGGCGCCGCTAGCGACGCCGAGCTGCGGCAAGCCGCCCCAGCCGCGAATGAGCGCCGGCGTGACGATGAGACCCACAACCGTGGAAATGATCAGCGTGAGCAGCGGCGTGACCGTGTCGCCCACACCGCGCAGCATGGCGGTGGACAGCAGAAAGACGAACAGCCCCGGCATCGCGATCAGCATGATGCGCGCGTAGCTGGTGGAGTCGGCCAGCACGTCGGGCGGCGTGCCGAGCAATGCCAGCAGCGGCGTGGTGAAGGCGCCGCCGAACACCGCTACGGCAAGTCCCAGCAGGATGCCGACCGCCAGCGTGGTGCCCGCCACGGCCTTGGCCTTGGCAACGTCGCGCGCCCCCCAGGCCTGACCGATGAGTACCGAGGCCCCGGCTCCCAGGCCGATGACGAACGCGATGAAGAAGAACATCACCGGAAAGAAGCTCGACACCGCCGCCAGAGCGCTGACGCCGATCATCTGGCCGATGTAGATGTTGTTGATGGTGCCGGACAGCGACTGCAGGATGTTGCTGAGCAGCATCGGCGCCAGGAAGAACAGGAAGGTCTTCCACAATGCGCGCGGTGCTCCGGCGGCGGCCACGGGCGTGCCGCGCAGGCCGGTCTTGTCTGCCGGGGCTTCGGTGGTGGCGGTTGGCGTGGTGCTCATGCGGCGCTCCATCCCGCAGCGGAAAGCTTCTGCAGGTGAGCCCTGATGTCTTCGGGCCACGGCGCGACAAGCTCGTCGAAGCGCTCGCGTTCACCTGCAAACAATGCGCGCGTCGCTTCCTCGAAGCCGGGCAGGTCGCCCGCAATGGCGGTCATGAAGCGATAGGTGGCTTCTCTTGCCGCACGCTCGGTGTCGCGGTCGGCGTGCACGCGACGTGCGTCGTCGACGAGGCGACGCAACGCGACCGAGGCGCCGCCCGGCTGGCGGCCGAGCCACTCCCAGTGGCGCGGCAGCAGGGTCACTTCACGTGCCACCACGCCCAGCTTGGGACGGCCGACGGTGCGCGGCGCTTCGTCATGAGCTTCGGGCTCAGCGGATTCAGTTTCTTCGCGCAGGTCGAGGTCGATCTGCGCGCCCGTCGAGTCGTCGAAAAGCAGCACGGATGCAGCGTCTGGGCGCCGGCGCAATTGGGCGATCACCTCGGTCTTCGTGCCGCCGGCAACACGCTGGAAGCCGGAAAACGCGGTGATGGTGGTGCTGGCCAAGGCTGTTGGAGTTGTTGGAGCTGGCATGTGATTGTTCATGCGTCATATTTTATCCGGGTAAAACAGCAAACGGCAATATACCCGGGTAAAAATATAAAGCGAGCATTTGCGGAAGGGGAAGGAGGTGGCCGCCCCCGGCCCATTCTTGCGGGCGGCGCCGGAATTGGCCGCCGCGGCCCTATGGCAAACTTCAGCGCTTTATTCGCCAAGCACCGTCGGCCAAGCCGACCGTGCGTGACAGGGACGTCATTCAGACATGCAGAAAATCATTCGCCAGCTTGCCGCCGAGATCAAGGTAGGCGAGCACCAGGTGAAGGCGGCCATCGAACTGCTCGATGGCGGTGCCACGGTTCCGTTCATTGCCCGCTACCGCAAGGAGGTCACCGACGGCCTCGACGACATTCAGCTGCGCGAGCTCGAAGCGCGCCTGGCTTACCTGCGTGAGCTCGAAGACCGTCGCGCTGCGGTCATCAAGAGCATCGACGAGCAGGGCAAGCTCACGCCCGAACTGCGCGCCGCCATCGAATTTGCGCCGACCAAGCAGGAGCTCGAAGACCTGTACCTGCCGTTCAAGCAAAAGCGCCGCACCAAGGGCCAGATTGCGCGCGAATTCGGCATCGAGCCGCTGGCGGACAAGCTGCTGGCCGACCCGACGCTCGACCCCGCGGTGGAGGCCAAGGCCTTCCTGCAGCCCGCCACCACGCTGGACGACGGCAAGCCGGGCCCCGATTTTTCGACCGTGCCGGCCGTGCTCGATGGGGTGCGCGACATTCTTTCCGAGCGCTGGGCCGAAGACGCGGCGCTGGTGCAGGGCCTGCGCGAATGGCTGTGGGCCGAGGGCCTGCTCAAGTCCACGCTGATGGCCGGCAAGGACGAGAACAACGCCGACGTCGCCAAGTTCCGCGATTACTTCGACTACGACGAGCCGATCGGCCGCGTGCCTTCGCACCGCGCGCTGGCCGTGTTTCGCGGCCGCGCGCTCGACATCCTCGACGCCAAGCTGGTGCTGCCGGTAGAGCCCGAACCGGGCAAGCCCAGCATCGCCGAAGGCCGGATCGCGCTGCACCTGGGCTGGAGCCACGCAGGCCGCCCGGCCGACGACCTGATCCGCAAGTGCGTGGCCTGGACCTGGCGCGTGAAGCTCGCGCTTTCGACCGAGCGCGACCTGTTCACCCGCCTGCGCGAAGACGCCGAAAAGGTCGCCATCAAGGTGTTTGCCGACAACCTGCGCGACCTGCTGCTGGCCGCTCCCGCCGGCCCGCGCGTGGTGATGGGCCTGGACCCGGGCATTCGCACCGGCGTGAAGGTGGCCGTGGTAGATGCCACCGGCAAGCTGGTTGAAACCGCCACCGTGTTCCCGCACGAGCCGCGCAAGGACTGGGAAGGCTCGCTGCACACCCTCGGCAAGCTCTGCGCCAAGCACGGCGTGAACCTGATCGCCATTGGCAACGGCACCGCGAGCCGCGAGACGGACAAGCTGGCTGCCGACCTCATCAAGCTGCTCGCCAAGATGGCCGCACAAGCCGGCGCACCCGAAATGAAGGTCGACAAGGTGGTGGTGAGCGAGGCCGGCGCTTCGGTGTATTCGGCCAGCGAATTCGCCTCGCAGGAAATGCCCGACGTGGACGTGAGCCTTCGCGGCGCCGCCAGCATTGCGCGCCGCCTGCAAGACCCGCTGGCCGAGCTCGTGAAGATCGACCCCAAGAGCATCGGCGTGGGCCAATATCAGCACGACGTGAACCAGAGCGAACTGGCCCGCACGCTGCAGGCCGTGGTGGAAGACTGCGTGAATTCCGTGGGCGTGGACCTCAACACCGCGAGCGTGCCGCTGCTCAGCCGCGTCTCGGGCCTGTCGGCCAGCGTGGCCAAGGCGGTGGTGCGCTGGCGCGAATCGAACGGTGCGTTCTCCACGCGCAAGCAGCTGCTCGACGTGACCGGCTTCGGCCCTAAGGCCTTTGAGCAGAGCGCGGGCTTTCTGCGGATTCGCGACGGCGCCGACCCGCTCGACATCACCGGCGTGCACCCTGAGACCTATCCGGTGGTGGAACAGATCATCGTGAAGACCGGCAAGCCGATCACCGAGCTGATGGGCCGCGCCGAGATGCTCAAGACGCTCAAGCCCGAGCTGTTCGCCAACGAGAAGTTCGGCGTCATCACGGTGAAGGACATCCTCGGCGAGCTCGAAAAGCCGGGCCGCGACCCGCGCCCCGACTTCAAGGTGGCACGCTTCAACGACGGCGTGGATGACATTGCCGACCTGAAGGAAGGCATGATCCTCGAAGGCACCGTGAGCAACGTGGCCCAGTTCGGCGCCTTCATCGACCTGGGCGTGCACCAGGACGGCCTGGTGCACGTGAGCCAGCTGAGCCACAAGTTCGTGAACGATGCGCGCGAAGTGGTGAAGACCGGCGACATCGTCAAGGTCAAGGTGATGGAAGTGGACGTGGCGCGCAAGCGCATCGGCCTCTCGATGAAGCTCGACGCGGCCCCCGCCCGCCGCGACGGCCCGCGCGACAACCGCTTCGAAGGCGCGGGACGCGGCCAGCAACAGGGCTCGCGCCGCGACAGCGCGCCGCAGCCCGCGGGCCAGATGGCCAGCGCGTTTGCCAAGCTGCAGGGGCTGCGCAAGTAAGCCGTGCCGCACGGTTCTTGCTGATGCCGCCGGCATGACGATGAAGGCACTGCGCATCTATGCCGGCCCCGCGGCCCGCAAGCACATCGAGGCGAACGGCCTGCGCCCGCAGGACGTGCGCACCATTCCCGGCGCCGCGGGCGGCCCCAAGGGGCTGATCCTCGGCCCGCTCGACCGCTTCATCTTCGGGCGCTGGCTCACGCAGTCGAGCCAGCCGGTGCACCTGGTGGGCGCATCGATTGGGGCATGGCGGCTTTCGACGGCCTGCCTGTCCGATCCGCAGAAGGCCTTCGAACGCTTCGAGCACGACTACGTGCGCCAGCAGTTCGAAGTGCCGCCGGGACAGAAGCGCCTCCGCCCCGACCAGCTGAGCGCGCGCTTTGCCGAGAGCCTGCACGACTTCTACGGCGGGCGCATCGGCGAGGTGCTCAACCACTCGCGCTACAAGCTCCATGTGGTGACCTCTCGCGGCCGCCACATCCTCGGGCGCGAGGGCAGGGCGCGCACGCCTTTTGGCTACCTGGGCGCCTTTGCCACAAACAGCCTGCACCGCAAGAGCCTGGGCGCATGGCTGGAGCGCTGCGTGTTTTCCACGCCCGGCGCGGCCCTGCCTTTCGGCACCAACGACTTTCGAACGCGGCAGCACGCGCTCAGCGAAGAGAACTTCAACATGGTGCTGCAGGCATCGTGCTCGATTCCGTTCCTTCTTGCCGCGGTGCACGACATTCCGGGCGCGCCGCGCGGCGCGTACTGGGACGGCGGCATTACCGACTATCACCTGCACCTGGACTACCAGCCGGCCGACGAAGGCATCGTGCTGTACCCGCATTTCCAGCAGGCTGTGGTGCCGGGCTGGCTCGACAAGGGCCTGCGCTGGCGGCACAAGTCCACGGGCTTCCTCGACCGCATGGTCGTGCTCGCGCCCGACGCCGACTGGGTGCGGTCGCTCCCCAACGGCAAGCTGCCCGACCGCAAGGATTTCATCCGTTTTGCGAACGACGCGCAGGCGCGTATCGGCGCCTGGAGCAGGGCCACGCGCGAGGCCCAGCGGCTGTCGGATGAGTTCGAGGCGTGGCTTTCAACCGGCCGCACGCAAGACCTGCTGCCGCTCTGAAGACGTATCGCCGGGGCAAACCCTGAGGCTGTGGGCGCGCAGCGCCTTCGAGAATGGGCCGTTCACTCTTTTCAGAGAAAGCCGCCCCCATGCAGCAGGCCCCGATTTCACGCCGCCGATTCACCCTTGCCGCCGCAGCAGCGGCAACCATCCCGATGCCGACGCTGGCCCAAAGCGCCTGGCCCAACAAGCCGATCCGCATCATCGTGCCGTACACGCCGGGCGGGTTTACGGACCAGATGGCACGGCTGGTGCAGGTGGGCCTGCAGGCGCGGCTCGGCCAGCCGGTGCTCGTCGACAACAAGCCCGGTGCCAACAGCCTGATCGGCGTCGATGCCATTGCCAAGGCCGCGCCCGACGGCACCACCTTCGGCGTTGTCATTGCGGCCTATGCGGCCAACACCACGCTGTACCCCAAGCTGCCGTATGACCCGAAGAAGGACCTGAGCGGCGTTTCGTTGATGGGCGTGTCGCCGTTGCTGGCGGCGGTCAACATCGATGCACCTTTCAAGACGGCGCGCGAACTCATCGACTACGCGCGTGCCAACCCGGGCAAGGTGAGCTTCGGTTCATCGGGCAACGGCTCGGCCGCGCACCTGACGACCGAGCTGTGGAAGTCGCTCACGCAGACCTACATGATCCACATCCCATACCGCGGTGCGGTGCCGGCGCTCACGGATTTGATGGGCGGCCAGATCCAGCTGTTCTTCGATGCGCCCACGGGCCTCATCAACCAGGCGAAGGCGGGCAAGGTGCGGCTCATCGGCGTGGCCGGAGACAAGCGCCTGGCTGCCGCGCCCGATGTGCCCACCTTCATCGAGCAGGGCTTTGCAGGCTTCACCGGCAGCACCTGGGCCGGCATGCTGGCGCCCGCGGGCACGCCGCGCGACATCATCAAGCGCATGTCGGAAGAGGTGGCGCGCGTGATCAAGAGCGACGAGACGCGCGCCAAGCTCGATGCCATGGGCACGATTCCGGCGGGCAGCACGCCCGAAGAATTCGACGCCTTCATCACGGCTGAAACCACCAAATGGGCGAAGGTGATCCGCACCGCCGGCGTGAAGGCGGAATAGCGGAGCACCGAGCGCAAAAGCCTCAGGCCGCCAGCACCAGCACCTTGAACTGGCTCGGCACGATCCGCATGCCGATGATGTTGCAGCGGTTCTGCACCGAGAGGCTGGTCATGCGCGTGCAGGGCGTGCCCTTGAGCAGCACGGTGAACGCACCCGTGATGTGGCGCGAAGGCCCCATCACGGTCTGCGACACAACGCCCATCAGCACGCCCGCGTTGTCGCCGTTGGTGATGGGCGTGGTGGTGGCCAGGTTGTGGGCCGGCGTGCCGCCGTACAGGATGTTCCAGGCATTGGGAATGGCCGTAGGACCGAGCGCGAAGTTCGGGTAAGGGATGGGCAGCGCCGGCGGCGTCTTGCAGACATCCGGAAATGCGAGGTCCATTCCCATCATCTGTGCGTTGGCAAACATGCGTAAGGCTCCTTCAATCAACCCATGTGGATCTGCTCGGCATCGACCTTGACCAGCCCCTTGCTGGTCAGCAGCGTGTTCTTCGAATGCAGGCGCAAGGTCTGCTCGGCCTGGATGTCGATCTGGCCGGCACGCACCTGTTCCATCTCCTCGGTCAGGCGGAAGCTCGAGCGGGTGAGCAGGCTGAGGCGATCCAGCACCACCTCGCAGGTGCGCCCAACGAAGCGCGACACCAGCACGCTGAAGCGGATGCGGGCGCCCTGGTAGTCCATCTCCCCGATCTCGCAATGAGCCCGCCGGGCCTGCGCGCGCCACTCGGGCGACTGCATGGCGATCGAGGTGTCCGACTCCAGCGCCATCGGGCCCGCGCTGCGCGCGCGGATGCCACCCGAGCGCGACACCAGCGTCAGGTCGCCGTCCACGGCCAGCGTCGCCTGCCGCGGGTCGGCCTGGACGACCACCGCGATGACGAAGCTGTCGCCCTGGCGGGTCGAGGTGATCAACACCGTATCGCCTACCGCAGGCAGCAGCAGGCAGCTGGCAACGCGCCGGCAGCGCAGCGATCCCTGGCCGTCGTCGAGGTCGACCTCGAACCATGCATCGCCATCGCTGGCGATCACCGTGGCGGTTCGCGTGCCGGAGTCCGCGCGGGCCGCATGCGAAGGGCGCTGCATGAGCGGATCCAGCACGCCTTGCGTTGCATGGCGTGCAGTGGCGATCGTGTCGCCGGCGGTGGTCCGGGTGGAGGTCATGGGCTTTCTTTCTTGGGGCGGCGGCCATGGATGTCGCGGTCCAGGCGGGATGGGCGCTCGGGTTGCTGCAGCGCCACCTTCTCGGCTTCGTGCAGCGCAGGGTCCCGGTCCAGCGTACCCAGGCGGGTACTGAACCTGGCGCCGTCCAGGTCGGCGCGGTGAAACACGGTGCGCAGGAAAGCGGCATCGCGAAAGTCGGCCTGGACCAGCGATGCGTAGGAAAAATCGGCGTAGTCCAGGCGGCTGCCGGTGAATGCGGTCTGCCCGCAGTGCGCGCGATGGAAGACGCCTTGCTCGAGCTGCGCCTGCGAGAAGTCTGCGCCGTCGAGATGGGCGTCGACCCAGATGCTCTGCTGGAAGTGGCCGCCCCGCGCATCGACGCCGCGCAGGTCCGCCTCGGGAAACAGGCACTGCATGGCCTGCGCCCCTGCCAGCACCGCATTGCGCAGGTCGGCCCCCTTGAAGTTGCACTGCGTGAGGCGCGCATCGCGGAATCGGCACGCCGCCAGCACCGCGTCGATGAACTGGCAGAGGTGGAACTGCTGCCCGGAGAAGTCTTGCCCCGCAAGATCCGCCTCGCTGAAAATCGCGTTCGTGAAGCTGGCTCCGGCGTAGCGCGTGCCCGTCAGCGCTGCGCGAAAGAAGATGGTTGACGAGAAGGCCACCGCATTGAAGGACGCGCCCGTCAAGTCGCACTCGGAGAACACGGCTTTGTCGAGGCTGGCACGGTCCAGGCAGGCGTTGCGCAGCTCGCTTTGATGGAAGTTCGCCTGGTCCATGAAGGCCTCTTCCAGCCGAATGCCCCACAGCGTGCAGCCGCTGAACACCGAATGCGGCATGGAGGCCGCATCCAGCACCGCATCCTGCAGGCTGCACTCATGGAAGGCGGCGCGCGTCAGCTCCGCCGCCGGCAACTGCGCCTGGTCGAAGCGGCATTTCTCGAAGAGGGATTCGCCCAGGCGCGCGGCATCGGCCTGAACGCCCCGGAAGCTGCAGCCGCTGAACACGCCGCCGCGCAGGTCGATGCCTCTCAGGTCCATGTTGCTGAAGTCCTTCTCGCGGATCGGCTCGCCGTTGCGGACCTGGGCTGCCAGTGTCTCGGCGTTCACGCGCCGCTTGCCTCGGGGCGCCGGGGCAGTGTCTTCATCTGGTCGATGTGGGCCCCCAGGGTGATCGTGCCTGGGGTGATGAGGATCTGGGAGACATCGGCACGGAACAGGTTGGCCTCGCCCAGGTCGGCATCGACCAGGCAGGCCTTCTGAAGGTTGGCATTCATGAGGTTGGCGAGCCGCAGGAAGGCACGCGTGAAATCGGCGCGGATGAAGAGGCTGTCGGGTGCCGCCGCCGCGCGCAGGTCCGCGCCCTTGAGCGACGCGGAGGAGAAATCGCAGGTATCGAGCGTAGCCCGCCTGAAGTTCGCGCCATCGAGAGGCAGCTCGCGCAGGGTGCAATGCACCAGCGTCGCATCCTCGAAGTCGGCCTCGCGAAGATCCGTGGTGCCGACGAAGCTGGTGGTCTTGAGCAGGGCACGCCGAAACCGGATGCCCTTGTGCAATGGAGTGTGGGCCCAGCTGCAGGCTTCGACGGTGGCGCCGGAAAAATCCACCGACTCGAACTCGGCCTGCACGAACAGCACCTTTTCCAGGCGTGCCTCGCCGAAGTCGCAGCGCGCCAGCCGGCAGTGCTCGGCCATGCTCACATAGCGGAGGTCGGCGCGCCGCAGGCTGCAATCCGCGAGTTCGATCCCCTGCAGCAACAGATAGCTCCACCTCACTTCGTCGAGACAGCAGCCGTCGAGGCGCAGCTTTTCCATCTGCGTGCGCTCGAAGCGGGCCTGCGCGAAGTTGGTGTTTTCGCAGCGTGCGAGGCTGAGGTTGGCACGCTCCAGGTTGCAGCTCGTCAACGAGGCCTGGCGCAGGTCGGCGCGCACCAGCACCGATTGGCTCAAGTCGGCGCCATCCAGGCGGGTGCCCTGGAGGAGGGCGCCTTCGAGCAAGGTCTGGTGCATGCGGGCGCCCCGTAGATCGAGGCCCGACAGGTCGCAGCCCGTCAGATCCATGGCGGACAGATCGCGGTCCGCGGCCATGGCGGCGAGCACGCGTTCGCGCGTCTGCGCATTCTGTTCGGCAGCCATCGGATCGGCAGCGGCCTGGTGGTGGGCCGCCATGCGGTACAGCGTCAGCATGTCTTGCCGGCCCCGCTGCCCGAGGACCTGCAGCTCGGCGTGCTCGGCGGCGCTCATGGCCGGGGTGCCCGTGGCCGCGGCGATGCCGGCCAGGCCCTCGACGATCGTCTCGGCTTCGAATTTCGGCGGGCCCTTGAGCTGCGCGTTCCGGCTTTCCTCGTCGGTGATCCGGCTGCTGTCGAAGCCCGCCTTGCGCGATTCGGATGCATTGTCCCGGGCCGCCTTCGCGACTTCCTGCCTGGCTTCCTCCAGCTTGCGTTCCTGTTCGCGCTGGTAGGCGCGTGTCTTGTCGATGAACTCGGGCAGTTCGGCCAGCGTGGGCATCTTGTCGAAAGGCTTCGGCAGGGGCCGTTCCCGGAAATGGCGCGCCTTGTGGCCGGCCTCCAGGCCCCGCGCCGTCAGTTCGGCTCGCAGGCGCTCGCCCTTGTCCTTGATGTTCCTTGCCAGGATCGATTCGCGCGCGTCGATCTGGTCCAGCCAGGGGCCGATGGCCGAGGCCGGCAGCAGTTCCTCGTCGAGCAGCGCATGGATCGCGCCTTTCTCCAGGTTGCAGCGATTCTCGAAGACCTTCTCGTAGTGGGAGAGGGGGCGCAGCGGGCTGTCTGCCGCCTCCATCGCCGGCATGACATGCGTGATATCCGCGGCATCGTCCTCGGCGATGAGCGTCTCGCCGTGAAAGATCAGCATGACCTGCGCCATGTGCGGGAAGAACCACGCGGTGGTCAGCCGCAGCGGCACCTCTTCCAGCGCAACGGGCCGCGCAGACTTTCTTGCCACGAAGCCGCGTGCGCGCAGATCCGGAAGCCTTCCGCGCAGCACCGCATGCTCCGGGTGCATGTTCCAGATCTCGTAGGGCGCGGCTGCGGGAATGGACAGTTCGTCGTTCCAGCGTTGTTCCGGAGCCGCGGCGTTGAAGAACTGCCAGTCCATGTCGCGCGCGAAGCCGGGGTAGAGCGTCTCGCGCCACTGGTCGCCGTAGTCCGTTCCCAGCAGCTTCAGGCGTTCGGGCAGATCGACGTCCATCGCACCCGGGCAGGCCGGGGCCGGCCTGCGGTCGGGGCGGTCCATGCCATCGCCCGGACGTTCGACGTTGGGAAGCCGCTGCACCAGCAGGCCATTGACCATCTCGGGTGCGTACCCGATGCCCGCGGGGTTGGCGGCAAAGCCGGGGCCACCGAACGCGTGCCGCCAGTCCAGGCGCATGGTGTCGAAAGCCTGCGGCTCGGTGGCGCGGCCATCCAGCCAGTAGCGGTCGCCCGAAACGAGGAACTGGCGTCGCAAGGTGCCGACGCGCAGGTCGACCGCGCAGCGCGTCTTGTCCTGCTGGTGGCAGGTATAGGCCTGGCCGCTCACCAGGAATTCAGGCCGCAGCTTGGGAATGCCGAGATCGATTGCGGACTGGTTTCCCAGTTCGGCAGAGACGGTTTTCCAGAGCTCCGTCTCGGGCAGCAGCACGCCCCCTTCGCCAAGGGTGTGCATGCCGATCACGGTGAGTGCGAGACGCTGGCTTTGCGCGCGCAGGAAGGGTCGCGTAAGGACGCTCAGGCGCAGCGGTTTGATGGTTTTCACAGCGAGATCAGCGCCTTGCGCCGCGGATCACCAGTGGGGTGTGCCTGCGGTCGATGGCCAGTCGCGACGGGTCTTGCGGGTCCTGCAGTAGATGAATGTCGGGCCGACCCGCGGAAAAATGGGCCAGCAGGTCCTCGTCGATGAGCGTGCGCAAGGTGGTCTGCTGCTCGATGCCGGCGGCATCGACGTAGGCGACGCCCAGCTGCACGGCCGTCATGCGCTGCCCGATGGGGCCGCGCCGGGAGTAGCCGCTGGGCGAGCGCATCAGGGAAACCGCGACGCCTTGCAGCGGACGCCCGCTGGCCTGCAGCTGCTCCCACAGCCGGCCTTCCTCGGCATAGGCGCGATGGCTCATCAGCGCCACCGCGAGCACGATTGCGGCGAGCGCAATCACGCCCAGGCTGACGATGCCGAACACCCCCCACAACACGATATCGAGCACGTTTTCCACGCTTCAGAGCAGGATCTTGAGCGCCTGGATGCCGGCGCGCAGGCCGCCCGTCTTGATCTCCGTGCCCACCAGCTGGATGAGCGCACCGGCATCCCCCAGCGACATGGCCTTGTTCTTCCACTCCGCGCCCACGGCCTCCAGCTTCACGCCGATGGCCTGCGCCTGCACGCCGATGGCCATCGAACGCACGGCCACCACGCCCAGCGAAATGCCCGACACGTCCATGTTCAGGCCGGTGCCGCCCAGGCGGAACCACCTCCAGTCGCTGCTCTTGGAGTAGTTGTTGGTATAGGAGATGGAGTTGTTGGTGTAGTTGACCGTCAGGTTGTTGTAGGTGTTCGACGTCGTGTTGTAGACGCTGGTGTTGATGACGTGCTGCGTCGTGTTGTGGATGTGGTTCGTCGTGTTGAAGGTCACATCCGGGGAGGTGTGCACCGTTGGGCCGGTCACCGTGGTGTTCGAGGGGCCGTTGACCAGCACGGTGTTCGAGGTGTCGATGGTGTCGTTGCGTCCGCCGCTCACGAAGCGGATCTCCTTTCCATCGATGGTGCCGTGGAAGCCGCCGGTGATCGCAAGGTTGACGCCGCCGCTGATGGTGTCGTTCAGCCCACCGCTGAGCGTGCGCTTCTTGCCGCCCGAAATGGTCTGCGTGACGCCGCCGCTGACCGTTTCGCTGAAGCCGCCGGTCACGTCGCGAGTGTCGCCGCCGGTAATGGTTTCTTTCGCGCCCGCGGTAATGTCGCGGGTTTCGCCGCTCTTGTAGGTGGCCGATTCATGGCCCTTGATGAGCGTGGTGCGCGTGCCGTCTGTGGTGTGCGTTTCATCGGCTTCCACTTCCACGTCGAGGTTGCGCTCGGCGTGCAGCAGGATCTGCTCGGCGCCGCTGCGGTCTTCGAAGCGGAGCATGTTGGCCTGGTTGGCCGCACCGCCCGTGCTCGATCGCGTGAGGATGCCGCTGGCCGTGGCGTTTGCGGGCAACTCCCACGGCGGCATCTGGTCGTTGTTGTAGACGCGGCCGGTGATGATAGGGCGGTCGGGCTCGCCGCCGATGAAATCGACGATCACTTCCTGGCCCACGCGGGGCATGTGCATGGTGCCGTAGTTGGCGCCGGCCCAATTGCTCGACACGCGCACCCAGCACGAGCTGTTTTCGTCCGACTGGCCGTAGCGGTCCCAGCGGAACTGCAGCTTCACGCGGCCAAAGCGGTCGGTCCAGATTTCTTCGGGGCCGACGACGGTGGCGGTTTGCGGGCCGTTGGTGCGCGGCTTGGGCGTCTTGCGCGCGGGCCGGTAGGGCACGTTCGAAGGCAGCACCGTGAAGTCGAACTGGCACACCGACTCGGTGCCGGTGCCGGTGGAGTACTCGGGCTCCTGCAGGTCGTAGCGGGTTTCGGTGATCAGGTATTCGCGGTTGTCCGACTCGCGCGGGCAGTGCGTCATCTCGAACAGATAGCCGGGCGCCATGCCGACCACGTTGGTGTGGCCCGCAGCGAGCTCATGCGCGCACTGCAGCTCCTGCAGGCGAATCTTCGCGTAGGTGTCGCCTTGCTGGTGTTCGCTGTAGCCGCCCAGCCATTCATAGACTTCATAAGTCGAATGGTCGTGGCCCTTGGGGTCTTGACGCACGCTTTGCAGCGAGGCGCGCGACTTCTTGAAATCGAAATCGTCGAGCATCACGCGGCCCGAGGTGATTTGCTCGGCCACGCGCCACTGGTCGATGCAAGGCTCCATCGCATGCAGCACGCGATCGCGCGGGCGGTAGGGAATGGTGGGGTAGCCCGGGAGCTTGCGGTAGCCGCCGGTGTCGTCGGCCAGCACCAGCAGGTGCGAGCTCTTGGCGTGCTCGAAGTGGTAGGCGATGCCTTCGTGCTCCATGAGGCGGCTCACGAAAGCGAAATCGCTCTCCTGGTATTGCACGCAGTATTCCCAGGGACGGTAATTGCCGGTGAGCCGCTTTTCAAACTCGAAGCCATATTTGCCCAGCACTTCGTCCAGCACTTCGGGCACGCTCTTGTTCTGGAAAATGCGGCAGTCGGTGGTGCGCGTAAGGTACCAGAGCCACGGCTGCACCAAGGCGCGGTACACATAGTGCCGGCCGGTTTCGTTGGCGCGGCCCACCAGCTCGAAGCGCACCACGGTACCGTTCAGAAAACGCGGCGCGCCGCCGTCGGTCACTTCGATGGTGAGAGAAGTACCAAGCAGTTTCTTCAGGTCGAGGTTGAAGCTCGGGCTGACCATTTCGACCTCGAACTCGAACAACTGCGACAGTGCTTCCCGCCCCCGCATGGCGCGGAACTTGAGCTGCTCGGCGCTGAGTACGGTGTGAACCTGGACGGTACGCGTCATTCGGAATTTCCCTCGCCCTTGGGGCTTGTTCGGATGCAAAGCCTTTGGAGGGGAGTCTAGAAATTCCTTGTGTCATATGGATGACGCGGCTGTTCGGAGGCTATTGTTCAGGGCGCGTGCAAAGGCCACCGGGTACTCCCCTCCGCGAATGTCCCCCGGCCTTCGGCCTCCTCCTTTATTTCGCTGCGCGGAG
>NZ_JBBCBO010000034.1:0-39854 GCF_037203865.1 Variovorax sp. CCNWLW186 | reverse complement strand
TCGTGTGGTGCCGGACCTTCGAGGGCGTGTTTGCGCTGCGTCGCTCGAGCATGAAGATCCGGACCCGGGGTATCTGACTGGCGTTTCTCGCGCAGGGCCTTCGCTACCACTTCACCCGTACGCCGACCGATCCATTGACCGAGCTCTTCACCTTGGCATTTCCGCCCGAGGCCCAGAGCTTGCCCAACTCGCCGTAGAGCGTGGTCGATGAGCCCAGCGCCAGTGTGAAGCCGCCTGCGAGTTCGGAGCTGGTGCCGCCGGTCGGTGCCGCGATATCGGTCCGGCTCGCACCATTGACGAAACGCGCAACATCCGCGCCGCTGGGAGCCTTGTAGACGTTGAACCGGCCGTAAGGCTGCAAGGTGCCGAGACCGGTGCCGATCTCGCCCTTCACTCGCACGCCCGCTCGGGCCAGCCATCCGCTGTCGGCCTGCGGCTGCACCGCCGCGCCGGTGATGGCCGCGTTGCTCAGATCCATGTGCTGATGAACGAGCTGCAGTTGCGGCTCGATGCGCCAGCCGCCGGCGCCCACCGGGAAGGACCGCCCCACCTCGACCGACCCCACCAGGCTGTTGCCTTTGCCGCCCGCCCCGCCGCCCGGCAGCGGCTCGGCTGTGTAGCGGTGCCGGCCCGACTGCACCACCGCATCGGCGTAGAAGCCGCTCTCGCCTGTGTAGGTGCCATAGGCGCCCACGTACTGGCTGCGCAGGTCGTTGCGGCCCACTGCAAGGCCCGGTATGCCGCTCGCAAAGCCGTTCACGCGCGCGTCGCCGTCCAACTGGCCGACGTAGATTCCGGCACGCCAGCGGCGCATCGAGAGCAGGTCCGTGCCGGCCTGAAAGCCTGTGAGGCGGCCCTTGCTGGTCGGCGACACCACCCCGCCCTGCCGGATGTCGAGGTCGGTGGAAAGCACGCGCGCCCAGGCACGGCGGCCAAGAGAATGGTCCGGCGTCGTCGCGTCGGCCTCCGCGCCTTCGTCGTCGCCCACACGCTTGCGCAGGTCGCCGAGCATTGCAAGATTGCCCTGGCGCAGCTGGCCCGCCAGGGCGGCGTAGAGCGATGCCTCCGCGCGATAGGTGGTCACGGTCGCAGGCACGCCCGGCGCACCGGGCCCCGCGGGAGAAGCGATGCTCGAACGCAGAAACCAGTTTTCGCCGGCGCCGTTGGCATCGGCCGCATACAGGCGGTATTCATAGGCGCCCGCATCGACGTGGCCGCCGGCCAGCGAGAAGGCATCCTTGGTGGTCTGGGCCGTCGTGGTGGCGCCGTTGCGGGCGCTGATCACCTCGATGCCATTGCCGCTCGTGAGCGCGCCGAGCCCGCCCACACCGACGATCTGCACCTGCGTACGGCCGCTGGCCGCACCGCCGTCGAGCACCAGCCGGTCGGAGGGGCCATCTGCGCTCAGCGCGGTGCCAAGCCGCAGCACACCGTTGTGGCCAACGTAGCCGCCGGTGACCGTCAGCACGGCGCCGGGGGTTCCGCCGGCCAGCGATATCGTGCCGCTGTTGGCGAGCGACGCGACGGCCTGGTCGAAGCCGGCGAGATCCAGCGTTGCGCCGGCCGCAACGCTGTGCGCCGACACCGCGCTCAGCGTGTTCGGTGCACCTGCTCTCAATGTGCCCCGGGCCACCTGTGTCGCGCCCGTGTAGGTGTTGGCGCCGGACAGCGTGAGCGTGCCGGTGCCCTCCTTGGTGATGAAGCCGCCGCCCGTGATGGCACCCGCCAGGGTGCCGGAGAAAGCGCCGGTGTCGATGACCGGGTCGTTGTTGCCGGTCAGCAGAATGGGGTTGGCAATGGAGAGGCCGTCGGCCGCAAAGCCGAGCGTGGTGTCGTCGTCCATCGCGAGCACGCCGGTGCCCAGCGCCTGGTTGTGGCCGACGTTCAGGCGGCCCTGGTGCAGCGCCGTGCCGCCCGTGTAGGTGTTGGCGCCCGACAGGGTGAGAGTGCCGACGCCTCTTTTCACCAGCGAACCGCCAACGCCGGAGACCACGCCCGAGATCTCGGCGTCGGTGTCGAGTGTTCCGGTGGTCAGCGTCTTCGAACCCAGCAGCACCTCCCCCGGACCCGAAATGGCGCCGATGGACGTTCCGTTCGCCGTGAGCTGGCTCAGCCGAACGGTGCCACCCGCGTGGTTGACGATGGTGGCGTTCGGCGCCGTCACGCTGTCGGTGAAATCGATCATGCCGCCGGCCTGGGTGGCAAGCGTCACGCTCCCCATGTCGGCCGCGCCGCGAAAGAGCAGCGCCGCGCCACTTGCCACCGACACCGGCCCGCTGCCCAGCGCACCGGTCACGCTTGCGGAGAGCGTGCCGCCGTCGATTCGCGTGCCGCCGCTGTAGGTGTTGACCGCCGCAAGTTCGAGTTCGCCATCCCCGATCTTGCGCAGGCTGCCGGTGCCCGCCATGGTGCCGGCGTAGGTGCCCTTGCTGCCGGCCGCGCCTTGGTCGAAGGTGACCGTCGCGTCGTTGGCGATGTCGCCCTGGAGGCTGTCGGTCGTGCCCTGCAGCACGCCCGCCTTCACCACCGTGCCCCCGCTGTAGCTGTTGGCACCGGTGAGCACCAGCGTGCCAGTGCCCTGCTGCACCAGCGCGCCCTTGCCGTCGATCGCGCCCGCAAAGCTCACGACGTCGGAACGGTTGAACGCGAGCGTGCCCTCGTTGTGGACATTGCCCGTCAGCACGCCGTTTGCGGCGCCATCGCCGACCTGCAAGCGCGTGCCGCCCGCGAGGGAAATCGACGCGCCCTTGCCCGTCGCTTCGAGGGAGCCGGTGACCACCACGCCTTGCGCCACGTCGAGCGCAACGCTTCCGGCCGCGACATTGCCCGTGACCGCCAGGCCCTGCTGGTTGCGCAGGCTGAGCGCCCCGCCCACGCTGAAGTTGCCAACGGCGCCGATCAGGTTGGAACCGCCCAGCGTCGCGTCGCCGTCCACGCTGCCGGTCAGCGTGGACGCCGTCACAACGCCCGCTGTCTGCAACACGCTGGCCTTGCTCGAGACGTTCAGGACATTCGCCGCGCTCACATCGGCCGCCAGGGAGATGCCGTCGCGCCCGGCCAGCGAAACGTTGCCGCCGCGAAGGCTGCTCGCAACATCGAGCGCTCCGCCGTTCGACGCGAGTGCAAGCCCGGCCGAACCTGTGTCGATGGCTGTTCCGGGAAGACTCAGCACGCCGCCGGCCACGAGGCTGACCGCCCCGTGCGTGCCATTGGCCAGTGTGGACACGGAGAGATCGCCGCTCGAGGCCACGGAGATGCTCGACCCGCGCAGCGACACGGCACCCCTGAAGTCGTTGTCCGCCCGGTCGAGTACGACATCGCCCGCCCCGGCGTCCACGGAAAAAGCGCCAAGTACGGAAAGCGCACCCGACTGCGCGACCTGGCCGCCGTTGCTGCGGGCATCGATGGACGATGCGGAACCCTGTCCGAGGTTGAGGTTTCCGTGGCTGGTGACGGTGAGGTCACCGGTGGCCAGCGTGCCCAGCGTGAGCGCGTTGCTGTCGTTGATTTGCGTGGTGCCGCCGCCCAGGCTCACGATGCCGCCGAAATCATTGGCCGCGTTGGTGAGCGTGATGGCGCTCGCACCCGCCTGCACAGCGAGCGACCCGCTGCCGGTGAAGATGCCGCTCATGGTCAGGTCACCCGCGCTGGCGATGCTCCCGGCGCCCTCGAGCGTCACGTCGCGCACGCTCGTGAAGGCGCCCGTGCTTTGGAGCATGCCGCCGCCACTCAGGCTCAGCGTACCCGTCGCAATGCCCAGTGCGCCGTCGCCGGCCACGCGCAGAGTGCCGCCGCTGATTGCGGTGCCTCCCGCATAGGTGTTGACGCCCGTGAGTTCGAGCGTACCGCTGCCGGCCTGGCGCAGGCTGCCGCTGCCGCTGATGACTCCGCCGAAGCTCGATGCGTCGGAACGGTTGAACACCAGCGTGCCGTCGTTGACGACATTGCCCACGATGCTGCCGCTGGTGCCGCCCGCACCGATCTGCAGCGTCCCGGCGCTGATGGTCGTGCCGCCGGTGTAGGTGTTGTCGCCGGTCATCACGGTCGTCCCGCCGCCCGATTGCAGGACCCGGCCTTCGCCCGAGATGGTGAAGCCGGCCGAAAGCTGCTTGCCTGCGGCCGGCTGGAACTCGACGAGCCCGCTGCCGCGCACCGTGACGCCGCCGGCCACGCTGAGGCCGCCAGCGCTGAACGTCAGCGTGCCTGCCCCGCCCTGCCCGCCCGGCGCGGCGCCGGCAGAGCCGTTCCCGCCGGCACTGCCGCCCACGACGATGCTGCCCGCCACCAGGGTGCCGCCGTTCAGGTTCAGCCGGCCATCGCCGCCCGCGCCCCCGCTACCGCCCGCGGCATTGCCGCTGCCACCGCCTGCGCCACCGCCCGATCCGCCCACCAGGACGGCACCGGTCACGGTGGTGGTCCCGGCTGCGATCGTGAGTTCACCCGCGCCGCCGCTGGTGCCGGCGCTACCAGCGGCCGTGCCGCTCGCGCCGCCGCCGCCGCCACCTCCGCCGCCTATGCCGAGAGCACCGTTCACCGTGGCGTCGGCCGTGAAACTTGCGCGGCTTACGCCGCCGTCCAGGGCGCCTGTGGCCACGCCAGTGGCTGCGCTCCCGCCGACCTTCGCGTCGAACGGACCTGTCGGGCCCTGCACACCATCGGCGCCCGCGCTGCCGCCGTTGTTTCCGGCGCCGCCCAGGCCGGCCGAATCAGACCCGGCGTTGGCGCCGGCTCCGTCCGCGGCCGCGCCACCGGCCCCGCCGCTGTTGGAGCCGTACACAAAGCCCGCCGCACCGCCGCCGGCGCCGTACCCGCCCCCTCCGCCGCCGGCGCCGCCTCCTCCGCTGCCCCCGCCGCCGCCGCCGCCGATGCCACCCGCGCCTCCGCTGCCGCCAATGCCGACAGCCGTCCCCGCCTCGCCCGCGGTGCCGATCAACAGGTTTTGCGCCGTGGCAGGCGCCGCGCCCAGCGCGGCGACCACGCTCATCACGGCGCTCCAGCGAAACCGTCGGCGTGCCGGGGCTGAAGCAGCGGCAAGGGGTTGGCCCGGCGCCACGCTTCTCGCCTTGCCATGGACACGGGAAATTTCAGGCACGGCGACCCATGCCTGCAGCGCTTCATTCCAGCGGCTGAGAAAAGAACTGTTCATTGCGGCTATCACTAGTCAAAATCGCCGCGAAGGATACAAGAAGCAACACTTTCTGTTAATAGATACAGTTATTGTTGTTTGTAAAGAACTGGAGCTCAGGCGGGCGCCAGTTCTCGCCGCCCCTCGTCCAACCTGAAGACACCCACCAACTGAGACAGGTTGCCCGCCTGGTCCTGCAGCGAGGCGGCTGCGGCCGCGGCTTCTTCCACAAGGGCGGCGTTCTGCTGGGTGACCTGGTCCATTTGTGTGATGGCCTGGTTGATCTGCTCGATGCCGGTCGTCTGCTCCTGGCTGGCGGCGGCGATCTCGCCCATGATGTCGGTCACCCGGCGCACGCTCGCGACGATTTCATCCATCGTCTGGCCCGCTTCTGCCACCTTCTGGCTGCCGGCCTCGACCTTGCCGACGGAGTCGTCGATCAAGCCCTTGACTTCCTTGGCCGCCGCGGCCGAACGCTGCGCCAGGTTGCGCACCTCTGCCGCCACCACCGCGAAGCCCCTGCCCTGCTCGCCGGCGCGAGCCGCCTCCACTGCGGCGTTCAGCGCCAGGATGTTGGTCTGGAACGCGATGCCATCGATCACCGCGATGATGTCCACGATCTTGCGCGAGGATGAGTTAATCGATCCCATCGTGTCGACCACCTCGTTCACGACGCTGCCGCCGCGCACCGCCACTTCAGACGCCGAGGCCGCGAGCTGGTTGGCCTGGCGGGCGTTGTCCGCGTTCTGCTTGACGGTAGAGGTCAACTCTTCCATGGAGGCGGCGGTTTGCTGGAGTGAACTTGCCTGCTGCTCGGTGCGCGACGACAAGTCCTGGTTGCCGGACGCGATCTGGCCCGACGCGGTGGCAATCGTGTCGGTGCCTTGGCGCACCTCGCCGACCACCTTCGAAAGGTTGTCGTTCATCGACTTGAGTGCCGCCAGCAACTGGCCGACCTCGTCGCGCGTGCTGGAGACGATCCGGGTCGTCAGGTCACCTGCCGCCACCCGCTCTGCCAGTCCGAGCGCATCGCGCATCGGGCGCACGATTCCCACGGTAAGCCGCCACGCGCACAAGGCACCCGCCAGCAGTGCAACGGCGGACAGGCAGATCACGACCCAGCGGCTGCTGCGATGAATCTGCTGGATTTCGCGGGCTTTCGCGTCGATCTGCACGCGCTGGTTTTCTGCGATTTGCTGCACGGCCTTGCCGTAGACCTGAAGCGCCGCCTGGTATTCGGTGTCGGCCAGCTTGCCGGCCGCTTCGCTGTCGCCGGCTGCCTTGAGCTTGTTGATCGTCGCCAGGTGGGCCAACACCTTCTTGCGCGCCTCGACCACCTCGTCGAACGACTTCTTCTCTTCCGGCGAGGTGAGCAGCTTGCCCATCTCCTCCTGGACCGGGTTGATCGACGCCACCCCCTCGGTCAGGTTCTTCTTGAAATAGGCTTCATTCGCGCTGTCGGTGGCCTTGGCCATGCCGAAGGAGTGAACGATGCTCGGGCCGAGCAGGTTGGCCCACCGGTTTGCAACGCGCTCCTTGACCAGCGCTTCGTCGACCATCACGCGGGCCGAATGAGCCACGGCATTCAGCCGGATCAGGGCGACGCCGGAAACCAGCATCATCAGCAACAAGATGGCGGCAAAGCCTCCGCTGAGGCGGACGCCGATTTTCATATCTCGCAAGTGCATGGAACTCTTTCTTTCGCAAATGAGGGGCCTGTCCGGTCGGGAGCGGGACTCCGGGCGCTGGGGTCCCAGGGCCGGCCACATCTGGTTATCGGCAACTAAGCCGAAAGTTGAAGGCCCGCGGTGAGATGTAGGTCGAACGCTCGTTCAGTTCGCACCTTTGGCTGACGCGCGCTACGGGCTACGATGGCAAGCCTGTGAGCATCCAGACAGGAGACATCGACATGGGTCAGCCCCGTGCAGTACAGCAGCCTGGCGATCTGCCGGATCCGTGGGTTCCGGTGGCCGCGATCCTCGATGCGGTCGGGCAAGCGGTCATCGTCAAGGACGAGGCCTCGCGGTTTGTGCATCTCAATCGGCGGGCCTGCGAGCTGCTCAACGTGTCGCTCGATCGCGCACGCGGAAAGACGGACCGGGATTTCCTTCCGCGCATGGAGGCCGATCGAATCAGGGCGGTCGATCTCCAGATTCTCGCGAGCGGAGAAAGCCGCAGTTTCGAAGAAGAAATCACCACGGAGGACGGATCGACCAGGACCCTGGTCACGCTCAAGCAAGCGGTCGATCTCGCGGATTCCGGCGGCAAGCTGCTCGTGGTCGTGATCTCCGACGTGACCGAACTGCGCACGGCCGAGCGAGTGCTGCGGGCCAGCGAAGCGCACTACCGCTCGTTCGTCGAACTGCACCCGCAGATCACCTGGACCGCCGATGCGACCGGCGCAATCACCGAGGTTGGACCGGGCTGGCCGACGCTCACCGGCAATTCCATCGAGAAGACGCTGGGCTCGGGCTGGGAATGCGCCTTGCACGCCGACGATCTCGAACGCGTCAGAACGCAATGGATCGACTCGGTGGCCCGAGGCGTTCCCTTCGATGCCGAATACAGGGTGCTGAGCGCTGCAGACGGAAGGTATCGATGGTTCAGGGCTCGGGCCGCCCCCCGTCGCGACGAGAACCATGCCATCGTGCGCTGGTACGGGCTGCTCGAGGACGTTCATCAGCATCGAATCGCGATCGAAGCGCTGCGCGAGAGCGAGTCGCTCTTCCGTCTCATCGCCGACAGCGTGCCCGTGATGATGTGGCTCACAGACCAGAAGGGCGACGCGACCTACCACAGCCGGCTATGGCTCGAGGTAACGGGCCAGACCGAAACCGAGTCGCTGGGCTCGGGCTGGAGCCGCGCCATCCATCCCGAAGACCGCGCCTCGGTGCTGGGGTTGTTCAAGACGAAAACCGCGCAGAGGGTTCCGGTCCAGCTCGAGTACAGGCTGCGCCGGGCCGACGGCAGCTGGGCCTGGGTCATCGACACAGGCGCGCCCCGGCTCGCGCCTGACGGCGGGCTTCTCGGCTATGCCGGCTCGATACTCGACGTCACCGAGCGACGCCTGGCCGAGTCCGCACTGCGCGAGAGCGAGGCCTCCATTCGGAGCATCTTCGACAGCAGCCCCGATTGCATCAGCATGCTCGACCTGCAGGGCAATACGCTTTTGATGAACAAGGCGGCGCGGTGGATGATCGGGCTCGATGTCTCGGAACTCGCAAACCGCGAGGCGCTCGAGACAATCTTTCCCGAAGGCCGGCTTCGCAAACTCAGCGCCATGTTCGACGTGGTGCGCGCCGGCGGCACATCCAGGCTGGAGGTGGACGCCATCGACGCACAGGGCGTGCACCGATGGCTCGACGTCATCGGTGCACCCGTGCTGGACGCATCGGGCGTGCCGATCCGGATGGTGAGCATCTGGCGCGACATCACCGAGGCCAAGGCGGCGCGCAACGATGCCGTCGTAGCGCAGCAGCAGGCCGAACGTGCGGCGACGCGGCTCTCCGCCGTTCTCGAGAACACGATGGACTGCGTGCTGGTTGTCGACGATGCATGGCGCATCACGTACATGAACGAGAACGCCCGCCGGTTCCTGCAGCTCGGCGAAGAGGCCATGAACACAAGGCTGTGGGACCTCTTCCCCGCCGAGGTGGAAAGCCTCTTCGGCGACTACTTCCGGCAGGCGACCGCGGGCAACAAGGCCGTGTCGTTCGAGGAATTCGTACCGGCGACGCAGGTGTGGCTCGAGGTCCATGCCTCGCCCACCGAGGAGGGCCTGTCGATCTTCTTCCGCGACACCACCGCACGCCGCAAGGCCGAGCAGGAGCGCGTCCAGGCCCAGAGCCAGGTCTCCCACATGGCCCGCCACGACGTTCTTACCGGCCTCCCCAACCGTTTGGCATTCCGCGAGACGCTGGAGCGGCACTTGAACGATGCGGCCGGCACCGGGACTTTGATGGCCGTGCTGACACTGGACCTCGACGGTTTCAAGTCCGTGAACGATGCTTACGGCCATCCCGCGGGCGACGTCCTGTTGCAGAAGGTCGCGCAACGCCTGCGTCTCGGCCTCGCCGGTGATGAGCAGCACACGCTTGCGCGACTCGGCGCGGACGAGTTTGTGATCGGCTGCTTCGGGCTGCCGCATTCCGACGCGGCAATCGAGATCGCACGCCGCCTCATGGGCATCCTGCTCGGGCCCTTCGACCTGGAGGGAAACAAGGTGAGCATTGGGGCCAGCGTCGGCATCGCCGTGGCGCCCGAAGACGGCAGTACCGTCGACGAGATCAAGCGTGCCTCCGCCGTGGCACTCCACCGCGCGAAGGCCGCCGGCGGTAGAAGCCTCCAGAGGTACGCCAGGAGCATGGACGTCCACCTGCAGACGCGCCAGGCCTTGAAGCTCTCGATGCGCGAGGCGCTCGCCCACGGGGAGTTCGAGGTCCACTTCCAGGCGCTCGTGAGCCTTGTCTCCAACCGCTGCACCAGCTTCGAAGCGCTGGTGCGTTGGCGCCACCCCGACCGGGGAATGATCTCGCCGGCCGACTTCATTCCGATTGCGGAGGAGACTGGGCTGATCGTCGAACTTGGCGAATGGGTCCTGGGCGAGGCCTGCCGCGAGGCCGCCACCTGGCCCGATGGCATCGGTGTGGCGGTGAACCTCTCGCCGGTCCAGTTCGGCGCCGGCAACCTGGTCGAGGTGATCAGGAACGCGCTCGATGCGTCGGCGCTCTCCCCTTCGCGCCTGCAGCTCGAGATCACCGAGTCGGTGCTGCTCGGCAGCGACGACCAGAACCTGCGCACCCTGCAGCAGATCCGGCAACTGGGCGTGAAGATCGCGATGGACGATTTCGGGACCGGGTACTCATCGCTGGGCTATCTGCGCAGCTTTCCGTTCGACAAGATCAAGGTGGACCGCAGCTTCATCGCCGACCTGCCCGACAGGAAGTCGCTCGCAATCATCCGGGCTGTGGCCGGCATCGGCACGAGCCTTGGCATCGCCACCACTGTGGAGGGTGTCGAAACCGAAGCGCAGCTGCAGACCATCCGGCAGGAAGGCTTCGACGAGGCGCAGGGTTATCTGTTCGCGCGGCCGGTTCCGGCCTCGCAGGTACACGGTGTCATTGCCTCGCGCAGGAATTGACTGAAGCACCACTTTCGCGAATCGGCCGTGCGGGCACAATTCTGCAAACCAACGAACATACTCGCCATATGCCAATCGAGTTCTCACCCCAAGCCGTCGGCGCAGTCCTTGCAGCCACCATTGCTGGAGGCATGAGCTTTCTTGGGTCTGTGTTCAGCAAGGACCAGAAGACTTCGGAGTTCCGTCAGGCATGGATCGACGGGCTGCGCTCCGAGATCTCGCAGCTGATTGCGCACGCCAACGCGATCCGGGGTGCTGCGGCAGTTGGCTACCCAGCACGGAGTGAGCTTTACGACGCGGCAAAGGATCACTTCGTGGGGATCACTGTCGCCAAAACGAGCATCCTCCTTCGGCTGAACCCATCAGAAGAAAACAATGCGAAGTTGATCGGCCACGTCAATGCGCTCGAGAAGCTCATGGACACCAGTCCCATCGACCTCGCGGCCTGCCAGAAGGAAGAAGCGTCGCTTGTTGCCACGGCCCAGGCCGTACTGAAGGGCGAATGGAGCCGCGTCAAGCGAGGCGAGCCGCTCTTCTTCATGACCAAGATCATCGGCCTGTTCGTGTTCCTGGGAGCTCCTCTCACGCTTGGCGCCCGCTATTTCGGGTGGTTCTGAGGGGTAAACCCAAACAACCCCTCACCCGACAACCGGAGCAGCCACGCGGTCCAGCGCTTCGATCGCATCGGCCGGCAATTCCAGCTTTCCGGCGGCCAGGTTTTCACGCAGGTGCCCAACTGACGAGGTGCCTGGAATCAGCAGGATGTTGGGCGAGCGCCGCAGGAGCCACGCCAGCGCCACCTGCATCGGCGTGGCGCCAAGTCGCTGTGCCACGTCCGAAAGCCCTGCAGACTGCAGCGGCGTAAAGCCGCCGAGCGGAAAAAACGGAACGTACGGAATGCCGTCGCGTGCCAGGTCGTCGATCAGCGCATCGTCGTTGCGATGCACGAGGTTGTACTGGTTCTGCACGCAGGCGACGCGGCAGATGCTGCGCCCCTCCGCGACCTGTGCCGGCGTCACGTTGCTCAGGCCGATGTGGCGCACAAGGCCTTGGCGCTGAAGCTCTGCCAATGCCGCGAGCGGCGCTTCGATCGAGCCTTCGGCCGGACCGTGCACGTCGAACATGATGCGCAGGTTCACCACGTCCAGCACGTCCAGCCCGAGATTGCGCAGGTTGTCGTGCACCGCCTGCGTCAGCTCCTCGGGCGAAAACGCGGGCAGCCAGGCGCCCGTGTCGGAGCGCCGCGCTCCAATCTTGGTGACGATGACGAGGTCCTTCGCATAGGGCGCGAGTGCCTCGCGGATGAGCTGGTTGGTGATGTGCGGGCCGTAGAAGTCGCTGGTGTCGATGTGATCGACGCCGCTAGTGACCGCGTTGCGCAGCACGGCCAGGGCCGCCTCGCGATCTTTCGGCGGGCCGAAGACGCCGGGGCCGGCGAGCTGCATGGCGCCGTAGCCGAGCCGGTGGACTGTGCGGTCGCCGAGGGTGTAGGTGCTGGGGGTCTGCATGCTGGACATGATGTTTTTTCCTGAGGTTGAAGAGGTAGATGGAGTCGTGAAGCCAGTCTAGGCAGCCCGTCTCTGTTTGATAAGTCGCCATAATCGGCACGGGCTGTGCAGGATTCAGAACAATGAAAGTCGATCTCGAGGATCTCAACGCCTTCGTGGCAGTGGCGGGCGCCAAGGGCTTTCGCGACGGCGCGCGCCTGAGCGGTGGCAGCGCATCGGCCTTGAGCGAGGCGGTGCGCCGGCTGGAAGCTCAACTCGGCGTGCGCCTGCTCCACCGCACAACCCGCAGCGTGCGGCCGACGGAGGCGGGAGAACGCCTGCTCGAGCGGCTGAGGCCCGCGCTCACCGAGGTGGAGGCGGCGCTCGACGTGGTGAACGGTTTTCGCGACCGGCCCGCGGGCACGCTCAAGCTGAACGTGCCGATCAGCGCCTCGCGGCTCGTGCTGCCATCGATCGTGCCGCGCTTCCTTGCCGCCTATCCGGACATCTCTCTCGAAGTGATTGCGGAAGACGGCTTCGTCGACGTGCTGGCCGCCGGTTGCGACGCCGGCATCCGCTATGACGAGCGGCTCGAGCAGGACATGGTCGCCGTGCCGATCGGCCCGCGCTTCCAGCGCTTTGCCGTGGCGGCAGCCCCCTCCTACCTCGACCGCCATGGCCGGCCGGAACATCCGCGCGACCTGCTGGGCCACAACTGCTTGCGCGGGCGTTTCGCCAGCGGGTCGACGCCGCCGTGGGAGTTCGAGCGCGACGGCGAAACCTTGCGCATCGACGTGACCGGGCAGTTGACCGTGCGGATCGGCGCAGCGGCAGATCTCTCGGTCGATGCGGCGCTAGCCGGTGCCGGCGTGGTCTACCTGTTCGAAGACTGGCTGCGACCGCACCTCGACAGCGGTGCACTCGAACCGATTCTCGAGCCGTGGTGGCCGCGGTTTTCCGGCCCCTTCCTCTACTACCCGGGCCGCCGCTTGCTTCCCGCGCCGCTGAGGGCTTTTGTGGATTTCATACAGCGCGCGCCGGGTCGCCTAGACGTCAATCAGACTTGAGTCACGCCGTCGATGGGACTCACATCGCCTACGAACTGCAGCAGGTCGACCATCGTAAAAGTCCCGGGCGTGCGCGAAGGAAGGGTTGGCGTCCAGGCGGGGCCCTTCTTCCAGAGATAGGACTCATGATCGCCGTGGACCAATCCGATGAAGACCTCCGCCACGATGCGCGCGCCCACAGGTCCCAATCGCTCGCCGCCCTCTCTGACCGACGCTTCCTTGAGGATGTAGTACCACAAGGGCGTCTCCTCATGCAGTCCCTGTGCCTTGGCCACGGCGCCGTCCGTGCCGGACGATATCTCGGCGCTTGTCAGGGGATTGGTCACTTCCATCGCCCGTGCCACCGACTGGCCAGAGGGCAGTCCGAGCATCACGCCCCGCTTCAGGTTCAGGAACGGGAGGCTGGCACCGCCGGGCAAGGTGTGCAGTGCCTTCACGATGAAAGGATCGATGCTGCGCGCCTGATTGAGCGTGACCCCTGGCGGGTTGTTGCCGAAATCGTAGAAGCGCCGCCAGTCGATGATCCAGTTGCTCGCAAGCTTGCTTATCGGCGTTGGCGCGGTGAGCGGATCGGGCGCCAGGTCACCCACGATGCCGCCGGAGAGGCCGGAGAACGCGAACAGCAGTCCCAGCGAAGCGGGCGCGAGCCCGCCCGGGGTGAAGACCCTGTTGTGGCTGTAGACCTCCCGGACCATGCTGTGCCCGAGCCGGTAGGCCGCACCTGAGAACTCCACCGGCATGTAGGGCGTCTTCTTGAATCGGTAGAACTGGCGGCCCTCGTTGAGGATGCGAGCCACGATGCCGTCTTCGGTAAGCCGTTCCACGAAGTCGTGCAGGACGAGCCATTGATAGTGCCAGGTCACCTCGCGTCGGGCCTCGAAGAAGAGCTCGGCGGGCGCAGGTGCCGTCGGCGAGGCCGCCAGCAGATCGACCACCTTGTTGTGGAACTTCATGAAGGCCAGGTGGGTCTGCGCGACCAGCAGGTTCTCATCGTTGCGGTGGTCGCCGATCAACGCCTGGCCTTCGGGGCTTCGCGGCAGGTCGTTGGGAAACACACCGGGTATGTCGGCCGCGTTCTGTTGAAAGCCGAGCGTGGTCTTGCCGATCAGCAGCTTCGCGCTGGGTCCGTTGTTGGGGCCGCGGGCATAGAGGTGCGGACTGCCGTCCGGACCGCGCCCATAGATCGAGTCCAGGTCCAGCGCGGGCGTTCTGAAATTCTCCACCGCAGTCGGGTCTTCCAGCTTGTCTCCGATGGAGGTCAGGTCCAGCGTGATGTCGTGATCGACGAACTGGCCCAGGTAGGTGAACCCTGCCGGCACTCGCGGGTTGTTTCCGCCACCAGCCGGACCGGCATCGAGCATTGCATCGGCGAGGGCTCGCAACTTGTCGTCGGCAACCGAGAGCGGCGCGAGCCGCGGGAACATCCTGCCGAACATGCCAGGATCGCCATGCCCTGCGAGCGCATCCAGAGTGGCCTTGGTGGGATGACGGCCGGCACGGCCGTGCTTGGGATTGACACCGATTTCTTCGGACATGATGGCTTCCTTGCTCCAAATTGAGCTTCGAGCAACATGATCGAAGCGGATTTGCATCCTACGGAGCACTCGAAAGATTCATATACGCTGCTCGCGGTAGACAGCTCGCCGTAGACAGCTTGTGCTAGACCGGTTGCGCTAGACCCGGATTGCTCGATCGGGGGGCTATATGCCCCGCGGGCCGCGATGCACGCTCATCCTTCAGGCTTGCCGATAGATGCATAGCCGCCCAGGAACACCTGCAACGCGCGGCGTGTTGCCTCTCTCAGTTCGCGGCGGGTGAACGGCCCCTGAATACCAAGCAGGCTGGGCTTGACAGTTTCCGAGTCCAGCAGCGCCATCAGGTGGTTCGCGGCCGTGATGGGGTCGGCATTTCGCAGGCGGCCCTTGCGCATTTGCCGCTCGAGAAAACCCGCCAGCTCGGCAACGCCCTTCTTGGGGCCGCCTTCATAGAAAAGCCGCCCGATGTCGCTGCGGCCCGATTCGGCAATCACGGCCCGGTGCGCCTGGATGACTTCTTGCGAACACATCACGGCCAGGACCTTCTCGCCGAAACGCTGCAGCACGCGCTCCAGGTCTTCGTCGCCCTCCTCGGCCAGCGCCGTGAAGATCGGCTCGAAGTGGATCTTCGCCGAGGCGTGGATCACGGCAACGAACAGTTCCTCCTTCGACTTGAAGTACCCGTAGAGCGTTGCCCTCGAACCGCCCACGCGCGCGGCAATTTCCACCATCGAGGCCCCCTCGAACCCCAGTTCCCTGAAGACTTCCGATGCCACCTGGACGATGGCATCGCGCTTGGCTTCCGTCTTGACTCGCATCGCGTCTCTCTTTATTTCTATACACAGGTGATCATTATTGATTGACAAGGCCCTCGAAGTCAAAATACATTTCAGTACAGCACTGTCTATTTATGTTCGTTCAACCAACGGCCGGCCATAGCGCCCGGCCCTTCCCCAGGAGAATCGCGATGCGCCCCCCTCTCACCTATGGCCTGACCTTTGCCGCGGCCATCGTGTCCACTTTCCTGCTGGTCGCTTGCGGCAAGCCGCCGGGCGGCCCGCCGCCGGCGCCGGGCACGCCCGAGGTGGGCATCGTCACGGTGCAGCCGCAGCGCGTGGCCATCACAACGGAGCTACCCGGGCGCACCGTGCCCTATCTCATCGCCGACGTGCGCCCGCAGGTCGGCGGCATCGTGAAAGCCCGCAAGTTCCGCGAAGGAAGCGACGTGAAGGCCGGAGAGGCGCTCTACCAGATCGACCCCGCCACGTACAAGGCCACCTACGACAGCAACGTTGCCGCGCTCGCCAAGGCGCAGGCCAGCCTCGGCACCACGCGTCTCAAGGCCGAGCGCTACAAGGAACTGGTTGCCATCAAGGCGGTGAGCCAGCAGGACTACGACGACGCGGCTGCCTCGCTGCAGCAAGGCGAGGCCGACGTTGCCGCGGCCAAGGCCAATGTGGAAACGAGCCGCATCAACCTCGCCTATGCACGCATCGACGCACCGATCTCCGGCCGCATCGGCAAGTCGAGCGTCACGCCCGGCGCGCTGGTCACGGCGAGCCAGTCGACCGCACTGGCCACCATCCAGCAGCTCGACCCGATCTACGTCGACCTCACGCAGCCCAGCGCGGCGGTGCTCCAGCTCAAGCAAGCAATGGCGCGCGGCGATCTGCAAAAGAGCGGCGCCAATGCCGCACGGGTGCGGCTGCTGCTCGAAGACGGCAGTGCGTATCCGATCGAAGGCAAGCTCGAGTTCTCGGATGTCACGGTGGACCAGAACACCGGCGCCATCACGCTGCGCGCCGTGTTTCCCAACCCCGCTGCCGACCTGCTGCCCGGCATGTATGTGCGCGCCGTACTGCAGGAAGGCGTGAAGGAGCAGGCGCTCATGGTGCCGCAGCAGGCGGTGTCGCGCGACAGCACCGGCAAGCCGACAGCCTATGTGGTGGACGCGCAGAACAAGCTGCAGCGGCGCATGCTCGAGACGGAACGCGCCGTTGGCGACCAGTGGCTGGTGAAGAGCGGCCTCGCGGCCGGCGACAAGCTGGTGGTCGACGGTCAGCAGCGCGCCGCGGCAGGTGTGGAGGTGAAAACGGTGCAATGGACCCCCGGCTCCAAGGCGGGCACCGAAACGGCGAAGGCCGCCCCGTCGGCATCCGCCGGCGCGGCGAACTGATCGAGAGAACGCCATGGCACGCTTCTTCATCGACCGCCCCATCTTCGCGTGGGTTCTCGCCATCATCGTGATGCTGGGCGGCGTCATGTCCATTGCCGCGCTGCCCATTGCGCAGTACCCGAGCATTGCGCCGCCCGCCGTCGCAATCACCGCCAACTACCCCGGCGCTTCCGCCAAGACGCTGGAAGACACCGTCACCCAGATCATCGAACAGAAGATGAAGGGGCTGGACCGGCTGAGCTACATGGCCTCGACCAGCGAGTCGTCGGGCTCGGTCACCATCACGCTTACCTTCGAGAACGGCACCGATCCCGACACCGCGCAGGTGCAGGTGCAGAACAAGCTCTCGCTGGCCACGCCGCTGCTGCCGCAGGAGGTACAGCAGCAAGGCGTCACGGTCACGAAGTCGGCCACCAACTTCCTGAACGTGCTGGCCTTCACCTCGGAAGACGGCAGCATGAACGGCTCCGACCTGTCGGACTACGTGGCCGCCAACGTGCAAGACGCGATCAGCCGTGTGGAGGGCGTGGGCGACACCACCCTCTTCGGTTCGCAGTACGCCATGCGCATCTGGCTCGACCCGAACAAGCTCGCCAACTTCAGTCTCACGCCGCTGGACGTGAAGACCGCGGTCCAGGCGCAGAACGCGCAGGTGTCGGCCGGCCAGCTCGGCGGCATGCCGGCGGCAGGCAGCCAGCAGCTCAACGCGACCATTACCTCGCAAACGCGCCTGAAGACCGCGCAGGAGTTCGAGGACATCCTCCTGCGGACGCAGACCAATGGCGCACAGGTGCGCCTGCGCGACGTGGCCCGCATCGAGCTGGGCAGCGAGTCGTACAACACGGTCGGCCGCTACAACGGCAAGCCGGCCGCGGGTTTGGCCATCAAGCTGGCGGCTGGCGCCAATGCGCTCGACACGGTCAAGGCGGTGGACGCCCGCGTGGCCGAACTCGAGAAGTTCTTTCCGCAGGGCATGAAGGTGCAGAAGCCCTACGACACCACGCCGTTCGTGCGCATCTCCATCGAAGAAGTGATCAAGACGCTGGTGGAAGCCATCGTGCTGGTGTTCCTGGTGATGTACCTCTTTCTCCAGAACTTCCGCGCCACGCTGATCCCGACCATCGCGGTGCCGGTGGTGCTGCTGGGCACCTTCGGCGTGCTGGCGGCCTTCGGTTTCACCATCAACACGCTGACGATGTTCGCGATGGTGCTGGCCATCGGCCTGCTGGTCGACGATGCCATCGTGGTGGTCGAGAACGTCGAGCGCGTGATGACGGAGGAAGGCCTCTCGCCGAAGGAGGCGACGCGAAAGTCGATGGGCCAGATCACCGGCGCGCTGGTCGGCGTGGCCCTGGTGCTGGCGGCGGTGTTCGTGCCGATGGCTTTCTTCGGCGGCTCCACGGGCGTGATCTACCGCCAGTTCTCGATCACCATCGTCTCGGCGATGACGCTGTCGGTGCTGGTGGCGCTGGTGCTCACGCCGGCCTTGTGCGCCACGCTGCTCAAGCCGGTGCCCAAGGGCCATGCCATGGCGAGCACCGGCTTCTTCGGCTGGTTCAATCGCAGCTTTGACCGCGGAAACGGCCGCTACCAGGGCATCGTGCGGCACATGATGGGCAAGGGCTGGCGCTACATGGTGCTGTACGCGGTCTTGCTGGCGGCGGTGGTTTTCGGCTTCATGAAGCTGCCGGTGGGCTTTTTGCCGGACGAGGACCAGGGCACGATGTTCGGGCTGGTGCAACTGCCGCCGGGCGCGACCAATGCGCGCACGGAAGAAGTCATCCGCCAGGTGGAGCAGCACTTCCTGGTCGACCAGAAGGATGCAGTCTCGGGCATCTTCACGGTGGCGGGCTTCAGCTTTGCGGGCAGTGGGCAGAACACCGGTTTCGCCTTCATCAAGCTCAAGCCCTGGGACGAGCGCAAGGGCGAAGCACTGAGCGTGACGGGCGTGGCGGCAAAGGCCGGCGCCTTCTTCAACACCATCCGCGATGCCAAGGTGTTTGCCTTTGCGCCGCCGGCCGTGGCGGAGCTCGGCAACGCGACCGGCTTCGACCTGATGCTGCAGGACCGTGCCAACCTGGGGCACGAAGCCCTGATGCAGGCACGCAACCAGTTGCTCGCCACGCTGGGCAACGACAAGCGGCTGGTGGCCGTGCGTCCCAACGGGATGGAGGACACGCCTGAATTCAGGCTCGAGATCGATCCGCACAAGGCGCAGGCCCAGGGTCTTTCGATGGCCGACATCAACGACACCTTCTCGGCCGCATGGGGCAGCAGCTACGTCAACGACTTCATCGACAAAGGCCGCGTGAAGAAGGTGATGCTGCAGGCCGATGCGCAGTACCGCATGCTGCCCGAGGACATCGACCGCTGGTACGTGCGCAACAGCGCCGGAACCATGGTGCCCTTCACCTCGTTCGCCAAAGCGGGCTGGAGCTCGGGCTCGCCGCGCCTGGAGCGCTACAACGGGGTTCCCTCAGTCGAGATCCTGGGCATGGCCATGCCGGGCAGTGCCTCCAGCGGCGAGGCGCTGGCCATCGTCGAAGAGGCGGTGGCCAAGCTGCCCGCGGGCATCGGCTACGAATGGACCGGCCTGTCGCGCCAGGAGAAGGCCTCGAGCGGCCAGACCGGCCTCTTGTACGCGCTGTCCATCCTGATCGTGTTCCTCTGCCTGGCGGCGCTCTACGAGAGCTGGGCGATTCCGTTCTCCGTGATCATGGTGGTGCCGCTCGGCGTGCTGGGGGCGCTGGTCGGCGCGATCCTGACGTGGAAGATGAACGACGTCTATTTCCAGGTGGGCCTGCTCACCACGATCGGCCTTGCATCGAAGAACGCCATCCTGATCGTCGAGTTTGCGAAGGACCTGCACGCACAGGGCAAGGGGCTGGTCGAGTCGGCACTGGAAGCGGCGCGGCTTCGCTTGCGCCCCATTCTCATGACCTCGCTGGCCTTCATCCTCGGCGTGCTGCCGCTGGTGCTGGGAAGCGGCGCCGGAGCCGGCGCGCAGCATGCGCTGGGCACCGCCGTGATCGGCGGCATGCTGTCCGGCACCGTCCTCGCGATCTTCTTCGTGCCTCTTTTCTTCGTGGTGGTGCGCAGCCTGTTCAAGGGCGGTGCCGCTCCGGCCGCCCTGCCCGTGCAACCGGCCGCGGCCGCATCCTGAAATGTCCGCAATGAAACTCCTTCGCTTCACCCCGCTCGCACTGGCTGCCCTGATGGCCGGCTGCAGCCTGATGCCCGCCTACCAGCAGCCGGCGGCCCCGGTGCCCGGCAAGTTCGCCGGCGATGCGAGCGGCGAGCCGGCACCCACGCCCGTCGCCGACCTGGGCTGGCGAGACGTGTTCACCGATCGCTCGCTGCAGCGCGTGATCGAGATGAGCCTTGCCAACAACCGCGACTTGCGCGTGGCGGTGCTGAACATCGAGAAGGCCCGGGCCCAGTATCGGGTGCAGGACGCGGCGCTTTTTCCGACCGTCAACGCCAGCGCGGGCGGCAGCGGCAGCCGCACCCCGGCCGACCTGTCGTCCACCGGCGCAGCGCTCACGGCTCACCAATACAGCGCGTCGCTCGGATTCAGCTCCTACGAGATCGACCTGTTCGGCCGCGTGCGAAGCCTGAGCGCGCAGGCGCTGCAGCAGTTTCTTTCTACGGCCGAGGCGCGGCGCAGCACGCAGATCGCGCTCGTGGCCGAGGTGGCGACCAGCTATCTCACGCTGGCCGCCGACCTGGACCGGCTGAAGCTTGCGCACGACACGCTCCAGAGCCAAAGCGATTCGTACCGCCTCAACCAGCGCAGCTTCGAGCTGGGCGCGGCGTCGGCGCTCACGCTGAGCCAGGCGCAGACCAGCGTCGACGCCGCGCGCGTGGATGTCGAGCGCTACACCGCGCAGGTGGCGCAAGACCGCAATGCGCTGACGCTGCTCGTGGGCGCCGAGGTGCCGGAAGACCTGCTCCCGAAAGCCCTGCCCGACACGACGGAAGCAGCGGCCAGCCCGCTGGCCGCCATACCGCCCGGGCTGCCCTCGGAACTGCTGCAGCGCCGCCCCGACATCCTGCAGGCCGAACGCGACCTCAAGGCCGCCAATGCCTACATCGGGGCGGCGCGTGCGGCCTTCTATCCGCGCATCAGCCTCACCGCATCGGCCGGCACATCGAGCGGCGAGCTCTCCGGCCTATTCAAGGGCGGCTCGGGTAGCTGGAGCTTTGCGCCGCAAGTCACGCTGCCGATCTTCGACGGCGGAGCCAACCGCGCCAACCTCAAGATCGCCACGGTGAGCCGCGACATCTCGGTGGCACAGTACGAGAAGGCCATCCAGACGGCATTCCGCGAGGTTTCGGATGCCCTGGCGCAACGCGGCACACTCGGGCGCCAGCTCGACGCGCAAGAGTCGCTGGTGAATGCCACATCGGACAGCTACCGGCTGTCGCAGGCGCGCTTTCAGCGCGGCGTGGACAGCTATCTGAGCGTGCTCGATTCGCAGCGCTCGCTCTACACCGCCCAGCAGAACCTGATCGGTACTCGCCTGTCGCGCCTGACCAACCTCGTGACGTTCTACAAGACGCTGGGGGGCGGCTGGAGCGAGACCTCGGACACTCCGGTGGCCGCCCAGCCTTCGGGCAAGACCTCCTGAGTGAAGGCGCTGCAATCAGCCGAGCGGCCTCACACCCGCTCGGCGATCACCTCAGCCAGAACACGCATCCCTTGATCGATCTCCTCGACCGACAGGCTGGCGTAACCCAGGATCAGTCCGGCCGGTCGCGGTTGCGCGCGCAGCGGCGGCCCCGCAAACAACGGCGACACCGCGTAGACCCCCACGCCCTTGGCGCGCACTGCCGCCACCAGTGAGGGCTCGTCCTGCGGCCGCAGGAACGGCAGCCAGAGCACCACATGCAACCCGGCCGCGGCGCCGATGACCGTGGCGCTGGAAAGCAGGTGGCGTGCCATGGCATCGAGCAGTGCCGCCCGGCGGCGCTCGTGCGCACGGCGCGTGCGCCGCACGTGGCGCTCGTAGGCACCGCTGTCGATCAGCGACGCCAGCACACGCTGCTCCAGCACGGGCGCGTGGCGGTCGGCCAGCCGCTTGGCCTGCCTGAACACCGGCACCAGTTCGGGCGGCAGCACCAGGTAGCCCAGCCGGAGCTGCGGCGACAGCGCCTTGGAGAAGGTTCCTATGTAGATCGCGCGGCCATCGGTGTCTATGGACTGCAGCGCGTCGATCGGACGCTGGCCGTAGCGAAACTCCCCGTCGTAGTCGTCCTCGATCACCCAGGCGCGGTGCGTTCGTGCCCAACGGAGCAGCTCCAGGCGCCGGCCGATGGGCAGCACGCCGCCCAGCGGAAACTGGTGCGAGGGCGTCACGTAGGCCAGGCGGGTGCGGTCGTCGGTCGGCAGCATGGCGGTGTTCAGGCCCTGGGCGTCCACCGGTATTGCCAAGGCCTCGGCGCCCGTGGCCTCGAAGCACCGGCGCGCCATCAGGTAGCCGGGCTCCTCGAACACGAAAGCGTCGCCGGCATTCAGCAGCAAGCGCGCACAAAGGTCGATGGCCTGCTGTGAGCCATGCACTACAAGAATCTGCTCTGCATCGCAGGCCAGGCCCCGCGCGCGCCGGAGGTAGCCCTGCAGCGAGCGTCTCAGCGATGCCTCGCCTTCGGGCGCAGCGTAGGAGAGCCTGCGTTGGTGGCGCAGCAGTTCGGCCTGGTAGGCACGCCGCCAGGCGAGCGCCGGAAAATCGCGCGTCGCCACCGCGCCATAGAGAAAATCGATGCGGCAAGGTTCTGCAGGCGCAAGCCCGGGCATGTCGGCTGCCGACACGCGACGGCCAAAGTCCGAAAGGGTCGGCGCACTCGTGCTTTGCCGTTTCGGCTGCGCGTCGGGCGATGCGGGCGCAGCCAGCGGACTTGCAACGCGGGCGACGCGACCGACAGACGTGGCAAGGAAGCCCTCGGCTGCGAGCTGCTCGTAGGCGGCGGTGACCGTGGTGCGCGACACCCCCAGGTCGGCCGCCAAGGCACGCGTGGACGGCACCTGTGCGCCGGCGGAGAGCGTGCCGTCGGCGATCTGCGAACGCAGGAGATCGTAGATGTGGCGGCCGGCTCTTCTTGCACGGGCACCTGGGCTTGGCGGCATATGAAACTGGTCCATGCAAAAGGAGCGGAACTGGACCTTCTCATTGTGCCGGTTTCACGCGACAGTTCTGCCTGCCCACACCACTTCCACCCTGCCCCGATGTACATCCCCCCGCACTTTGCCGAATCAAGACCAGAGGAACTCCAGCGCATCATCCGCGAGCATCCGCTGGGCGCGTTGGTCACGCATGGGAGCACCGGCCTGGATGCCGATCACCTCCCCTTCGAGTTCGATCCCGAGGCCGGAACCTATGGCTTGCTGTCGGCGCATGTCGCTCGCGCCAACCCGCTGTGGCAGCGCTGCCCCACGGGAACTCCCGTGATGGTCGTCTTCGGCGGCGCCCAGGCCTACATCTCACCCAGCTGGTACCCGTCCAAGCACGAGGCGCACCGCCAGGTGCCGACCTGGAACTACGAAGTGGTGCACGCGCACGGCGTACTCACCGTGCATGACGACGAGCGCTTCGCGCGCCGCATCATCGCGCGCCTGACGCGGCGCCACGAGGCGGACGAACCCAGTCCCTGGAAGATGGGCGACTCCGCACCCGGATACATCGACAGCATGGTGCGCAGCATCGTGGGCATCGAGATTGCCATCACCTCGCTGGTGGGCAAGTCCAAGCTCAGCCAGAACAAGGAAGCGCGCGACCGGCTCGGCGCCGCAGACACGCTCGAGGCGCGCGGGCACGAGGAATTGGGGGCATTGATGCGAAGGGCTGGCGGAACCAACTGAGGAGGCCTGCCGATCAAGGCCCTGAGAAGGTGTGCGCAGAGAAAGCGCCTGCGCACATCGGTCCGTCGGCTTTCGCGATCAGGGCTTCACAGGCTTCACGGCACCGTCCCAGTGTTCGACGATCTTGCCGTTTTCAAGGCGGAACATGTCGAACCAGGTGGTCGTGTATTTGCGCGTTGCGTCCTGCGGCTCGGGGTACTCGCGCACGAAGCTCAGGATCACGAGGTCGCGCTCGGCGACGATCGAGACCAGCGGCGCCTTGATGCGGGCTTCTACCGGCAGAGGCGTCGGGGTCCGTCGCGAGACGAATCCCACCATGGCCGCACGGCCGGTGGGCACGTTGGGGTTGTGTTGGATGTAGGACTCGGCAACGTACTTGTCCGCCTGCGCCACCTGGCCCGCCTCGAAGACCTCGCGCCAGAAGTCATAGACCAGCCGCTTATTGGCCCGCAGCATCGGATCGGCGCTCGCAAGAAGCGCCTCCTGGTCGGCGGCCGGCTGAACCGGGACCTGTGCTGCCGCGGCGAGCGGCAAGATAGCGGCAAGCGCAAAGAGAAGACCTGCGAACAGAGGATTTTTCATGGTTCGAGACGGTTGTTGAGGGCGCTGGACTGCAGCCGTTATAGACGATCAGCACTGGCTTTGTGTTCAAAAACGCCAATGAAGAGATTCTGAAAACCTCTCGAAAGATCTCCGGGCACCGCGTAACTTGTACCGGCGGAGCAGCATCGCCGGTCACCAGCTGCCGATGTCAGATTCCGCTGAACCAGTTGTATCCCTGATCTTCCCAATAACCCCCCGGATTCGTGTTGGTCACGAAGATCGCAGCGACGTGCTTCGCGCTCTTGAATCCGAGCTTGGTCGGAACACTCAGCCGCAGGGGAAAACCGTTGGCCGTCGGCAGCGCTTCGTCCCCGAAGTCAAGGGCAAGCAACGTTTGCGGGTGCAGCGCGCTGGCCATGTCGAGGCTCGAGTGATAGCGGTCGGTGCATTTGAAGCCGACGAAGCGCGCCGTCGTGTCCGCGCCGATGCGCTGCAGGAATGTCTTGAGCGGCACGCCGCCCCAGTCGCCGATGGCGCTCCAGCCCTCGATGCAAATATGGCGCGTGATCTGCCGCGCTTGCGGCAAGCTACGCAGGCGCTCTACGGTCCAAGCCGTCTTGTCAGTGACAAGTCCGGAGACTTCAAGCCGCCAGTTCGACAAGTCGACCTGGGGCGCATCGAACTCTGGGTAGAACGCGTTGAACGGGAACGGCATCGTGACCTGGTTCGGCGCATAGGTCGGCGCGAGGCGGCTGCCGCTGAAGAGTCGGGCCTGCACGCGGTCGTTCCAGCGCGACAGCGCCCACAGGGCCTTGTCGACCTGGTCGTTGTCCTGCAGGTTGCAGCCGGACAGCATCGAGAGCGCGCCAATCGACAGCGACGAGCGCAAGAAAAGCCGCCGCTCGAGGTTCGCGATCTGCTTCTTGTGGTCAGAGAGTTTGATCATGGTGCGGTACTGTGAGAGGCCCGCGCACGTCCGATAACCATCGGCAGCAGCGTGCGCGGAACGAGAAGGACGAGCAGCAGATGGATCGCGATGAAGCCGACGATGCCAGCCATTGCCGCGAAATGCACCTTGCGCGCGAAATCAAAGCCACCAAAAAGGCCGGCCAGCCATGCCAGCTGAACAGGCTTCCAGATTGCCACCCCCGATGCGACGACGAGCACGCCAAGCAGCAGCACGATGACATAGGCGAAGCGCTGCACCGCGTTGTAGCGGCCGGCTTCGTGCGGGAGCCGTAACGCCAGCGCACGTCCTGTGTCGCGCAGCAACTCGCTGGCGCGAATCGGGAAAAACTCCCGACGAAAATGACCGCTGGCAATGCCGTAGAGCAAGTACAGCAGGCCGTTCGCGACGAGCAGCCACATGGCCGCAAGGTGCCACGCAATGGCGCCACCGAGCCAACCCCCAAGCGTCATCCAGGCCGGGAATTGGAAGGGCAGGATCGGCGACGCGTTGTAGATCGTCCAACCGCTCATCAGCATGCAGGTCATGGCGAACGCATTGACCCAATGGGCGGCGCGCACCGCCAGCGGATGAATCATCTTGCTCTTCATCGTCACATCGGCGGCGTCACGCCGTCCTTGCCCGCGGAGATGAAGCTTGCAGACAGGCTTGAATCAGCTTCCTTCTTCGCAAACAACACGACCTTGGTACCCACCGTGAGCAATGAGCGATCGCCAGGTTCGAGGTTGACGATCGGCACGTCGTCCGGCACGACGATCTTCTTCTCGCCGCCCTTGTACTTGAGAGTCAGGGTCCGGCCGTTGGCCGCGACGAGGTCCCCGACCGTGCCGTTGGTCATGGTGCTCTTGGGTGCTAGATCCCAGGCACGGTGACCATCACCGGTGCCCGCCATCGCGGGCGGGAACACATGCACTTCAAGCGCTTTCAAAGAACCGTCGGGCAGCGGAGTCGCCGCCGTTCCGATGTAGCTGCCGGGTTTGATGTCGGTCAACTTGGCGAGCGTGACCGCGCGAACCTGAGTGCTGCTGTTGATCTTGACCGTCAGGTCTTCGCCGCGGTTGGTACGGACTTTGATCGAATCGTCGCTGACGGCGGTGATCGCGCCGCGCACACCAACCGGGGGCGGGGTCTGCGCGAGCGCGGAGTAGCTGGCGCCAAGCAGGCCGGCCGTCATCAATGCCGGGAGGGCGAAGGTCCGAAAAAGTTTTCCGAGTCTGGTGTTCATGGATGGCCGTAGTAAGTGAAGACAAGCCACTCTAGGGATCGCCCGAGCTCAGGGGCATGGCATTTGGATGACAAAAAAGTCATGAATCGGCGCCGCGCTGCGAGAGAGAATGGTGGACACACTCCAATGAGCATCCTTGTCATCGAAGACGACCCGAAGACGGGCGACTACCTCAAAAAGGGCCTGAAGGAAAGCGGCTACGCCGTCGACCTTGCGCGCACCGGAACGGATGGGCTGCACATGGCGCTTGAACACGCCTATGACCTCGTCGTACTTGACGTGATGCTGCCCGGCATCGACGGCTGGCAGATCATGCAGGTCTTGCGCGACAAGCGGGACCTGCCTGTGCTCTTTCTCACCGCGCGCGACCGCCTGGACGACCGCATCCGCGGCCTTGAACTCGGCGCCGACGACTATCTCGTCAAGCCCTTCTCGTTCACCGAACTGGTGCTGCGCATTCGCACGCTGCTGCGTCGGGGCATCGTGCGCGAAGCCGAGTTCTACGAGTTCGCCGACCTGAAGGTTGACGTCCTGCGCCGCAAGGTCACGCGCGAAGGCAAGGAGATCGCGCTGACGAACAAGGAGTTCCTTCTGCTGCAACTGCTGATCAAGCGGCAGAGCGAGGCGCTCTCGCGCACGCTGATCGCGTCAGAAGTGTGGGACATGAACTTCGACAGCGACACCAATGTCGTGGACGTCGCAATCAAGCGCCTTCGCGCGAAGATCGATCAGCCGTTCGAGAAAAAGCTGATCCACACGGTGCGCAGCATCGGCTATTCGTTCGGCGACGCGCCATGAGGTGGCTGCCGCGATCGCTGGCGGTGCGAGCCACGTTGCTGCTTGCTCTGATCGCTTGCACGGTCACCGGCATGCTCGGCGCCTACTTTTTTTATTCCGCGAGGTCGGCGATCACCGAGCAAATGGACACGCGGCTGATCGGACGCGTCGAGCACTTCCGCCGCCTGGTAGGCAACGTGCAGACGATCTCCGACCTGCACGAGCGACCTTCTCTGTTCACGGCCATGCTCGGTGCCGAGAGCGATGTGCTGCTGCTGCGTCGCCCCGGCGAAGCGCCTTTCATCGACGTCAACCCCCGCCGTTTTCCCGTGCCCGGCTCGCTCGTCGCAGTCTCGGCCGACCGCGATCTGGCGATCGGGAACGTACTGAACATGCCGATGGCGGATGGCGTGCCGATGCATTGGGTTGCGGCGCTCGCGCGTTCAGGCCGCAATGGCGATATGGTGGAGGTGGTGGCCGGCCACCCGCTGACCACCGAGGTGAAGATGATTCGCGCCAATCGAGATCGCGTAATCCTCAGCGCCATCATCGCGATGCTCGCTTCGACCATTCTTGCGTATCTGGTGCTGCGGCACGGCCTGAGGCCGCTGCGCCGGGTTGCCGGGAAGGCGGCGTTGATCAACCCGATCAATCTCGCCATACGCCTGCCAGAGCATGACGCGCCGCTCGAAGTGCAGCATATGGTGGTCGCGTTCAACGCCATGCTTGACCGCATTGCCATCGGCTATGAGCGCCTTTCACAATTCTCTGCCGATCTCGCGCACGAAATCCGCACTCCCGTCGGCGCGCTGATCGGACAGACGCAAGTCGCGCTGCAACGGGCTCGCAGCGCCGATGAGTACCAGCAGCTTCTTGAATCGAACCTCGAAGAGCTGAACCGGTTACGCCAGATTGCGGAGAACATCCTGTTCCTCGCGCAAGCCGACCATGCATCGCTGACGATCGAGCGAACTCCGATTGCGCTGCATGCCGAACTTGAGAAGATCGCCGAGTACTTCGAGGGCCCGGCCGATGAGAACGGGCTTCGCTTCGAAGTGCAAGCCAGCGGTATGGCCTTCGTCAATGCAGCGCTGTGCCGGCGCGCGATCAACAATCTCGTCGTGAATGCAGTGCGCCACGGCACACCGGGGACGATCGTGCGGCTGATCGGTGTGCACGACGGCGGCACGGCGACGATAGCTGTCGAGAACGAAGGCGTGCCGGTCCCGCCCGAACAGCTCGGACGTCTGTTCGACCGCTTCTACCGAGGCGACGCAGCACGCAGGCACACCGAATCCAACGGCCTCGGGCTCGCGATCGTCAAGGCGATCATGGCATTGCACGGCGGCGAAGTGTCCGCCTCATGCCCTATGCCCGGCTTGATGCGGTTCGAGTTGCGCTTTCCCGCGATGACCGGGTGAGCGCCGCAGGTCCTCCCCTTGGGTCGGCTCCGCCGGTGCCCAGTAACGGCTGACCATCACGCAGGCCAAAAAGGCAAGAGGAACAGTCACCAAGGCCGGCGGATCTATCGGGAACACGGGGCTTGCGTGCCCAAGCACCTTGACCCAGATCGCCGGGCCAAGCACTGTAAGCAGCAGCGAAGACAGCAGCCCCACGCTTCCCCCTACCACCGCACCGGTGGCTGTCAGGCGATTCCAGTAGATCGCAAGAACCAGCACCGGAAATGTCGACGAGCAGGCGATCGAGAACGCCAGGCTGATCATGTAGGCGACGTTCTGCCCCTTGAATGCAATGCCGAGCGCAATCGCAAAGACACCGAGCGCAATCGTGGCCAAACGAACGATCCGGATTTCATCGCGGGCATCGGCCGTCTTGTGCCGAAACAGTGCGCCATAGATGTCGTGGCTGATTGCCGAAGCGCCAGACAGGGTCAGGCCGGCAACAACCGCCAGGATGGTGGCAAACGCGACGGCGGAAACCAGCCCGAACATGATTTCGCCGCCAAGGATATGAGACAGATGCAGTGCAGCCGTATTGCTGCCGCCGATCAGCAAGCCTTTCGCGTCCATGTATTCCGGATGCATGCGAAGCAAGGCAAGTGCGCCGAAGCCGATGATGAAAATCATGGCGTAGAAGCAGTTCATGAAGATGGTTGCCCAGAGAACCGACGTGCGTGCAGCCTTGGCATCGGGCACGGTAAAAAAGCGCATGAGCACATGCGGCAGGCCCGCGGTACCAAGCATCAGTGCAATACCGAGTGAAAGCCCCGACAGCGGATCCTTGGCAAAAGCTGTCGGCGAGAGGATGGCGTCCTTTCCTGGGTGCACCTCGACCGCCTTGCGAAGCAACGCGCCCATGCTGAAGCCAAACTGCTGCCACACCAGGAACGTGATTGCCGCTCCAACGCCCAGCATCAGCACGGCCTTGATGATCTGGACCCATGTCGTGGCCATCATTCCACCAAAGACGACGTACAGCACCATCAACACACCGACCAGCACGATGGCGAGGGTGTAATCAATGCCGAAGAGCAATTGAATCAACTGCCCGGCGCCAACCATCTGGGCGATGAGGTAGAACGCCACAATGATCAGCGAGGCGCAAGCGGAAAACACCCGTATGGCGCTGCCGCTGAGCCTTGAACAAACGACATCGGTGAAGGTGAATTTTCCCAACTGGCGCAGCTTTCCCGCCATCAGGAACACAACGATCGGCAAACCCGTCGTGTAGCCGATGGCATAGATCAGGCCGTCGAACCCGCTCGAGAAGACCAGCGCGGTCAAGCCGAGAAAGGCGCCGGCAGACAAGGCATCGCCGGTGATCGCCAGTCCGTTCTGAAACCCGGAGATGCGTCCTCCCGCCGCGTAGAAGTCGCTGGTCGATGAGGTGCGTCGCGCGGCCCACCATGTGATGGCAAGCGTGACCGAAATCACTGCGAGAAAAAGCAACACAGAGGTTGCGGAGGGAGAGCCGATGCTCCCGCCCGCGGCGAACGCGTGGGTCACCGAAGCCGAAGCTGCTAGCGCAGCAATCAATTTCTTCATGTCAGCCATCCATCCGGTTGGTTCGAACAACGTAGATGACGGTCAGCACGATCCCGCACAGGATCACAAGAAGACCGAAGGCGAATGCGAAGGGAATGTCGAGCACGGGCACCGTGAACGCCATTCCTCTCGCGTTGAAGCAGCACACCAGCACAAACGCAAAGTAGACAAGAACCTGCACGGCGGTGAGCGCCAGGCCAAAGCCCAGCGATTCGCCGCCTCCATCGTTGAGGTCGCGACGCATGAAAATCTCCGTCAAGTTGATTCGATCCGGGCGCAACCATATCGATGCGCCCGAGGTGGAAGAAACGATTAATTTCGATGAGACCGATCCGTTGCCCAGATGCCAGATGAAGGTGCATTGCCTGCACCAAGGCGGACGGCCTCGAGTGCCCCGAGCTAGAGCGCCCCCGTCAGGAACTGGGCCTCGCCAAGGCCGAAGGACCAGTCCGCGTCCTTGTTCTCGACGAGGCTGACCACCACGTCTTCCGCACGCAGGCCGCAGTCCCTCTGCAGGTTGGCAACAAGGAGCCGGTAGAAGTCTCTTTTCTGCATGTCGGGCCGGGGCCGGGTGACAACGGTCAGCAGCACCACGTTGTTCGAGCGCGGAAGATTCAGCCCCGTGTCGTGGATCACGAGTTCATTCGGTCGATGCTGCGTGACACATTGATAGCGGTCGGAAAGCGGCACCTCGAACGCTTGCACCATTGCCGCGTGGGCACTGTCGAGGAGCGCCAGCAACTGCTCGTCGTCCCGGCCTTGAATGAGATCGAACTTCAAGAGTGGCATTTGCAACGCCTCTCAGATGCGGCGTTGCGCGTTGTGGATGATGTCGCGCGCTTGCCGCGCGGTCCGGTGCACGACATCTGCCGCCGACGGGACGTCGCCTATCAGGCCGATGGCCTGCCCCACGGTGACATTCGCGCAGTCGTAGTCGCCGGACTCATGCGCCGATTCGACGGCGCGCAGCTCCGACTCGCGCAGAGGTCGAAGCGCCTCTTCGTTCCCATGCCAGCGATGAATGAAGTCGTTGTGCATGAGGCGGCCGGTGTATTCCTTCGGCCAGGCTTTTCCGCGCACGATGTCATACACCGAGGTGCGAATCGTCTGCGATCCGCGCGCCTGCGTCACGCGGGCCTTGGCATTGGCGTGGATAAGGGCCTCCTGGGTTGCCCAGAAGCGGGTTCCCATCAACACTCCATCGGCACCCAGCATCAATACAGCCGCCAGGCCGCGACCGTCCGCGATACCTCCGGCGGCGAGCAAGATTGTTTCCGGCCCTTTCGCTGCAAGGTAGTCGGCGACCTCGGGGACGAAGGTCATCGTGGTTTGCCGGTCGAAGCCGTGACCCCCCGCCTCTGTTCCCTGCGCCACGACGACAGCCGCACCGACGTCGAGCGCGCGCTGCACGTGCTCGAGCGTCTGCACCTGGCAGATCAGTGGAATCTTCGCCGCATGCACCTTTGCGGCGAAGGGCTCGGGATCGGAGAACGAAAGCATCAGGCATCGCGGCCGGCGCGCCAGCGCCTTGTCGAGCAGCGACACATCCCGCGCCATCGACCAGGTGATGAAGCCGCAGCCGATGGATGCGTCGCCCGCCAGGTCGAACTCACGCTCCAGGACTTCGTGGCTTCCGTATCCGCCGCCCAGGAGGCCGAGTGCGCCGGCATTCGACACCGCCGCAGCGAGCACGCCGCCAGAGGCAGGGTCCATGGGCGCAAGAGCGATCGGATATTGCAGGCCGAACTTTTCGGTGAAGCGGTTGGTGAGCATGGGACTCCTCGACATGGGGTGGTGGAAGGCCCGGATGCTAGGAAGCCGATCGAATCCTGGGAAACGATTTATTTTGATGCCGCCAATCTGTTGAACAGATTGCTACCAGGCTCTTCCGGGCAATGTCTCCAGCCTCGCGATGCCGTATGCACTCAGGGCTAACCATGGGCTCGGCGCCACCAAAACTGCCTACGATGCCCCTCTGTGGGGCGCATTTGCACCAACCTGTTCGACGCGCCTCGTTTTTTGCAGGTACGCATCTTGCGGAAGCTGCTTGCTGATTGAAGTCATCAGCCGTTTCGATCTGATTTGGAGATGCATATGGAAGTTGGAGATCTCACAACCTTTGCCGCAGTGGCTCGCTGCGCGGGCATCACCAAGGCCGCAAAGGAACTTCACACGGTCCAGTCCAACGTCACCAGCCGCATCAAGGCGCTCGAGGACGAGGTTGGCCTGCCGCTGTTCGAACGCCACAGCCGCGGCGTTGCCCTCACCAGCGCTGGCATGCGCCTGTTGCCTTACGCCTCTCGCGCGGTGGCACTGCTGCAGGAAGCGGCCGCCAACGCGCGCGACGACGGCCAGGCCAAGGGGCCGCTGGTGATCGGCTCCATGGAGACGACCATTGCGGTGCGTCTGCCGGAAGTGCTGGGCCAGTTCAACGCCCGCCACCCGGCCGTTGAGCTGGTCGTGCGCACCGGGCCCACGGCCGAGCTGATCCAGAGCGTCATCGACAACGAGGTAGACGGCGCATTTGTCGCGGGACCGATCGATCACCCCCGGCTGAAGGCCGAGAAGATCTTCGATGAAGAGCTGGTGCTGGTCACGTCGCGGCGATGGCCCCATCTTGCGGCCCTGCGCAATGAGGCAGCGCCGCTGACCGCACTCATGTTCCGAACGGGCTGCTCATACCGTCAGCGCCTCGAGCAGTTGCTCGTTCAGCTCGGACGCCCCTCCTATCGGCGACTTGAATTCGGAACGCTCGAAGGCATTCTGGGCTGCGTTGGCGCCGATGTCGGCGTCACCCTGCTGCCCCGGTATGTGGTCGCCAGGTCGTTCGCACACGAGCGGCTGGTCGTGCACGAAATCGATGCCTCGATCTCCCGGGCGCCTACGCTGCTCGTCACGCGCCGGGACGCCTTCGAGTCCACCGCGATGCGGATGTTTCGGGAATGCCTGGCGCGTCCCGCGCTGCGCCAGCTTGGCGACTTTCCGGTGAGCGACATGTTCGAGCCAGCGGCTGCCCCGTGAGCCAACTGGGCGAGTCCGCTCGCCCCCTCCTATTGACCCGAGACTCGGGATTCGAATTCATTGCGTCGCAGATAGCCGGGTGCCAGCAGCGCAATGCATTCCACACAGTTCTGCACCGTGTCGTAGTTCACTCGCACGTCCATCTGCGGAAGAGACCATTTCGCGAAGCCCCAGACGACCATGGAGTCGTCCCACCCAAGAGGCGGTGCGGGCATCTTCTGCCGCAGCATTGGCGGCGTGTCGTCGAAGTCGAGGCCGAAAGGCAAGGTGCCTTCCCACTTCTGCGAAGGACCGAGCCGGCCCCTGGTCAGGTTCGCGCCGGCAAAGGACGGCGTGCCGTCATCGGCAGGCCTGGCGGGATCGAAGTACAACTCGAATCCGAAAGCCCGCCGGCGGTCGAGGTGTCCGTCCTCGCTCTGCGCCTTCCAGTTCTCCACATCGAAGGACTCGAACGCCTGGCGGAATTCGGGGGCATCCATCGACTTGCCGAAAAGGCCGACGAGCACTTCGTGATTCGGATACTTTGCCGGCCGCACCAATTCGCTCTCTGGGTAGAACAATCCGAAGGACAGGTCGAAAACGCCCGGCTGCTCGGGCCGGGTGATGTCGCCCGGCTGGTAGGTCACGCTCATGTAGCGCTCACCGAACCACCAGCAATCGCGCAGGTAGCCGTGCAACTTGTCTTGGTGCTGGGTCATGCGCTCGCGAACCTGCTGGCGCGTATCACCCCAGGAAATGCCGTAGGGCATTTCGCCGGCGTATGGCAAATACTTGCCTTCCACGCCCGCGGTGACCGTCACGGTGCGCAACTGCAGCGTGCTGTTGCCCCATTGGCGTGGGGGCCTGTTTTCCACATAGGCAAGGTCCTGAAACGACAGGCAGAGACCATGTTTGCTCAAGCGAAAGAGAACCTCGTAAGGGCTCTTGAAGGGAGACGGTTTCTCCGGCCTCCGGCGCACGCCGAGTTGCTCCAGCGCCGTGACCAGCTGCGCATTCGTCGAGTCCGCGCCCAGCAACGAAAGAAAGCTGAACAGGCTCACCGCGCGTCAATCCTGCTTCATCCAGTACGAAACCACTCGAATCTTGCCTGGGCTCTTCCACTGGATCGTCAATCTGAAATCGGGCAGCTCCCAAAAATGGATGTCGAGGCGACCCACCCGGGTTGGGGCACCCAGCTTGGCCACTGCATCGGCCACTGTGTCGGAAAACCGCAGGTCCTTCCACAGAGGGCCTTTGTAGCTCTCGTACTCGTCCTCGTGGCCCCAGAAACCGCATTGCGTCAGCAAGAACGGGCCTTCGCCCACGTCGTGATACTCCTGCTCGAACACCAAGCCTGCATCTTTGTACGTGAAGCCTATGCCCAGAGTCGGCGCGCTGACGTTGTAGATCTCCAGGCCACTATCGAGCTTGACGGCATCGGGCCATACGATGCCGAAAGGCGCCACGACCTTGCTCCCTGGCTCGCTGTCGAATGGCTTGGCGATCGCAGAGACAAAGTCCTGGGCCTCCGGATATCGATGCGGCGCTTTCATAAGATTCCTTTCCATGGATTCGTGCTTCGCTTGCCTTCGAGGGCGTCGTCGATCAAGTTGTTCAGAAATTTCTTGTACTGATCGTTCGAGATCTTGTCGATGACCTCCGAGGCCTCTTCCAGGGCCTTTGCGCAGTCCTTGTGATTGTCACTTTTTTCGATGGCGTCCCTGTGATTCCTGGTGTCGCGACGCGCCGCCCCAGCGAGGTCTTTCGAGTCTTTGTAGTTCTCGTGGTTTCCGGTGGTGGGACTTGCCCTGTGGATCTCCTTGGGCACCGCGACGGTCTGTGCGTGGGTGTATATCTTTCCGCCTTCACGCTGCCCGTTCTTTCCCACCTTTCCGAACAGCGAGTCACGCTGTGCCGGCGTCAGATCGATGCCGTCCTCGCGCAGCATCTTTTCGGCCATGTCCTTGAGCGAGGCCACATTGGGAATGTGATCCCGCTCCATCTCATTGCCCAGGAAGTCGCCGGCCTGCTTGCCGTAAGTCGCCCGCCCGCCGCATTTCGGCTTCTTTCCCTTCTTGACCTGCGAGTCATTCTTTTTCGAACCACCGCCGCCGCCCGCCTCGGCCTTTTGCGCGGCCTCCTTCTCGAGCTTCTCCTTGGCCAGCCTTTCTGCCGCTTCTTTCTCCAGTTGCTCCTTCAGCAGCTTTTCGGCCAGCTCCTTCTCGGCTTTCTCCAACGCCATCTTGCCGCCCTTGTAGGCCAGCTTGCCAGCCTTCGTGGCGGCCCCGCCGCCAGGAATCAGGTTGGCGGCCGCGGAGGCACCCGAGATCGCGGCGTTGACCATGTCGCCTTCGGCCGCATAGATGCCCGCATTGATGCCATCCGAAAAAATGCCGACGACCGGGATGGCGCCGCCCACGTCGAGCACCGTGTGCACCACCGAACTGCCCCAACTGCCCCACCAGCCCTCTTCCTTCGGCGTTTCGGGCTTCACCTCGGGGTTGGCCTGTGTCGCCTTGCCGGCGGTCGAAGGCGTTTCGCCGACCACGGAGCCGAGCGTGTTACCGTTCGCATTGGTGCCGGGCTTGCGGGGTTTGAGTTCGGGCAGTTCCAGCGTCGGTTGAGCCTGGCGAAGCTCCTCGTACTGTTCGTGCGACATGTGCCACGTCTTTTCCGCCGGCCCAAGGTCGGAGGGAAAGTACAGCATCGACACCGAATCGGCGTTGTTGTAGCCCACCAGGCGGCCGCCACCGCCAACCGGCCTGCTGAAAGCGGGATCGATGTCGATGGTGACCGTCATCGGCGCCCTACTTCCCGTTCATCCAGAACAGATCGTCATGGCGCACGAGCAGCTTGCCTTCGGCGCGCACGGTTCCGCTGTGGTCCTTCGGGTAGCACTTGCCCTGCACGGTGCCGCTCTTCACGCCCTTGGCCGCGCCGGCGGCGTCGCCGATGGTCGTGGGCACGATGCTCATGTCGTACACCACCACCGGATGACCGTTGGCGCGCACGCTCCTGGCCACCGATGTGGTGGTCTCCAGCTGCGCGGTAACCGGATAGGGCACAGGCGGAATCGAGCTGCCCATCGGCGTCTTGCAGACGTCCGGCGCAAGGCTCACCACGCGCCAGCTGCCATCCTTGCGGGCCGTGACGTTGGCGCTCATTGGTTCAGCGCCATGTTTCGCGAACGCACCAATGGCGCCTGCGGATCGGTCTCGAAACGGGCCTCGACCACGCGCACCGGCGCGTCCGACGGAATCCATATGCGATGCACCAGCGACAGCGCCATGGCTTGCGTATCGATGAGAAGCGTGTCCGTGACCATCGGCAACGGCAGCAACGCGCCGTTGTCCAGTCTTGCCAGCACGAGCGCGCGGTGCCCCGGCAGGGTGACCGACAAATGACCCTCCGGGGTTGCCGCGGGGTCGCTGAGGTTCCAGAGTTCGATGCACGCGTCGGGCGGAAGGTAAGGGATCTGCTGGTCGACGGGCGCGGCATTCCAGTAGCCGAAGTCGAAATCCTTCGGCAACCACGGGTGACGCTGCTCGAGCCACGCGTCGTCATACGTTCCGGCCAGCGCGAGCCGCGGCGCCCAGGCCCTGCCGACCACCCCCAGGCCGGCGGGCGTCTCGCCATAGCTCCTGGCCGTCTCGGCCATGGTCCGGGCGTCCTGGTCGGCGCTCGAATGCCTGGCGATGACCGGCTGCCGCATGCGCACGCCGGCCGCTTCGATCTGCGGGGCCGCGATGCGCTCGACCTCGGGCTGCCCTGCGCTGCGCGCCTCTTCGAGTTCGCGCTGCTCGATCCAGCCGCGCCCGAGCGGATTGGAGAAGCAGACTTCGTCGAGCAGCGGTGGCTCGTGCTCCGGTGCACCGGCCCGGCGCAGCAGGCTCCGGCCTCCCAAGGCGTATTCCCAACGCATGGGCAGGCTGGCAATGGCTTCCGGCGGCGTACGCTCCCAGTTGCGCTTGTCGCGCCGGTACAGAACGGCCGGGCCGCTGATGCGGAGCCGCTTGTCGAGCACGGCCCGAGGCGCGGCAAGCGCCTGCGCACTCTGCGTCTCGCTGTCCCATTCTTGCTGCTGCCTTGGCGTCAATCGCGCGCCCGGATGAAGGGGCCGCGGCGGCTGCGGCAACTGCAGCCACTGTGGCCGCGCCGTCACTTTCACACGCACTTCCCAGTCGGATGCAGGCACGCCGCAAGGCGCATGAGCGATGGCGTTCACGATCACGTCGCAGCGCGGCTTGTAGGGTGCAAGATCGCTCTCCTCGCGCGGGCTCGACGCGCCCTCTTCACCCCAGTATTCGTCGGCAAGCGTCAACGGCACGGGTCGGTCGTCATTGACTTCGGCTTGCCACTGGCCGCGCCGCCCGCGCACGAGCCTGTAGCCGACCTTCATGGCGACGACCCGGTATTCGCGGTCGCTTGGCGTTGCGGCGCGAAAGCACATCGCATCGAAAGGCGTGAGGTTGCGAAACTCCACCGCGGCGCTCAGTTGAAGTCGATGTCGTTGCCGCTGATCTGCACGGGACCGCTGGCCGTGAAATCGAACGACGACCCGCTGATGGTGACCGCACCATCCGACGTCATGACCAGCGAGCTCTTGCCGCACACCAGTTGGATACGGTCACCGGCCTGCAGGGTCAGCGTGTTGCCCACGTCCACACGCTTGGACTGCCCCACCTGCTCGGTCTGCATCAGCGCAACGCTGGTGTTCATGGCTGCGCCCACGGTAATCTGGTAGCCGAGGCCGATGGTCAGCGCCTTGGCCAATCCGATGGTCTCGGCCTTGGCCAGCGCAATGGTTTCCATCTTCGCGCCGCCGATGGTCACCGTCCGGTGCTCACCGATGTGAATGGTCTCGTTCAGGCCCACCTTCTCGGTCCGGTTCATGCCGATGCCGATGGTTTCGTTGAGATCGACGGTCTCGGTGCGGTTCTTGTGGATGGTGATGGTCTCGTCGCCGTCGACCGTCTCGGTGCGGTTGTTGTGCACCGTGATGGTTTCGTCATGATCCACCGTCTCCGTGCGGTCGTGCTTCACATGCACGGTCTCGTCATGGTCGATGGTCTTGCTGCGGTCGTTCCCCACCCAGTGCGTCTCGTCGTGCTCGACCTCGATGTCCTGGTTGCGTTCGGCGTGCAGCCACACCTGCTCCTGCCCCTTCTTGTCCTCGAAGCGCAACGCGTTGGCATTGGCATCGGTCGCGCCTTCGGAGCTGCGTGTGAGCAGCCCGCTCTGCGTGGCGTTGTCGGGCAGGCTCCACGGCGGCATGTTGTCGGCGTTGTAGACGCGACCGGTGACGATCGGACGGTCCGGGTCGCCGTTCTCGAAGTCGACGATCACCTCCTGGCCGATGCGCGGGATCTGGATGCCGCCGAAGTTGGTTCCGGCCCAGGGCGAGGACACGCGCACCCAGCACGAGCTGTTCTCGTCCTTGGTGCAGTAGCGGTTCCAGTGAAAGCTCAGCTTCACGCGGCCGTATTCGTCGGTCCAGATCTCCCGGCCCGCGGGCCCGGTGACGATCGCCGTCTGTGGGCCGGTGGTACGCGGCCTCGGCACCGGCGGTGCCGGCGCCCGGAACACCTTGTTCGCCGGAATGACCTCGAAATCGACACGGCACTCGAACTCCTGCTGCGCACTGGCATCGCCCACGTCTTGCAGCCGGAGATGGGCTTCCGTCACCAGGTACTGCCGGTTCGATTCGTTGTGCGGATGGCGCTCCAACGTGAGCAGGCAGCCCGGCACCACCGCGCGCAGGTTGCCCGAGCCGCTCGCGCGTTCGCCGCGGCTGCCGGTTTCTTCCATGCGCGTGCGCACCAGCTGTTCGCCTTCGGACTCCACCACGTAGTCGCCCGGCCAGCCATAGCGCTCCCAGGTGTTCTGCGCCGTCTTGCGCGGCATGGCGCTGACCTGCTGCAGTTCGGCCTTCGGGCGCTTGAAGTCGAAGTCGCTGGTCACCCAGCGGCCGCTTTGCAGCTCTTCGCACGCATTGAAGCGGTCGCAGTGCTCTTCGCGCACGGTGGCCTCCGCCGCGTGGAACGGAACGGTCTGGTAGCCCGCATGAGCAAAGGGCTGGTGCGAGGCCATGTCATCGACGATCACCAGCTTGTGGCTCTTCTCTTCGTGCTCGAAGTAGAAGTACAGGCCCCACTCGTGCAGCAGCCGCGCGACGAAGTCGTAGTCGCTTTCGCCGTACTGCACCTGGAACTCCCGCGGTGGATAGCTGCGCGTGGCCCGCACGTCGAAGGGCAGCCCGTATTTGCCGAGCACCTCCCTCGCGATGTCCAGCACGTTCTGGTTCTGGAAGATGCGGTAGTCGCTGGTGCGCGTGGCCAGGGTGAGCCAAGGCTCGATCACCGCCTCGTACAGTGCGCGCCGGTTCTCCAGCCGCAAAAAGCGCACGCGCGTCACAAGGCCCGAGATATGGCGGCGCTGCGGGCCCGAGCCCGGGCGCCCGTCGAGCACGATGTGCGCAGTGAGCGCCTCGCCCACCAGTTGCTTGATGGCCACATTGGCGGCCTGGCGCTCGTTGTAGCCGGACTGCTCGGGAGTGGCCAGGGTCAGGGTATAGCCGAACAGGCTGCTCAGCCCTTCACTGCCGTCGATGGCTATCGGCTCCAATGCCGGTTCGCCGCCCAACGTGGGCATGGCCGACGATGAAACGCTGAGAACACGCGCAAGCTGCGCGGAGCCTGTTGGCATGGATTCCCCCTGAGTTGACCGGCGGAAAGAAGCACGCTGCGCAACGCCCGGGACCTCAGAAACGAGGCCCCCAGACGTCGGTCGGCAAGAGGCTCAAGCCTCCCGGTTTTCCTTGATGTTCCAGGCCAGAACGGTTTCGGCGCCCTTGCCGCCCTTGTCGGTCTGTTCCCAGTACTGCTGCTTCACCTTGGCGGCCTGGAAGGCGAACTGCACCAGCACCGCATCGCTGCCCTGCTCGGCCGT
>NZ_JBBCBO010000033.1:0-44574 GCF_037203865.1 Variovorax sp. CCNWLW186 | reverse complement strand
TGCTCCCCGCAGCGAAATAAAGGAGGAGGCGAAGCCGGGGGACATTCGCGGAGGGGAGTACCCGGTGGCCTTTGCACGCGCCCCGAACAAGACCGCGCACAACCCGCAACGCAACGGTAAAGCAACCGACATGAACTACACCGTCAACAGCCACACCACCTACTGCTACACAGGCGGCAAGACCTTCGATGCAACCAAGCCGACCGTGGTCTTCATCCACGGCGTGCTCAACGACCACAGCGTGTGGATCCTGCAAAGCCGCTGGTTCGCCAACCACGGCTGGAACGTGCTCGCGCTCGACCTGCCCGGCCATTGCAAGAGCGAGGGGCCGCCGCCTGCCAGCGTGGAAGAGGCCGCGCAGTTCGTCATTGCGCTGCTCGACGCCGCCGGCGTGCAAAAGGCTGCGCTGGTGGGCCACAGCTTCGGCTCGCTCATTGCGCTCGAAGCCGCCGCACGCGCGCCCGAGCGCGTTACGCATCTTGCGCTGGTGGGCACCGCCTACCCGATGACCGTGTCGCCCGCACTGCTCGACGGCGCCCTCAACGATCCGCAGCGTGCCATCACCATGGTGAACAACTTCTCGCACTCGCTGCTTGCACCGCCGCCCTCCTCGCTAGGCCCCGGCACGTGGCTCTACGGCAGCTCGCGCGCGCTGATGCGCCGCGTGCTCGCGAGCAACCGCAGCGCCAACGTGTTCCACATCGGCTTCAAGGCCTGCAACGACTACGCCAACGGCGAACAAGCCATCGAAGCCGTGCAATGCCCGGTGCTCTTCCTGCTTGGCGATGCCGACCAGATGACGCCGCCGCGCGCCACCAAGGCACTCGCCGGCAAGGCGAAGCAGGGCAAGGTCGTCACGGTGCATGCGGGGCACTCGCTGATGAGCGAGGCACCCGACGAAGTGCTGTTTGCGCTGCGCGACTTCGTCGGCACGCCCGCCTGAGCCAACGTTATTCGGGCGCAATGCCCGCGCGATGGGCCAGCGCGCGGTAGCGCGAGATCTCGCCCTCCATCTGGCTGCGGAACGCCGCCGCGCCGATTGCAACCGGCTCCATGCCTTGCGTGCGAAGCTGGGCCTGCAAGGCCGGGCTGCTCATGGTTGCGGTGACCGCTCGCGCCAGCTTGTCGAGCACCGGTGCCGGCGTGCGAGCCGGCGCGGCAAAGCCGTACCAGGCGTCGAAGGTCGCTTCTGGCAGCCCCTGTTCGGCCAGGGTGCGCACCTCGGGCAGCATGCTGGAGCGCGTCGCGCCCACGATGCCCAGCGCACGCAGCTTGCCCGAGCGCACATGCGGCGCCACGGCGGCCACGGTGTCGATGCCGATCTCGATCTCGCCGCCGATCACCGCCATCGAGCCTTGGCTGCTGCCCTTGTACGGAATGTCCTGCAGCTGGATACCCGCGGCCAAGGCGAGCAATTCGCCCGCCAGGTGGGGCCCCGAGCCGGCGCCGAAGGTTGCGTAGCGGATGCTCTTCGGCTTGGCCTTGGCGGCGGCAATGAGCTCGGGCAGCGAGCGCCATGGCGTTCCGGCCCCCACCACCAGCACCAGCGGCGTGCGCGCGACGATGGCAATGGGCGCGAGATCGCGCGCCGGGTCGTAGGGCAGCTTGGCGCGAAGCGCGGGGTTCACGCTGTAGCTGGTGGAGCCCGAGAGCAGCAGCGTGTACCCGTCCGGCGCGGCCTTGGCGACCGCATCGGTGCCGATGATGGTAGAGGCGCCGGGCTTGTTGTCGATGACCACGGGCTGGCCGAGCCGCTCCGACAAGCCCTGCCCCATCGCCCGCGCGACGATGTCAGTGCCGCCACCCGGTGGAAAAGGTACGACCAGCTTCACGGGCTTGTCGGGCCAGGCGTCCTGCGCGAGTGCGGGCGCATGCAGGGCGATGAAGGCCGAAGCACAGGCCAGCAGGCTTCGAAGGGTATGGGAGAGAGCAGTTTTCATGGTTCGTCCAAGAAGAAAAATCAGGAGGCGGCATGCTGTTTTTTCTCGGCCGCCCACGGCGCGAGCCCCGGTTCGCCCAAGTCCCAATACAGGCCCGCCATGATCTGCAGGCCCTCCCGCGCGAGCGAGGCCAGCAGGTGTTCGTTGGGCGCATGCTGCGCACAAGCCGGATAGGAATGCGGCACCCACAGCGTGGGCAAGCCCAGGAGGTCGGCAAAGACGTCGTTGGGCAACGAGCCCGCGAGGTTGGGCAGCAGGTCGATGCGCTGGCCGCTGCTTTGCTCGATGGAGCGCCGGGCCCAGTCGACCCAGGGGTTCTCCACATCGAGCCGCGTGGCAGCGCCCTCGAGCGTGACCTGCACCTCGACGTTGCCGAAGCCGTGTGTGTCGAGATGCGCGCGCACGATGTTCGCCAAGTCTCGCCACGGCGTTCCGACCACGAAACGTAACTGGCAATGCGCGACCGCCTCGGAGGGAATCGCGTTCACCGGCCGCTGGGGCGATCCGGCGCCGAGTGCGAGCACCTCGATGGTGTTCCACGCCACGAGCCGCTCCGCGGGGCTTAGACCAGGCTCGCCCCAGCCTTCGTCCAGCGTGGGGTCGTCGGCCCCGCCTCCGATGCCAATATTGGCCAGCGCCTTGCGCACGCCCTGCGGAATTTCCGGCGGGCGCAGGGCATCAACCAGAATGCGACCGCGCGCATCCACCAGCGAGGCTACCGCGTGGCTCAGCACCGTGGCGGGGTTGGCGAGCACGCCGCCCCAGTTGCCCGAGTGGTAACCCCGCGCCCGTGCACGCAGCCGCAGGCTGAAGTTGACGGCACCGCGCGAGCCAAGAAAAAGCGTGGCCCGCTCGGCGCTCACGCGCGGCCCGTCGCTGGCAATGAACAGGTCGGCGCGCAGTTTGTCGCGCTGCTGCTCGCACACCGCATGCAGGCCCGGTGACGCGGCCTCTTCGCCTGTTTCGATAAGCCAGGTGACGTTGTAGCCCAGGCGCCCGCCCCGCGCACGCAGCGCGGCGGCCAGCCCGCCGAGCGCAATGGTGTGCTGGCCCTTGTTGTCGGCCGTGCCGCGCCCGTACCAGCGGTCGCCGCGCACGGTGAGCGCCCAGGGCCCGAGGCCTTCGTCCCAATGCGCGTCCTGCCCGCTCACCACGTCGCCGTGGCCGTAGCTCAGCACGGTGGGCAATGCGGGGTCTTCGATGCGCCGCGCAATCAGGAACGGCCCGCCGCCGGGCACCGGGTTCTCGACGATCTCGCACTCGAAGCCCAGCGCAATCAGCGGCGGCACCAGTTCCTCCCGCAGGTAGGCACCGAGCGCGGGCGTGGCGGCGCCGGTGTCGCTTTCGGTGCGAAAGGCGATGCGCCGCTGCAGGTCTGCGAAGAAGCCGCCGTCGTCGAAATAGGCGGCGGCAGCGGCAAGGCTGTCGGTACGTTGCATGAAGAGTTTTCCTGTGTCCGTGGGGTGCAGCAAGTACAAGGCCTGGAGAGCGATGCTTCCAGCATCGTTTTGGCAAGCTACCATTGCCTTCAAGGCAAGGCTTCGACCCCTCATGGCACCACCGCTTCTCAGCATTCCGATGCGCCACTTCCTCGAGGTGGCGCGCAGCGGCTCGGTCAGCCAGGCGGCGGCGCGGCTGTTCGTGGCCTCGTCCGCGGTCAGCCGGCAGATCGCCAAGCTTGAAGACAGCTTGGGCACGCCGCTGTTCGAGCGCCACGCACGCGGCATGGCACTCAACGCAGCCGGCGAGCGGCTCGCGGCACATTTGCGCAATGCGCAGCTCGACATCGAACAGGTCTTCGAACAGGTGCGCGACCTCGGCGGCCGCAGCGCGCACCGCATTCGCACCGCTTGTACCGAAGGGTTCGCAGCGCACTTCATGCCGCAACTCATGCGCAGCTTCGAATCGTCGCATCCGGGCACACAGCTCGAATTGCATGTGGGCTCGCCCGATGGTGTGAGCGCGCTGCTTGCCCGCGGAGAGGCCGACATCGCCTTGAAATACGTCGTGGCGCCGGAGCCCGGGTTGAAGATCGAGCATTCGGCCAATGCACCCGTGTTCGCGGTGCTGCGCCCGGACCATCCGCTGGCGCGGCAGCGCGTGGTGTCGGTTGCAGATGCCGTGCGCTACCCGCTGGCCGTGGGCGACAAGGGCGTGACCGCCCGGCAGCTGTTCGACCAGGCGTGCAGCCTGCAGGGCCTGCAATACCGCGCGATCTTCGTCAGCAACTTTTCATCCGTGCTGCTGCCGCTCTTGCGCACACCGGACGTGATGCTCTCCGGGCACCTGACAGTGACGCACCTCATCGACGCGGGCGAGGTGGTGGCGCGCCCGTTTGCCGAGGCGCCGCTGCAGCAGCGGCAATTGCAGGTGCTGGCGCTCGAAGGCCGAACGCTCACACCGCTGGCGCAAGAATTCGTGCGGCACATGGTGAATGCCATTGCCGGCGCGGGCCGGCGCAAGCTGGGGCGCGCGCGTTCCGGCGCGGCGGGATAAGGTCAGACCGCGAATTCAGCCGGCCGCTTCTCGAGCACGGCCAGCAGCAGGTCGACATCCAGGCTGGAAGGCTGCGGCGCCTGCAGCGCGCCGAGCATGCGCGAGAGCGTTTCGGCGTGTGGCAGCAGCGGGCCCAGGAAGCGGGTGCCCTCGGCACCGGCGATCAGCAGCGTCGGAAAGGTCTCCACGTCGAACGCATCGGCAATCTCGGCGTGGTCTTCGATGTCGACCCACGCAAAGCGGAATTGCGGATGCGCCCGCGCCACCTGCTCCAGCAGCGGACGGTAGTCGCGGCAGGTGCCGCACCATTCAGCGCACAGGCACACGACCCATGGCGCGGCGCCGGCCGGCTCGGCGGATTCGGGGGCGGCGGGAAGAGCGCTCAAAGCTGATGCTGTGAAAGTGTGAATACAAACCGCAGTGGTGCGGCCGGAAGGTCGTGGCTATTATGAACAAAGCGCCTTTGGCGCCCAGGAGACTCGCACGATGAACACCACGACTGCCCCGGAATCTGCTGTCGATCCGCGACGTTTCAAGAGCTTTGCGGAGTTCTACCCGTTCTACCTCACCGAGCACGCCAACCGCACCTGCCGGCGCCTGCACTTCGTGGGCTCGACCATTTCACTGGTGTGCCTGGTGGCCCTGGTGGTCACGCGCGATCCGCTCTGGCTGCTGGCTGGGCTGGTGGCGGGCTATGGCTTTGCCTGGATCGGGCATTTCGGCTTCGAGAAGAACCGGCCCGCCTCGTTCAAGCGCCCGCTCTATTCGTTCATGGGCGACTGGGCGATGTACCGCGACATCTGGCTGGGCAGGGTCAAGATCTGACCGCTACTAAATAAGGAGCACGTCGCCCAGACGCAGCGATCGCAGCGGCCCCTTTTGCCACAGGTCTTCGAGTGGCTCGGCGCGCGGCATCAGCAGCTCCCTGAGCAGCGGTTCGATCGGCGTGGACGGATCGGCCAACAGCACGTAGCGCGGGTCTTCGTTCGGCGTTTCTTCGGCGAGCGGCGCAATCCAGTCGAGCACCACCAGGGTTTCGAGTACCGGCACGAATTGCAGCGTGTCGACCCGCATGCGCGTGACGAGCTCGGTGGCTCCCATGCCCTTGGCCGGCGTGGCGCGCGCACGCGCCAGGTGCTGCAGCACCTCCATGGCCAATTGCAGCGGCCACCCGGCCTGCCCGCCTCGGCGCGCAACGCCGGTCAACAGGCTCGGCAGATAGGCCGCGATGACCGCGCCGAGCAGCACGATCACCCAGGCCACGTAGATCCACACCAGCAGAATCGGCACCGTCGCAAACGCACCGTAGAGCACCGAATAGGTCGGCACCAGGCTCAGGTAGTAGCCCAGCACGCGCTTGGCGATCTCGATGGCGGCCGCCACGAAGATGCCACCGGCCCACGCATGCGACCAGCGCACGTTGGTGTTCGGCACGTAGTGGTAAAGCGAGGCCATGCCCGCCGCAAGCAGCACGAATTCGAAGGTGTCCAAAAACAGCTTGACGATGCTTCCGCCCACCACGTCGCGCGAAAAGGAAAACACATACGAAGTGGTCGACAGACTCACCGCCAGGATCAGCGGGCCAAGCGTGATGGCGGCCCAGTAGATCAGCACGCGCTGCGCAAAAGGCCGCGGCGAACGCACCCGCCAGATGTTGTTGAGCGTCTTGTCGATGGTGAGAATCAGCGCAATGGCGGTGATCAGCAGCACCACCAGGCCCGCAATGCCCAGGCCGCCGGCCTTGCTCGAGAACTGGTTCAGGTAGCCCAGCACCTGGCGCGCGATGTTGTCGGGAATCAGACTCTCGATGAGCCAGCGCTGCAGGCGCCCTTGCAGCTTGGCGAACATCGGGAACACGGTAAAAAGCGCCAGCGCCACGGTGAAGAACGGCACCATCGCAATGGTGGTGGTGAAGGTAAGACTGCTGGCAGTCAGCCCCAGGCGATCTTCGCGAAAACGCTCGCCCAGCACCGCCGCGGTGTTGCCCCACGGAAAACGCGAAAGATCCCTCCACAGCTGACGACGATTCATGGCCGGTATCATAAGAACCCGATCCCTCTCCTCGTCTTCGCACACTCCGTGTCGCCAGTTCCGCGGTGTTCACTCCATGCAAACCATCACGCCGCAGGCCTCTTCTTCCGTCCGCGCCACCCGCTGGCTTGCCGTGGGCAGCGTCGTCGGCCTGATCGTGCTGGGGCTGGCCTGGGAGCTGTGGCTCGCGCCGCTGCGGCCTGGCGGTTCGCTGCTGGCGCTGAAGGTGCTGCCGCTTGTCATTCCGCTTGCGGGGCTCTACAAGAACCGCATGTACACCTACCGCTGGGTCAGCCTGATGATCTGGCTTTATTTCACCGAGGGCGTGGTGCGCGCGTGGAGCGACACCAACGGCGTGGGGCAAGTGCTCGCGCTGGTCGAGGTGCTGCTGTGCCTCATGCTCTTTGCCGCCTGCGCCTGGCATGTGCGGCTGCGCCTTCGCAATGCCAAGGCTGCCCGCCAACTGGAGGCTTCCGCCCAATGACGTCAACGACGACCTCTTCTTCCGCTCCCCTCATCGACCAGCTGCGCGCCATCGTCGGTGCGCAGCATGTGCTGAACGAGGGCGACCTTGCGGCCTACGAGCAAGACTGGCGCAAGCGCGCGCGCGGCAAGTCGCTGGCCGTGGTGCGGCCCGCCAACGCGCAGCAGGTGGCCGACGTGGTCAAGGCCTGCGCCGCGGCCGGCACGGCCATCGTGCCGCAGGGCGGCAACACCGGGCTGGCAGTGGGCTCCATTCCCGACGACAGCGGCACGCAGGTGGTGCTGAGCCTGCAGCGGCTCAACGCGATTCGCACCGTTGACGCGGCCAACCTCACAATGACGGTGGAGGCCGGCTGCATCTTGCAGACGCTGCAGGAAACGGCGGAGAAGCAAGGCTTTCTGTTCCCGCTGAGCCTTGCGGCCGAAGGCAGCTGCACCATCGGCGGCAACCTTGCAACCAATGCCGGCGGCACGCAGGTGGTTCGCTACGGCAACACGCGCGATCTGTGCCTGGGCCTCGAAGTGGTTACGCCGCAAGGCGAAATCTGGGAAGGCACCAGCGGCTTGCGCAAGGACAACACCGGCTACGACCTGCGCGACCTGATGATCGGCAGCGAAGGCACGCTCGGCATCATCACCGCGGCCACCATGAAGCTCTACCCGCTGCCCGCCGCACAGCTCACGGCGTGGGCCGCGGTGCCCTCGCTCGACCATGCGGTCACGCTGCTCGGCCTTGCGCACAAGCACCTGGGCTCGGGTCTCACGGGCTTCGAAGTGATGGGCAAGTTTGCATTGAGCCTGGTCGACAAGCACATGCCGCAACTGCGCGTGCCGTTCATCGGCGACGACGCCGTGCCGTACTGCGTGCTGCTCGAGAACTCCGACAGCGAATCCGAAGACCATGCGCGCGCACGCTTCGAGGCATTGCTCGAAACGGCTTTCGAAGACGGCTGCGTGACCGATGCAGTGGTGGCCGAGAACCTTGCGCAGGCACACCAGCTCTGGCACATCCGCGAGAGCATTCCGCTCGCGCAGGCCGAAGAGGGCTTGAACATCAAGCACGACATCTCGATTCCCGTGTCGAGTATTCCGGCCTTCGTGGCCGAGACCGATGCGCTGCTGGCGCGCGAGATTGCGGGAGTGCGGCTGGTGAACTTCGGCCACCTGGGCGACGGCAACCTGCACTACAACGTGCAGGCGCCCGAGAACATCGACACCAAGGCTTTCCTGAAGAACGAGGAAGAGCGCATCAACACGCTGGTGTACGACGCCGTCGAAAAGTTCGGCGGCTCGTTCTCTGCCGAGCATGGCGTGGGCTCGCTCAAGGTCGACAAGCTCGAGAAGCACAAGTCGCCCGTGGCGCTGGAAATGATGCGCGCCATCAAGCGCGGGCTCGACCCCAAGAACATCCTGAACCCGGGCCGCGTGATCCGCGTTTAGGGCCTGCGGATATTTCTCCCTCCCCTCCCCGGGGGAGGGCCGGGGTGGGGGCACGCGGCCTTCAATCCCGCGCTGCGATGAATGCGGGGGGCAGCCCCCATCCCAACCTTCCCCCAACGGGGGAAGGAGCAAGACAAAACACTCAACGTGGAAAGTCTTCGCCGCGCAGTTCGATGGGCTGGCCGTGCGGCGTGCGGTCGGCCGCGTGGTCCCAGGCGTGGCGGTAGCGCGCGAGTTCATCGCCCGAGCTCGCGCCCTTGCAGGCCACAAGGCCTTCGAGTGCGGCAAGCCAATGGCGGTAATAGGTGTCACCGGCATCAGGGTCTCCCGCAGCTTGCGCGGCGGTGATCTGCGCCGCCAGCGCGTCGGCCCACTCCACCCAGCTGAACAGGCCGCGCTCGTGCAGCGCGAGCGTCATCGCAAAGGCCTGCGCTTCCCACGGCTCGCGGAACACCGGGCCATCGGCATCGCGCGGCATGCCGGGAGCGAGCGCGAGCGGTGGCATGTCGATCTTCATGTCCAATTTCATGCGATGGCCTCCAGGTAGCTTTCCCACGCGTCGACCGACACCGAGAGGTTCTGGCGCGGCGCCGCATCCCCCCAGAGCTCGGCTTCCTCGAAGACGACCGTGTACAGCCACTGCGGCTGTTCACCAAGACCCTGCGCATTCGCATCGGCGAACACATGCGCGCCGTGAACATGTTCGATGGTGCCGCGCTTGCCCTGCACATAGCCCGGCAGCCGCGTGTGATGGTCGACCTTGCCGACGTGCATGCGCACGGCCTGCCCGACGGCAAAGCGCGTAGGGCCTGGCGCGGCGCGCTCGGTAGGCGAACCCTTGGCGAGCACCGCGGGCACGCTCTGGGCTTGCAGCACACGGGCGACCGGCGCGGCCGGATGGCGCATCTCGCCAGACGCGATCTCGTCGGCAAAAACCTGCCCTCGCTGCAGCATCAGCTGCTCGAGCGCCCCAAGCCATATCTGGTAGTAGCTCAGGTCGCGGTAGTTCGGCAGCGTCTCGCGCATGGCGCGGCTCGCATCGATGTTCCAGGAACCGGTTGCGCCCATGGCAAGCGTGAGCGCCAGCGCGCGCGGTTCCCAGCCGGCGTGGAAGAGTTCGCCCTCGGGCTCGGGCGTGACCGGCCCGAAGCCCGGCTGGCCGCCCAGGTCGGCCTGCGTCACGTAGCTCATGCGGCGCTCCTTGCGGCAACTGGCGCATCGGCAAGGCGCGTGCCGATCATCGAATCGCGCGAGACGAGGCTGGCGAGTTCGTCTTCGCTCCATCCTTCGGTGCCGGCGGGCCTCTGCGGAATCACGAGATAGCGCACCTCGGCGGTCGAATCCCAGACGCGGATGCGCGTCGTCTCGGGCAGCACCGTGCCGAAGTCGGCCAGCACGCCGCGCGGGTCCTTCACGGCGCGCGAACGGTATGGGGCGCTTTTGTACCAAGTGGGCGGCAGGCCGAGCACGGGCCAGGGGTAGCAGCTGCACAGGGTGCAGACGACCATGTGGTGCTGTTCGCCGGTGTTCTGCACTGCCACCATGTGCTCGCCCTGGCGGCCGGTGTAGCCGAGCGAGGCAATCGCGGCCGTGGCATCAGCCATCAGCCACTCGTGAAAGTTTGGGTCGACCCAGGCCCGTGCCACCACCCTTGCCCCGTTGCGCGGCCCGATGCGGGTCTGATAGGTGTCGATCAGCGCATCGAGCGCAGCGGGGTCGATATAGCCCTTTTGCGTGAGCACGCTTTCCAGCGCCCGCACGCGCAGGTCCATTTCGCCGAGTTCGCTGTGGTCGTGGGAGTGGTCATGGACGTGGTTGTGGCCGGTCATCTGCCGATGCTAGCGCCGCCCCGTAAAATTCCCAACATGACCTCGACCGCCCGCCCCGTCCGCTCCCAGTACGAAGATTTCATGCGCCACGTGGACACCCACGGGGTGTTCAAGAGCGACCGCACCGGCACGGGCACCAAGAGCGTGTTCGGCCACCAGATGCGCTTCGACCTGAACGAAGGCTTTCCGCTGGTGACCACGAAGAAGGTGCACCTGAAGTCCATCATCCAGGAACTGCTGTGGTTTTTAACCGGCTCCAGCAACAACAACTGGCTCAAGGAGCGCGGCGTCACCATCTGGGACGAGTGGGCGCGCGAAGACGGCGACCTGGGCCCCGTGTACGGCGTGCAATGGCGCAGTTGGCCCACGCCCGACGGCGGCCACATCGACCAGATTTCCGAAGTCATCAAGACGCTGAAGACCAACCCCGATTCGCGCCGCATCATCGTGAGCGCGTGGAACGTGGCCGAGCTCTCGAAGATGGCGCTCATGCCCTGCCATGCCTTCTTCCAGTTCTACGTGGCGCCGCCGCAGGCACCAGGGGAGCGCGGGAAGCTGAGCTGCCAGCTCTACCAGCGCAGCGCCGACATTTTTCTTGGCGTGCCCTTCAACATTGCCAGCTACGCGCTGCTCACGCACATGGTGGCGCAGCAGTGCGACCTCGACGTGGGCGACTTCATCTGGACCGGCGGCGACTGCCACATCTACAGCAACCACGCCGAGCAGGTGGCGCTGCAGCTGAGCCGCACACCCTACGCGTACCCTACGCTCCACATCAAGCGCAAGCCGGCTTCGATCTTCGACTACCAGTACGAAGACTTCGAAGTGCTCGACTACAAGCACCACGAGGCGATCAAGGCGCCCGTGGCTGTGTGACCGCACTGCTCCGCCCGATATGCCTACACCGCGTTTGCACCTCATCTTCGCCCGCGCCGCCAACGGCGTGATCGGTGCCAAGGGCACCATGCCGTGGCACCTGCCCGAAGACATGGTGCACTTCAAGCAGCAGACGGCCGGCGCGCCGGTCGTCATGGGCCGCAAGACCTGGGATTCGCTGCCGCCGCGCTTCAGGCCCCTGCCAGGTCGGCACAACATCGTCATCACACGGCAGGACGACTGGAAAGCCGAAGGCGCGCACCGCGTGGGCAGCCTGCAGGAAGCGCTCACGCTGTGCGAAGAATCGCAGGTGCCCGACGTGTGGGTGATCGGCGGCGCGCAGATCTATGCCGAAGCCGAACCGCTCGCGCAGTACGCCGTGGTGACCGAGCTCGCGCACGACTACGAAGGCGATGCGCACGCGCCCGAACTCTCCCCTGCCGAGTGGCGCGAGACAAAGCGCGAGCCGCACGTCTCGGCCAAGGAAGGCCTCCACTTCAGCTTCGTGACCTACGAACGCGTGGGATCGCCCAAGGCATGAGCGGCGGCATCCGACAACGCCTTGCTGTCCCGCCGATGCGGCGCCGTTCCCTCCTGGCCGGCGCCGCACTGCTTTGCGGCCTGGCGCCGATGCGTGCGCTGCAGGCGGCCGAGCGGCTCGAGCCCGATGAAGAAGCGCTCTTCATGCCAGGCACGGCGCGCCCCACCAGCGACGGCCGGTTCGAGGTCGACATTCACGCCTGGGTGTACGAGCCCGAGCGGCGCTGGGGCCTGAACGCCGCGTTCGCGCGCTACCTGGGCCTGAGCCTGAACAAGCTCTCGCCCGCGGCGCGGCTGCGCTTCAACCAGCGCACGGCGCTGTTCCATGCCGAGTCGGAAGAAGGCAAGGTGTTCGACATCGATTTCGACGGCAGCCCCGCACGCGTGAGCTCGCCGCCTTCGGGCGCCAACGGCCGCATGGACATGCGGATCGTGATCGACGCACCCAAGGCATCGCCTTCGGACGAATGGCTGAAGTTCCATGCCGTGACCGGCCCGGGCGAACTGCTGCACCGCTTCAGGGGCCAGGCGCTGATCGTTCCCGCGGAGGGCCTGTCGATCATTTCGGACATCGACGACACCATCAAGCGCACGCAGGTGCGCGACCGGCGCGAGATGCTGCTGAACACGTTTGCGCGGCGCTTCGAGGCGGCGCCCGGCATGGCGGCCTACTACCGCGCACTGTCGCAAACGCCGGGCACGCGGTTCCACTACCTTTCGGCCAGCCCTATGCAGCTTTACCCCGCGCTGGCCGACTTCGTTCGCGACGCCGGCTTTCCCACCGGCAGCATGCACCTGCGCGAGAGCACGAGCTGGCGCACGCTGATTCCGGGCGACCAGGATTCGCGCGCGCACAAGCTCGGCATCATCGAGCGGCTGCTGGCCGATTTCCCGCACCGCCGGTTCATGCTGGTGGGCGATTCGGGCGAGAGCGATCCTGAAATCTATGGGCAGGTGGCGCGCGCCCATCCCAGCCGCATCGACAGCATCGCGATACGCGATGTAACCGGTGAAAGCAGTGCTGCCGAGCGCTACGCAACGGCGTTCGAAGGCATCGACGCCGCGCGCTGGCAGATTCTTCCCGCCGACCGGGGCCCGGCGCCGATGCAGGCCTCGCGGTAAGCGGTTTCAGTCGCCACCGGAATCAGCACCTTCGTTTCACCTTCGGGCAAAAACGAACACTTCAGTACACATCAAAAAGTCGTGTGCGGCGCAGGGATTAGGCACAAACGTGATTTTTTCCGCAAAATGTTTGTACCGCCATCTAGACAAGGAGACGGCTCATGTCCATGGAGTTTCTTCGAGTCATCGCCGAACAGAAATTGCCATACGTCGTCCACACGCCAGCAGATATCGACAGGGTGCGCGTGCTGCGTGCGGCCGAGCTGGTGACTGCTTTCATCCCGCCGTCCACCGGCCACGCGCCGGACGACCGCGCCATACGCCATCTCGCCCAGGTGGAATCGATCACCGCCAAGGGCAAGCTAGCGCTGAACAAGGCCACCTCGGCCTTCATCGAGCTCTGAGCTTCGCGGGCTCGAACCCCAGCCGCTTCATCGCGGCACCCGGGCTGATCGCGGCCTTCGCATAGCCGGCCCACGGGTCGTTGCCGCGGTCGAGCCGGGCATGGATGTTTCGGAGCGTCCACTGCGCGCCGCTTGCCAGCGTGGGCACTTCGGCCCACTCCACCGGCACCGACACCCCCATGCCCGGACGCGCACGCACCGACCATGCGCACACCGTGGTGGCACCGAAGCCGTTGCGCAGGTAGTCGATGAAGATGCGGCCGACGCGATTGCTCGGCCCGCTCTTGGCAACGAACATCTGCGGCACCGTGCGGGCCATGTGCCGCACGATGGCCTGCGAAAAATCCTTGACCGTGTCCCAGTCGTACTGCCGCTTGAGCGGCACGACCACATGCAGCCCCTTGCCGCCGCTGGTCTTGCAGAAAGACGGCAGGCCAAGTTCGTCGAGCACCACGCGCATCAGCTCCGTCGCCTGCAGCACCATGGGCCAGCCGACGCCCTCGCCCGGGTCGAGGTCGAAGGTCATGCGGTCGGGCTTGCCGATGAGCGTCTTCACGGCGTTCCAGGTGTGGAGCTCGATGACGTTCATCTGCGCCGCGCTCAACAGCCCCAAGGGGTTGGCCACTTCGATGAGCTCGGGGTGCGCGGGCCACAGCGCCGGATCGAGCTGCCGCACACCGGCCATCTGGCCCTCGTCGAGGTGCTTCTGAAAGAACAGCTGGCCCTTGATGCCCTGCGGCGCACGCACGAAAGACACTGGCCGGCTCTTCAGGTGCTCCATCATCAGCGGCGCGACAAGGCCGTAGAAACGCACCACCTCGACCTTGGTGATGCCGGTGGTCGGGTCGACCACGCGGTCGGCATTCGAGACCTTGAAGTTGGCCGGCATCGTGGCCGAGGGCTCGGGCCCGGCATCCGGCACGGGCTTGGCCTCTTTCCCCGCCTTGGCCTTCGGCTGGTGAACCGGCTTCTCGCGGATGATGGCCTTGGCGGGCTTGTCGGTGCGCACGCTGTGGAACACCGGGTGCCGCACGTGGCCGTCCTTCGTCCATTCCGAAAAAGTGACTTCGGCCAGCAGCACCGGCTTGACCCAATGCGCGCGGCGGTCGTTCTCGGTCGGGTCCTTGAACGGGCGCTTGTCGGTGCCGAGCGGCTTCAGCCTTTCGAGCATTTCGTTGAGGGTGCGGCCGTTGAAGCCCGCGCCCACCGCGCCTGAATAAACGAGGTCGCCCTTCTCGTCGTGCACGCCGATCAGCAATGCGCCGATGCCCACTCGCGAGCCCTTCGGATCGGTATAGCCGCCGATCACGAACTCCTGTCGCCGCGAGCACTTGAGCTTGATCCAGTCGGGTGAGCGGCGCGACGCATAGGTGCTGTTCTTGCGCTTGCCGATCACGCCTTCCAGCCCGATCTTGCAGGCCGACGCCACGATGTCTTCCGGCGGCGCATCGAAGATTTCGCTGAAGCGGATTTCGGGCGGCGCCTTGGCAAGCAGCGACTGCAGCAAGGCCCGGCGCTCGATGAGCGGCACGCCCGTGAGATCGAAGCCGTCGTAGTACGGCAGGTCGAAAAGAAAGTAGACGATGTTGCTGGTCTTCTCCTTGTCGAAGGCGTTTTGCAAGGCTTGAAAGTCGGTGCTTCCCGATTCGTTGAGCACCACGATCTCGCCGTCGAGCCACCCGGGCTTGAGCTTCATGCCCTTGATGGCGCGGACCAGCTGCGGCATGCGGCTGCTCCAGTCGTGCCCGTTGCGCGTGATGAGCTGCACGTCTTTATTCGCGTCGATTCGTGCGAGCAGGCGATACCCGTCGAACTTGATTTCGTAGAACCAGTTGTCGGGGTCGGGCGGCGGGCCGTCGACCAGCGTGGCAAGCAGCGGCGAAAGCTTGGCGGGCATGGCCGCCTTCACCGCATCGGCCGGCATGCCGCCGCCCGATGCCTTGCCGCGTTTTGCACGTGCGGGTGCCGCATTGGCCGCGGGCGCCGCGGCGCCGGGCGTAGGCATCGGCATCTCCGCCACGCTGTCGGGAAACTGGTCGACCACGCTGAACTCGGCGGCCGGGCGGGCGTAGTCGTCGTGCTCCTTGATCAGCAGCCACGCATCCTGCTTGTCGTCCTTGCTGCTGTGCATGCGCACCAGCGCCCACTTGCCACGCAGCTTGTAGCCATGCAGTTCGAACTTGAGGTTCCCCGCCTTGTAGCCCTTGCGCGCATCGCCGATGGGCGTCCAGGTGCCCTTGTCCCAGATGATCACCTTGCCCGCGCCGTACTGCTTGGGCGGTATCACGCCTTCGAACTGGTTGTACGAAATCGGATGGTCCTCGACGTGCACCGCCATGCGCTTGTCGTGCGTGTCGTAGCTCGGGCCCTTGGGCACCGCCCAGCTTTTCATCGCACCGTCGAGCTCGATTCGAAAGTCGTAGTGCAGCCGGCTTGCCCAGTGTTTCTGCACCACGAACTGCAGCGTGCCGGGTGCCGATGCGCCGCCTTCCTCCGGCTCCGGCGTAACGCCGAAGTTGCGCTTTTCCTTGTAGCGCTTCAGCGGGTTTGCGCGCGCCATGGTGTCTCGCTCCCCGCGTCCTGAGGATGGCTCGCCGCGTAGCGTTCGAGCAAAAGGTAAAGCACGACGCCGCCGGCCAGCGGCAGCAGGTAGTAGAGCGCGCGGTACGCCAGCACGGCGCCCATCAACGCGCCCTGCCGCACGGTGCCCGAGAGCAGCGCCAGGTACACGGCCTCCAGCACGCCCAGCCCGGCCGGAATCGGCGTGATCACCCCGACGATGGAAGCGGCGAGCAGCACGCTCAGCGTGGTCGCATACGGCACCTGCCGGCCCAGCAGCAGGTACATGGCGCAGCCCATCAACGCCCAGTTGGCGCTCGAAAGCGTGAGCTGCACCAGCGCGAGTTGCGCCGAAGGAAGCTTCAGCCGCCGCCCCCTCACCTGCCATTGGCGCCCGCGCGAGAACGCACAAGCCACCACGTAGGCGGCGGCCAGCAGGATCATCACCACGCCAAGCACGCGCAGTGCGTCCGTGCCGATGTTGGCCTGGCGCGGCGGCGTGATGGCACCCGCCGCAAACAGGCCGCCCGCCAGCAGCCCGTAGCCCAGCCAGTTGGTTGCCAGGCTGATGCCGACGATCTGCGCCACGGTGGTTTCGTCCACCCCGGCGCGCGCATAGAGCCGTGCACGCAGCGCGATGCCGCCCACCAGCGACCCCAGGTTGAGATTGAAGGCATAGCTCGTGACCGCGATGGCCCAGGTGCGCCAGCGGGGCACGCGGTGGCGTGTGTGCCGCCGGCCGATGAGGTCGAAGCATCCGTACAGCGCGTGGCTCGCGGTTGCGATGCCCAGCACGCCGAGCAGCAGCATGGCCGGATAGCGCTGCAATGCATGCCATGCACCCGCCCAGTCGACCTTGTGCGCGTGCGAAAGCAGCAGGCCCAGCACTGCCAGCCCGAGCAGCGGCAGCAGCCAGCGGCGGCAGCGCCGCCACAGCGACGGCTTCATGGGCGAAGGGCCGGCCGCCGAGAGCGTGGTGGCGTCGTGGTTCATGGTGTTGCTACAGAGCGGAGACAAGCGCCGCAAGATCGAGCGGCTTGAGCAGGTGGTGGTTGAACCCCGCCATGGCAATGCGGTCCTTGTCGCCCTGCTGGCCCCAGCCGGTCAATGCGACGAGGATCAGCCCCTTGAGCGCGGGATTGGCACGCAGCTTGATGGCGAGTTCGCAGCCGTCCATGCCCGGCATGCCGATGTCCAGGATCGCAAGGCCCGGCAGCACGCCTTCGGCCACCGCACGCAATGCGGCGTCGCCGCTGTAGGCCACATGGGTCGAGGCTCCGAGCGACTTCAGCAGGTCGCTCAGTGCGTCGGCCGCATCGCGGTTGTCGTCCACGATCAGCACCGTGCCGGGCAAGGAAGCCGGCCAGCCTTGAATGGCCGTCCCCTGCGGCTTCGGCAGGTCCGCCCCGATGCGCGTGAGCGGCAGGCGCACGCAGAACATCGCGCCCCGCCCGAGGCCCGCGCTGGTGGCCTCGACGCTGCCGCCGTGCAGTTCGACCAGGCTCTTCACCAGCGTGAGCCCGATGCCCAGCCCGCCTTGCGCCGCCTTGGAAGTGCCGCTGACCTGAACGAACATCTCGAAGATCGACTCCAGCATTTCGGATGCGATGCCGGTGCCGTTGTCCCACACCTCGACCACGGCCTGGCGGCCCTCCTTGCGCAGCGCAATCCTGATCTTGCCGCCCGGGGCCGTGTACTTGGCGGCGTTGTTGAGCAGGTTCGAAAAGACCTGCGTCAGGCGAACGCCGTCGCCCCGCACCACCAGCGGTTCGGCGAACAGCTCCGTGGTCAGTTCGTGCCTCGAGCCTTCGAGCAAGGGGCGGCTCAGTTCGATGGCGTCCTTGATGACCGATTCGAGCGCCACTGCTTCCATGCGCAGTTCGATCTTGCCGCGCGTGATGCGCGAGACCTCCATCAGGTCGTTCACCAGCCGCACCATGTGGTCGATCTGCCGGCCCATCAACTCGTAATAGCGCAGGGCTTCCGCGGCCTCATGCGGCTTTCGCATCAGCAGAGTGAGCGCGGTGCTCATGGGTGCGAGCGGATTGCGCAGCTCGTGCGCCAGCGTGGCAAGGAACTCGGTCTTGCGCTGGTCGGCTTCGCGCAGCCCGTCGAGCAGGTCGCGCAACTGGTACTGGCGGTTGCGCGCGCGCAGCGCCGTGCGCACTGTGCTGATGAGCGACGCCACCCGCATCGGGCGTTCGATGACGGTGACGTTCGCGAGCTTGTCCATGGCCTCGGCAATGACGCGCGAATCCGCGCCCTGGCGGGCAAGAATGAGCACCGGCACGTCGGACCACGGCGCCTGCGAACCCAGCACCTCGTTCAGCGCGGCCGCGGCCGGATCGGCCAGCACCTCTTCCGCCAGCATGACCGCGCCGGCGCCCACCTGCAGTTCCCGCACCAGCTCGCACAGGTTCGCGCACGAATGCGTGTCGATCTGGGCGCGAGCCAATACGGCATTGGCCATGACGGCGTCCCTGGAGGTCGCGGTTCGCAACAGGATGCGCTGCTCGACGGGTGCCGGTGCTGCGCTCACGATTGGGGCTGCACGCCGTCGATGGGAACCGGAATGCCCGACAGGATGCCCCTGAAGTTACGCAGCGGCTCGCCGATCTTCAGGCCCGTGGCGGTCATCGAGAAATCGCGGATGCTCCGCTCATGCGCCCCGCCGCGCTTCTTCAGCACCGAGATCGCCTGGCGCACTTCGCCCTCGAGTTCGAAGTAGCGAAGCAGCACCACGGCATCGGCCAGGTAGCTCGCATCCACGGGTGTCTGCATCTGCATGCCGATGAGGCCGTGCTGCGCGCCGACCAGCAACGTGGCCACGCCCGCCTGCCCCAGGTAGGAGAGCAGTTCGTGCAGCTGCGCAATCAGAAACCGCTCGTCGGGCATGGCGTTGAGATAGCCGTTCAGGCTGTCGATCACCACCACCGCCGCACCCGACTCCACCACTGCCAGCCGGATCAGGTGCACGAACTCGCCGGGCGACAACTCGGCGGGGTCGACCTGCCTTACCTTGATGCGACCGGCATCGATGTGGGGCCCCAGGTCCATTCCCATGCTTTCGCAGCGCGTGCGCAAGGTGTTGATGCTCTCGTCGAAAACGAAGAGCGCCGCGCATTCGCCGCGCTGTGCCGCGGCAAGCGCGAACTGCACCGCCACGGTCGACTTGCCGGTGCCCGGCGCGCCGACGAACAGCGTGCTCGTTCCCCGCTCTATGCCGCCGCCCAGCAGGGCGTCGAGCGACTCGATGCCGCTCGGAATCCGCACCTGCGTGAGCGCGGTCGAATGTTCTGCAGCCACCAGGCGCGGAAACACGCGCAGGCCGCCGCGCTCGATGCGGTAGTCGTGATAGCCGCCGCGAAACTGCTGGCCGCGGTACTTGCTGACGACCAGCCGGCGCCGCGCGGCGCCGTAGTCGGAGCTGATCTGCTCGAGCCGCAGCACCGCATGGGCGATGCTCTGCACCTGCAGGTCGTGCTTCATGGCGGTCATGTCGTCGAGCAGCAGCACGGTGCACTGACGGCCCGCAAAGAACTGCTTGAGCGCCAGGATCTGCCGCCTGTAGCGCAGCGAACTGCCGGCCAGCAGGCGCAACTCGGAGAGTGAATCGAACACCACCCGCGAGGGCTTGATCACGTCGACATCCGACAGGATCCTCAACGTGGTTTCGCTGAGCTCGACCTCCGAGGGATGGAACATCGTGTATTGCTCGTCGGGCTCGAGCGCGGCTTCTGAAGGGAGCATTTCGCGCACCTCGATGCCGCTCAAGTCCCATCCGTGGGAATTTGCGACTCCCCTGAGCTCATGCCCCGTTTCGGACAAGGTGACATACAGCACCGATTCGCCGCGCTTGGCCCCTTCGATCAGGAACTGGAGCGCAATGGTGGTCTTGCCCGCGCCCGGTGTACCCTCGACCAGGTAGAGGCGATTGGCCGTGAGGCCGCCTCCCAGAACATCGTCGAGGCCGGGCACGCCGATCTTTATCAAGCGTTCCTGCGTGGCCCCCGTCGTGCCGTCGATCTTCATTTTTTCCTCCATCGTATGGACAGACAGTCCTTCTTTACGCTGTTGTCTGTTTGCGATCTGCCTGCGGGAAAATGACTCCGCAGACCGGGCAAGTCGATGCCCGCAGGAATGATTTTTAGCTAAGGGGCAGAGCCTTACCTGTAGGGCGGCGCCTTTTTCGCGAGAAGACAAAGCTCCCGCCACTCAAGACTTTTCGGGCGTCTTGTGCTCGGCCGAACCCGGGTCTTCGAGCTTCTTGTTCTCGACCTTCTTCATCATTTCCTCGCCCTCGGTGTCGCTGCCGTCGGTGGGCACGGATTCTTCCTGCGTGATCTCGGGTTCGTCGGGCGAGCGCTTCGGGCGCGAGGCCGGCGGCGGTGTAGGCGTGTTCATGCGGCTATCTCCTGAGTGAGGCCCGACAGTGGCGCAAGCGCAGGGCCGGAGCGCTCAGGCAAAGACGTGAGCGCGGGTCAGCCAAGGCCGACGATGCAGCCCGGCGCCTCAGGCAGGCGCGACGGCTTCCACCGGCGCTTCGCTCGCCTCGATGAAAAGCCGCCGGATCATGGGAAAGCGCGCGCGCACCTGTCCTTCGATGGCCGTGATGGCGTCGGCCGCCTCGCCGGTGGCCGTGCCCTCCTTGAAGTTCACATCGACGATGGCCAGCACCTCGTCGGGCCCGATGTACATCGACAGCACATGGCCGACGTCGCTGACGCTGGGCTGCTCCATGGCCAGGCTGCGAATGGCGCGCGCCGTCTCGGGGCGGATGCCCTCGCCGATGAGAAGCCCGCGCGCCTGGCCGATCAGCAGCACCGCCACGCCCGCCAGCAACAGGCCGATCACCACCGAGGCGGCGCCGTCGAGTTCGGGCATGCCGAAGCGGTGGCTCAGGTAGATGCCGAGCGCGGCCACGGCCAGACCGATGAGCGCCGCGGAGTCTTCGGCCAGCACGGTATAGGTGGTCGGGTCCTTGCTTTGCCCGAGCGCGCGCCAGAAAGGCACGCCCCGCGCCTGGGCCCGGAATTGCCGCAACGCGATGAGAAAGCTGGTGCCTTCGAACACGAAGGCCAGGGCCAGCACGACGTAGTTCCAGGTGGGGTCGCGCATCGGCTCCGGCTTGCGGATGTGCTGGATGCCTTCGTAGAAAGACACGCCACCGCCCAGCCCGAAGATGAGCACCGCGACGATCAGGCTCCAGAAGTACAGCTCCTTGCCATGGCCGAATGGATGCTCGGGCGTTGCGGGCCGCTGGCTCAGCCTGATGCCCACCAGCAGCAATACGCCGTTGAAGGTGTCGACGGCGGAATGGATGCCTTCGGACAGCATCGCCGAGCTGCCGGTGATGCCGGCCACCACGAACTTGGTCGCGGCAATGGCCACGTTGGCGCCGATCGCGCCGTAGATGGCAACCTTGGATTCAGCCATCCATCAGGGGGTGCGGCCAAGAACCGGCCCGCGGCCCCGCTGCTCTTCAGGGAAGGCCAAGGTAGACCCGCAGGTCGTCCTTGTAGGTGCCCGCGGATGCCACCGCCAACCGGAGCCGCGTTTCGCTGACGCCGAACCACTTGGTCCAGTAGTCGACCTCTTTCAGGTCGGTGATGTCGATGTGCTCGTCGTTCTGCGGAACGCGAATCTCCATATCGTCCGGCATCGGGCTCTCCAGGTTGTTGGAGACGGCAGTTTCACCGCCGGAAAAACACGCTTTGCCGGTCGCCTTCCATGGTTCTTGCAGGACAAGTTCTACACACGCGCGCCGGGCGAGTCAGTGGCGCGGTTCTTTCCATGGAGCCGCTCCAGCCGGTATCCCAGGCCCTGCACGGCCCGCAGGTCCCAGCCGTTGGCCTTCAGGTCCAGGGTGCGCCGCAGGCGGGAAATGCTGACGTCCAGAGAGCGCGACTGCGTGTCTTCGCCCTTGTCCCACACGGACGAATACAACCAGTCGCGCGTGAGCGTGTGGCCCGCATGGCAGAAAAGCTCGAGCGCAAGGTCGAATTCGACCGCACGCAGTTGAGACCTCTCGCCCGATACCTCCACCACGTCGCTCGTGAGAGAAAAACGATAGCAGTCCCACGTCGGGTCGGCGTCGGGCACGCTCACGCCGAAGCGCCGCATGAACATGCGAGCCACGCAGCAGAACTCGACGAACGAGGTCGGGCTCACGATCACTTCGTTGGTCGCGTTCCAGTGCAGATCCGAAAGCGACTGCAATTGCTTGCGCGAAGCAAGGCACAGCACCGGCGTGCGGTGCCCGACCAGCGCCTTGACCTCCTGCAGCTGCAGCAGGGACGACTCGGCGTCGTTTGCCAGCGCCAGAAAGACCATGTCGAACTTGAGCGTGGGCGCAGCCCCTGCGCCGGCCATCTCGGCGGTGCTCGCAAAGGCTGTGGGCTGGTGCCCGAATCTCCTGACGGCGCGCCGTGCGTATTCGCGCGTGCGCAGCTCGGGGTCGACCACTGCGATACGCGCGCCTTCGGGCCGCACGAACATCATCGGTTGCAGGGCCCTACGGTGCCATGCCGCCGTCGTGCGGGCACCCGACTCGCTGCTGTCGTTGACTGCTTCGGCGGCCAGCACGGAGCCCTTGGCGAATTCGCTTCGGGCATCCACCGGGTTCATGGTCACGACGTTTGAAATTGGATTGCTCATGTTCAGTTCACCTTGACTGTGAAGAGGACGGTTCCGGAGGCGCCGGGGTCCAGCGGGCCCGTGAACTTCCAGCTCAGCGCGCCCGTTCCCCCCTCCGTTTGCGCGGCGCCGCAATCCACGGCTGCTGCCGGAGGCGGATTGGCGGGCGTGTGTTTCTGGCAGCTTGCGAGCGTGGCGGGCGTGGTGTCCGCCTGCGCGCCGGCAAACGCGGTGTACTGCGGCGTGGTGTCGTTGACCGTCAAGCCGCTGATCGGCGTCGTGCCATTGTTGGTGTAGGTGATGCGGTACTCCAGCGTCTCGCCCGGCTTGGCCTGGTTGTTGATACCGAAGCTGCCGCCCTGCGTCACGTTGCGCACTTCCTTCCGGAGCTCCAGTGCGCTGGTCGACACGGTCGTGATGTCGGTCACCGTGTAGGTGGCGTTCAGGCCCGGGCTGGCATTGGTGAAGACGAAGCTGGCCTGCACGGTGCTGGTGTTGCTGTAGCCGCTCATTGCGTTGGCGGGAATGAACTCCTGCATCACGATGCACACGTTTTGCCCGGCGACCACTGTCATCGGCGCGGCCGGCGGGTAGAGCAGCGCCGCGCCGGCCTGCATCGCGCCGGTGCAACCGGTATCGGCAAAGATCTTGCCGCTCCAGCCGCTGATCGCAGGCGTGTCCACGGAGTTCGAGATATCGAAACTCACTTCGCCGCCGGTGCGGGCGGTGAAGGTGTGCGGGTAGCTCACCGTGCTGCCCGGAAGGCCGTTCTTGGCGCCGTCCGTGGCAAGCGTGTTGCGGTCGACGTCGCCGAAGTTCAGATCCGCGTGGCCGCTGCTGTTCCACGTAAAGGCAATGCGGTCCGGCGTGCCATCGCGGGTGTAGGTGTAGGCGATGCTTGTGTTGGTCACGGCCTGGCCCGAGGGCAACTGCACGACGCCCAGCGAGGCGCCGGTGGAGATGCGCGACACCGTGTTGGTTTCTTCCACGCACAGCGCGTCACCCGTGCCGATGGTGAAGGGCACGGCCAGCGCGTACTTGCCGGTGCCGTCGGTAACGGCGGTCGAGAAGGTGGTTGCCGCGCAGTCGGTCAGCCGCATGCCGATGCCGCTCAGCCCGGTCTCGCCGCCATTGATGAGTCCGTCGTTCGCAATGCCGCCCGCCGTGCCGTTGTCGAGGAAGACGCGGCCGGTCACGTTCTTGGGATAGCCGTTCACGAACGTACAGGTGATGGCCGCCCCAGCAACCATGTGGGCCGCGGGAATGGCCAGCTGATTGCCCGTCAGCGTGCCGAACGTGGCGGCCGGGGTGGCGCTGTTCAAGTCCACGCAGCTGGCGCTCACCGGGTTGGCCGGCCAACCCTGCGGCGAGGTTTCGCTGATCGTGACACCGACACCGGCCGAACCGGTGATATTGGCTGCGCCCTCCACGCTGTCGTCGCCCACCACCGTAATGCTGTCGCTTGCCACCGAAAGGCCGCTGAGCGCAAAGCGGAACAGGTTGCTGCCGCTGCCGCCGATGGTGGTCTTGACGATCTGCACCCGCGGATAAGGCGGCGTGTAGGTGTTGGTGAAGGTACACGCAATGTTGCTGCCCGGCGCCGTGGCGGCCGCATCCAGCGTCACCCTGCGGTTCGGCAGGTCGGGCGTGGCGGTGCCGCCCGCGCCCAGGCCGGTACAGCTGACGCCGGTCAGCGCGTAGTCGGTGGGCAGCGGGTCTTCGGTGATGGTCGTCACCGTGCTCGGCACCGCCAGGGTCTGGATGGCGCCCGCGACCGGCGTGCCGAGCGCGGTGGTGGTGAGGCTCTGCGCCGCGAGGCCGTTGTTTCCGCTGAAGCCGAAGGTTCCGGTCGCGCCCAGGGACACCTTGCGGATGGTCACCGTGGCCGAGGCGGAATTCGTGAACACGCATTGCAGCGTCTTGCCCAACTGCACGCTGGTCGCGGGGATGGTGTAGGTGCGCCCGCTCGCGCCGGTGCCGAGGCTGCCGACCGGTGCTCCGGCGTCGGTGCAGCTTGCACCGGTCAGATGCCAGCCGGGCACCGCGGGTTCGGTGATGCTGATGACCCTGTTGCTCGCACTGGCGCTGAAGGTCTGCACGCCCGCCGCAGCCGTGTTGCCGTCCACCTGCGCCGGCGTACCGGCGGCAACGGTGCTGACCGTGCCGCTGGCCTGCGTGGTGTTGGTCAGGTTGAAGGTGAAGGGACCGCCGGCACCGTTGAGGGTGTTCTTCTGCAGGTTGACCGTCGCCGGCGCACACAGCGCGCTGGTGGTGGCCTGGGCCAGGAAGCCCTGCGCGGGGGCGCCGCTCTTGACGTGGACGACCACCGTGTTCGAACCCGACTGCCAGTTGTTGGCCAGCGTGGTGCTGGCTCCCGTGCCTGCCTGGAAACCTCCGTAGGTGTAGGGCGTGGCGCCGCCCTGCGGCACGCCCGGCAGGCTCTGCAGCACCCCGTTGATGTAGACGCCCGCGACCGAGTTGTCGGAATAGAAGTCCAGCTTCAGCGCGAAGCTCGCCGGATTGACCGACGGCGCCATGTTGAAGGTGAACCGGTGGTAGACGTCGACGCTGCCTGCATGGTTCGTCGGGTACTGCGAGATCCAGTTCGCATTGCCGAAGGGAGACGCGATCCAACTGGCCGGCGCCTTGTTCCCGATATACGAACGCGCCCAGGTGGGAACGCTGCCGGGCCCGCCGGTGGCGGTGCCAACGCCCGACTCCCACACCGGATCGCGCCCGGTGGCCAGCGGCGGGCCGGCGGGGCCGTCGAACCCGGTATTGAAGACCGCGGCGTTGGTCGAGCACATCACCGTCGGCGCAACGGGCGGCGGTGGCGGGTTCGCGTCGAATGCGTTGGTAAAGGTACAGACGATGTTGCTGCCGGGCGCGGTGGCCGCCGCATCGAGCGTGAGCACGCGTCCGTTGCGCGAGGCCGATCCGCCGGCGCCAAGGCCGGTGCACGAGGCATCGATCAGCGCATAGCCGGCAGGCGGCGCGCCTTCGGTGATGGTGGTGGCGATATTTGCCGCTGTGAGCGTCTGTACCGCCGTCGCGACCGGCGTGCCGGCCACGGTAGTCGTGATGTTCCGCGCCACCAGGCCGTTGCTTCCGGTGAAGCTGAACGTACCCACCCCGCCGAGCGAGGTCTTGCGGATGGTCACGGTCGGCCGGCTGCCGAACCTGTAGGGCTGCGGACTCGGCAGGTAGCTGTCTTCGCCGACGCTGAAGTTGCCGCTCAGCACAGCGCCGCCCACCGTGACCTGCGTGGTGCTGTAGACCGCGGCCACCGTGCTGGTAGCCCTCACCTGGCAAAGGCCTGCCGCCGTGGTGGTGCAGCTTCCGGCTGCGCCGACAGCGCCGCCGTTGAACGCGACGTTCGGCGTGGCGCCGAAGGTCACCACCGTGCCGGCCTGGACCGGGTTGCCGGACTCGTCGCGGATGAAGGCTTCGAGCACGTCCTGCGCGGTGCCGTTGGCCAGCTGGTTGTCGGTAACGATGCGCACGCCCGACTGGCTGCCGGCCGCGGGGCCGACCACGATGGCGGTCTGTGCGCTGTCGCAGCTCACCGTGCCGCTGGAGACGCAGCCGGCGCCGGCCGCCGTCACCGGCAAGCCCGCGCCGTTCACGTTGGTGCTGGCGTAGTTGGTCAGCACGGTACCTGTGTCGACGATGGGCGCGGTCGCGTTCATCGTGAAGCCGCGCACGCCCGTGGTTGCCGGAATGCCGCCCGCGGGCAGCGTCATGGTGCAGTTGAGCAGCGCACCGGGAGCGCTCGGCAGCGAGCCGCAGCTCACCGACGTGACACCCGTACCGGGCACCACCGAGTTGGCCACCACGCTGGGCGGCAATTGCTCGCTCACCACCAGCGTGGTGCCGGTGGCCACCGGGCCGGTGTTGGCAAAGCTCAGGCCATAGACGATGCTGCCGCCGGCTCCCGCGGTCGCGGACGCGGTCTTGTCCACCGCGATGCGCGCTGTGGCCGTGTTGGTGAAGGTACAGGCAATGGCCGCGGCGGGCCGCATCACGCTCGCGGGCAGGGTTGCGGTGTTGCCGTTGAGTATGGCCAGCTGCGTCGTCGGGTTGCCGCTCGTCGCGGCTGCGGAGTCCAGGCAGGACACCGACACCGGGTTGGCCGGCCAGCCCGCGGGCACGCTCGACTCCTGCACGGTCGCCTCGACGCCCGGCTTGCCCACGTGCACCGTGGCGGAGGGCTGCGGCGTGGCCAGCGCGGTCACCGCGATGCTGTCCGTCGGGTTGGTAACGCCGGTCAGCGTGAAGCCGAAGGTGTGGGTGCCGGTGACATTGGTCTTGGTCTTTCGCAGGGTGATGCGGGGTTCGCCCAGCACCGGCGTGGTCACGCTGCTCGTGCAGTTGCCCGTGGCATTGCACAACGGGTCGCCACCGCCGGTGGCCGTCGCGGTGTTGGCCACGCTCGGCGAGGCGCCCGGCAAGGGCGTGACCGGAATGACGAAGGCCGCAGTGCCGGTGGTGGCGGCAAGCCCCGCAGGCACGGTACAGCTCACGACCTGCCCGCTTGCGCTGCAGCCAGCGGGCATGGTGCCGAGCGCGAGCGTGGCGGGCACGGTGTCGCTGATCGTCGCGGCAGCGGTGGTTGCGACCGGGCCGATGTTGTTCAGCGTGAGCGTGTAGCTCGACGGCACACCTACCGCAAAGCTCGAGGCGCCGGCGGTCTTCACCAGCTTGAGCTGCGGCTGGACCGTGTTGGTGAACGTGCAGTTGATGTCGCTGCCCGGTGCGGTGGCCGCGGCGTTGAGCGCGATGGTGCGCGTGGCCAGGTTCGGCGTGGCGGTGCCTCCCGGGCCCATGCCCGTGCAGCTGATGCCGGTCAAGGCATAGGGAACCGGCGGCACGCTTTCGGTGATGCTGGTGGCGGTGTTCGCGGCCGTGAGCACCTGTTCCGCGGCGGCAATGGCAACACCGTCGTCTTCCGTCGTCACGTTGGTGGCGGTGAAGCCGTTGGTGCCGGTGAAGGCAAAGCTGTCCGTGCCGCCGATGGACACCTTGCTGACCGTCATCGTCGGCAGCTTGGTGTTGGTGAAGGTACACGCAATGTTGCTGCCGGCTGCCGTGGCCGCCGCGTTCAGCGTGACGGCACGTGCCGCAAGATTGACGGTGGCCGTGCCGCCCGCTCCCATGCCCGTGCAGGCAATGCCCTTGAGCCGCCAGCCGACGGGCGGCACACCTTCGGTGATGGTGGTTGCGGCGCCCACGGTGGTCAGGCCCGATGGATCGCCCTCCTCCGGCGTGTTGGCCGCGGAGGTGGTGATGCTCTGCGCGGCGAAGCCGTTGGAGCCAGTGAAGGAGAAGCTGCCCGTTCCGCCCTCGGTCACCTTGCTGACGGTCACGACCACGCGGGTGTTGGTGAAGGTACAGGCAATGTTGGCGCCGTAGTCGGTGGCGGCCGCATCCAGGGTCACGCGCCGCAGCGCGAGGTCGTAGGTTGCAGTGCCGCCCGGGGCCATGCCGGTACACGACATGGCGCGCAGCGCAAAGCCAGCGGGCGGTACGGCCTGCTGCAGGAACGTTGCGCTCCGCGTGACCGCCAGTTCCCTGGTAGGCCCCGATTCACCCTGGCCGGCCACCGTCGTGACGATGGGGCTGACAGGCGCCGCATCGTTGGTGCCGGTGAACGCGAAGGAACCCACGCCGCCGTTCGATACCACGGTGGTCGTGACGCGCGGCGGCATCAGCGGCGGCGTGAGATAGGCAAGGACGATGGTGTCGGTTTCATCCACCGCAATGCCGTCGTCGTTGTTCACGGTCGCATCGTTGGGCACCGTGCAGTAGTGCGGGTTGCCCGGCGATGCCGCCTGGACGCAAACCCGGGCGCCATTGACGACCGGGTAGCTGCCCGCCGCCACGGTCGGCTGGGGAAACACGGGAATGTCGAAGCTGACTTCGCCGCCGTCCGTCATGCCCGGTCCGCTCGAACCTGCGAGCGGCGTGGGGTTGAGCTGGCAGGTCACCGCCACCGGCGAGCCGGCCTTTGCGCAGTTCGCGGGCAAGGTGCCGGTGTTCCATCCGGCGGGAAGGACCAGCATCGCGGTCGAGTTGTCGGTGGCCGTGGTGCGCCCCGGGCCGAAGTTCTTGGCCGTGAGCCTGACGTTGCGTTCCTGCCCGTGGCTGGTCCAGGCGTCCGGCGGCACGGTGACTCGCACCTGCAGGTCGGGCCGGCCGGTGATGATGTTCGTGCAGGTGTAGTCCTCCTGCGTTGCGAGCGTGTGCGAGGTGGTGCAGGTGCCGGTCCTGACGAAGTTGTAGGCGCTGACCCCGCTGGGCGCCACGGCACCGCCGCTGTAGCTGGTGCCTGCCGATGCATAGCTCTCGTAATTGTCCTGGTAGCGGGCGATGTTGTTGGCAACGGTCGGCGGATAGAACGGCAAACGCCCCGCGGTCGGGCGCCAGGTGGCCGTGTTCGTGCTGGGGCCGAGCGCTTGGCTCCACGCGTAGTTGACGAAGCTGATGCGCTGCGACACGCGCGCGTCCGGAAACTCGCTTCGCACGCCGGAGAAGCCGTCGATCAATTCCCCGCCGCCGAGGTCTTCCAGGCCGTTGCAGGTGTTGGTAGCCGAATAGGCGCAAACGGTGCGCGGGGCGCGCACGGGGCCGGGCACCGCCGAGCCGGGCCCGGTGCCGCCGTCGTTCGTGGTGATGCCCAGCGTGTAGCTCGCGCCCCCGGTGGCCGCCACGCGGAACCAGTCGCCCGCCACCACCGAGACCGGCCGGCAGGTGAAGGTGATCTGCGTCGGATAGATGTTGCCCGACCCGCCATTGAACATGCGGTCGACGCCGCCGAGCACCGCGATCACCGTGCCGGCCGGGCAGGCCTGCGGGCCGCGCCGCGTCATGCCATCGATGGGACGGCCTGCAACCCCGCGCTGGGCCGGCGCGCCCCAGGTGATGGTCGCGGCGGCCGCGCCTTCGGTCACCGTGAACGGAGAACAGCGCAGTTCGTACGCGCGCAAGCCGCCGGTGAGGTTGGCGAAAGTGCCGTTGACCGTGGCGCCGTGATAGCGCTCCCACATCGTCAGGCCGGTTGGAAAACCGGTGATGCAGGAGGTCCGCCACGATCCGCCGGCATTGACGCCCACGATGGTGCCGTTGATCAGCGTGCCGGTCTGCGGCCTGAGCACCTGCTGCGCATGCGCGGAAAGCGGCACGGCCACGAGCCACGCCGCGCACAGGAGCCACCACCGTGCCGTGCCCGCGATGGAGCCCAGCGTGTTCTTGAGTCTTTGCATGTTCATTTTTCTGAACTGGTTTTTTCTTCTGGAGATGCGGGCGCAGAGGCAGACGCAGGCGGCGCAGCCGCGCCGGCCGACGGAAAGCCGAGCCCCGTTTCATCGAACTTGAAGCGCAGCCGGATGTACGCACCCTTGCTGGTGTATTCGTTGGCCGTGAGGTCGCGGTCGTGCAGGCCGACGAAGTTGTAGCCGGCGGAAATCCACAGGTCCTTCGCCATCTGGTAGCCGAGCTCCACGCCCGCGGTCTTCTGCAGCGAGCCGCCCTTGCCGTAGAGCAGGCCGGCCTGGATGCCGAAGTCCCAGTCCTTGTCGAGGTCGCGGGTGTAGCGCGCGTGCAGCAGGTGCGCCCAGTAGCTGCTGGCCAAAAAGCCGTCGTCGGTGCGCGAGATCTTTCCGGCGTAGCGCGCGCTTAGAACGCTGCCACGCTCCGGGTTGTAGTTCAGGTGCGCCGAGAGAATGTCCGCACTGGTGCTGCCCGGCAAGGTGGCGTTGCCGAACCCGCTGCCGAAGGCGCTGCCGCCTGTCAGCGCGCCTGCCGCGTTGCCGTTGCCCACGATGCGTTCCGAGCGGCGCTCATAACGCATCAGCGCATTCCAGGTGTCGCTGTCCACCGGGCGGTAGGCCAAGCCGATCTGATGGCGCTGCAGGTGGCGCTCGTTGCCGCTGTTGGTGCCCTGCCCTTCGCTGTCGCTCACCACGCTGCGCGCCAGCAGGCTCCACGCGGGGCTGATCTTGTAGCCGAAGCCGGCGCTGAAGAGGCGCGTGTTCGCGTCGTCGCCCTTGCGGCCTTCGAGGATGCCGCTGAGCTTGTAGTTGTCCGTCAGGTATTCGACGCCGGCCGTGACGGCGGTGGATTCGCCCAGCCCGCCCGCATAGCCGGTGCCGCTGTTGGCACTGTTGGTGTAGCCGCCCATCTGGCGGGTGTGCTCCAGGCCGCCGGTCAGGCTGAAGCGATCGGTGAGCTTGAAGGTGTTGCGCACGCCCATGGCTGCCTGCGCGCTGCGGCCATCAACGCTGTCGGCGAGCCGGTACTCGTTGTAGATGCGCCCGCCGTCCATGTAGTTGCTCTCGATGCCGAGGATGCCGACGTTGTTGGACTGCGTGGCGTCCAGCTGCGCATCGCCGTACAGGCTGGAGATGAGCTCGTAGCGCGCGTAGGCACGCGTCTTGTCGGTGATCGCGTAGTTGCCGCCGATGGCCAGCGTGCGGCGGTCGGAATCCTTCAGGTCCTGCTCGCCCTCGACGAAGACCTGGGCCAGCGGCACGCCGGGCACCTGTGCCGAGAGGCGCGCGCGCACGGTGGTGAGGCTTTCGCTTTCGGCGCTGCTGTTGGCCGTGGCGGCGGCGCCCAGCGCCGTGACGTTGCCGGCACCGACGCGGCTGCCGAGGTTGCCGTTGTAGGTGGAGATCTCGCCGTAGTCGAAGCCGGACCCCGAGGCCAGGCCGCTGTTGCTCTGGCCGTGGCGCAGGCCGACTTCCGCCACAACGTTGTCGTCCAGCTTCTTGCGCAGGCTCGCGCTCGCACCCTTGCGGTCGCCTTCGAGCAGTGCGTCCTTGCTGTAGAGCACTTCGGCGCGTGCCGCGGTGTTGTCGTCGATCTTGTATTCGGCACGGCCCGAAATCTCGGTGCGGCCCGCCGAGAAACTCGCGCCCGGGTTGTCGAAGCCGGTGCTGGTCTTGCTGGCGAGCGCCACCACTGCGAGCTTCTCGTCCTGGTGGCGCACTTCGATGCGGCCGCCCTCGCCCTTGCCCTTTTCGTCGGACTCGGTGCGCACCAGTTCGGCCGCGGCCGTGGTGTTGTCGCCCAGGCGGGCCACGGCCGTGAGCGCGCGCAGCTTGCGATGGTTTTCCGGGTTCTGGTCGGTGCTGGCGACCACGCCCACCTGCAGGCGCTCGCCCACCTTGACCTGCACGTCGGTGCCAGCCACGGTGAACTTGGGGCCGCCGCTGTCGACTTCGTAGGTGACGCGGATCGATTGCGGGTTGAGATTGGCGTCGACCGATGCGATGGCACGCGTGAACAGCACGCGGCGCGTGAGCGGCTCGACCGTGTAGTCCACGAAGCGCGTGACCGCCGTGCGCTGCAGCACGATGTCGGGCTGGTTGCGGTCGCGCACCACCACCTCGATCTGCTCGCTGTTGTCGACAAACTCCCCGCCGGTCGCGCTCAGGTAGTAAGGGCCGGAGGTGCCGACGGCGCGAAACTCCTCCACTTGCTGCGTCTGCGCGGTGCGGGACGCATAGCTGGTGGCACGCACGTTGGCCGTCTCATACACGTGCTTCAGGCCGGTGAGTGCGCGATTGCTCTGGCTCAAGTTGCGCACCTCGGTGCTGCTGCTGGTGGTGAAGTCGCCGTACAGCAGGAACGAACGGTTCTTGTCGATGCGCACGTACAGCTTCTGCGTGCTCTGCGCATCGAAGCCCTTGACGGACGAGTCGCCGTACACGGGGTAGAACTCGTCGGGTCGGATGTCGCGGAACAGGCGGTCCTTGCGCGCCTTGTCGGAATCGAAGGCGGCGGTGAGCAGGTACTCGCCCTTGACGGTGCCCTTGAAGAAGAAGGCGGCGCGGGCCCCCGCGCGACGGTTCTCGCGCTCGTCGGTCAGCCCCGTCAGCTCGGCCTCGAAGGCCGCGCCCGCGGGCATGGCGCCCAGCGGCACGCTGCCGCGCTTGGTGAAGTCGAGCACGCCTTCGACAAGGCCGACGCCGATCATCGGGCGCATCTCGGGCAGCAGCGCAAGCCGCACTTCCTTCACGAAGCTGCCCGCGGTCACGCGAATCCGCGCATCGCCCGCCTCGCCCGGCGGCAGCAGCCGGAACTCGGCGGCCCCGCCCTCCATGAACACCTGGGTGCCGGGCTCGGCCGGGTTCAGGTCTTCGTCGAACCAGCGGCCGCGGTCGGCCTCCAGCGTGAGCTGGGTGCGCGCGGTCACCGGCACGCCGGCCGCGTCGACCAGCCGAACCTTCACGGCCACCGGCGTGCGCAAATCGGCGTAAGCGGTTTCGGGCAGGTCGACCTGGATGCCGCCCAGCTTGTCGGGCGCGACGATGCCGATCTGCTCGGTGCCGCGCACGTTGCCGAAATCGTCCACCGCATCGAGCTGCAGGCGATTGGTTCCGGGCTGCAGCACCACGCCGATGTATTCCCAGGCGCCGATGCTCTTCGACGGCAGCTGGGTCTTCTTGCCGACACGCCGCCCGTCGATGGCTTGGCCGTTGACCGTGAGGCGCAACGCCAGGCCGGCCTCGCCCTTGACGCGCACGTTGATCGACTGGCCGGCAACGGTGTCGCCGTCCTTCAGGCCGAGAAAGCCGAGCGCATTGCTTTCGATCTGCGGCAGCAACACTTCCAGCTCGATGGGGCTGGGCACCGCCTCGGGCAGCAGCGGCGCGCTGCGCGGCTCCAGCATGGCGGCGGAGGTGTTGACCGGCCGGCTCGCGAACGCGCCGACGCCGCTTGCCGTGCCGCCCGTGGCCGATGCACCCTGGGCGCCGGCCGGCAAGCCGTTGAGCGCTGCGAACAGGCTGCCGGCGGGCGTGGGCGAGGCCGATGCGGCGGTACCCAGCGTCCCGCTCATGCTGCCCGACGCGGCACCGACGAAGCTGCTCGCGTTGGCCGGCGCATCGGGCATCGCGATCAGCGGTGCGGACGTGGTCATGGTCGAGCCGGTGCTGCCGCTCGCGAGCGCTTGGCCGCTGGCGGGCAGCGAGCGCAGGTCGCCCACGGGAACGATCTGCCCTTCGGGATTCAGTCGCATGCGCACCTGGGCTTCGGCCTCGGTGTCCGGAATGGCGGCGATGGCCGCGCGGCGCGCGACCACGTCGGCGAGCGTTGCCGGGCTGTCGCAGTTGCCGATGATGAAGTTGGCCTTGTGGAACTCGCCCTTCTTCAGGTCGACGAAGCGGCTCTCGGGCCTGCCGGCATTGCGGTTGTCGAGTATTTCAAGCCGGGCGCCGGGCGGCAGCGTGGTCTGGTCCACGCGCAGCACGTGGGTGAGCGGCTTGAGTCCGTAGAGGCTCCACTTGCCCTCCACGTCGGTGACCACGTTGGTGCCGTCTTCCATGAACAGGCGCACGCCGGGCACGCCGATCTCGTCGCTGCCCTCCTGCTTGCCGTCGGCCTTGCAGTCCATGTAGACCTTGCCGAACATGAAGGCCTCGTCCGAGAACACGCCGCCCGTGACGCGCACGGTCCAGTTCGCGAGGTTGGACTGCATCGGGCCCGAATAGGCACGCGCACGGTTGATGGCGTCACCGTTGGTGGGCGCACCCACGCCAACGCGCACGCGGTAGCGCACCATGGCCATCTGGTCGACGCCGAGCGTCAGCGTCGGGTAGTTGAACACCAGCTTCGGGCCCGCGCCGCCGACCGGGTTGGCGGTGGCCGCGCCGTTCAGGCGCGCGCTGTTGCTCACGTAGGCAAAGCCCGGCGGCAGGCTGTCGCTGATCGAGATGCCGGTCACCGGCGTACCGGTCTTGTTGGTCACCGTCAGCGCGTAGTCCAGAAAGTCGCCGAACTCGACCTGCCGCTTGCTGCCTTCCTTGCGCAGCACCAGGCCGAGCACATTGCCGGGATCGAGCGGGATGTGGTTGTGCACCACGTCGCACGCTTCGTTCGAAGCGTTGAAGCCGGACGTGACCGAGAAATAGTGCGTGGTCGGCTCCGCGCCCTTGGGCGGCAGCGCACCGGGCACCACCGGACCGCAACTGCCGAAGGTGCCGGCCGTCACGGGGATCAACTGCGAGGGATAGACATAGCCGCTGCCGGCCGGCGGAACCACGTGCAGCGAGTACGTGCACAAGCCCGTGGCCGGCGGCGACTGCAGGTAGAACTGGTAGCTGCCGTCGGCGCCGGTCGTCATCGACACGCTGCCGTCGGCATTGAAGGTGTAGGTGTCCGAGGAGCCGCCGTAGATTTCAGCCGCGGTCATCGGCGTGACCGAACCGCTGCTGCACGACTGCCGGGTGAACGTGACCACCGCGCCGGAAACGGGCGCCCGCGTGACGGCGTTGTAGACCGTGCCGGCCGGGTCGGCCAGCAGCGACTGCACCGAGTTGGCGGTGGCCGCAACCAGCATCGCGGGCGTAACGTTGATGGTGTTCTGGTCGAACGCAGCCGCCCACGCCTTGTTGTTGATGGCCACGCGGCGGTCGCCCGCGCCGGGCTTCTGGGTCAGGCGAACGGTGAAGCCGATTTCTTCGCTTTGCCCGGGCTCCAGCCCGCGGCTGCCGTCGGTGAGGCTGAGCACTGCCTCGGTCGGCAGCCTGAAGGCGTCGGCGCTCGCGAGCGCCTCGCGGTCGCAGGCGGCGCGGCCGGTAAAGCTGCCCGCGGGGTTGAGCAGGCCGCTGCGGGCCTTAGGCGCACTCACCAGCTCCCAAGACGCCACGGGCCCCTCGGGCTTGTCCATGTCGAAGGTGCAGTTCAGGTTGTCGATCACGCGCACGTGGGGTGCGGGGGCGACACCGGTGTTGGTGACGAGCAGCCGGTAGTCGATTTCGTAGACGCCCTGCGCCACGCGCCGCGGCAGCGACGCGCTCTTGGCGAGCGACAGCGACGGAAGCTGCAGTGACACCGGCGTGGGTGCGGTGTTGTTGTTCGGGTTGCCGTCGCTGTCCGGGTCGGGGCTGGTGCCGTCGACCGAATCGTCGAAAGCCACCGGCGCGCCCCCGGGCGCGAGTGCGCCCTGCGCACGCACGCTGTTGAGAAGCATGCCGGTGCGGCCGTTGACGTTGATGCGAACGTCGAACTGCACGGTGACCTGCGCGCCGACCGGCAGCACGGCACCCGGCGCCAGCAGGTTCTGCGCGGCGGCGGTGCCGGTGAACGAGTTGTTGGCCGCGGCCACGGTGCCGCTCGTGCCGTTGCCCTGGTTGCCCGCAATGGCAATGGAGCCGGGCACGACGGTGTATTGATTGGCGCCGGGTACGGCCGCGCTGGTGTAGCTGCCGAACTGGCTGGCGCCGCTGCCTTCGAGCAGGTCGGTCGCCTGCACGCCGTAGAGCCACACGGCGCCGTAGTTGCGCACGTCGACGCTGAAGCGCACCGTTGCGGTTCCGTCGAGCAGGCCGTCGGCGCCGCGGTTTGCGCGCGGCGTCGAGGCGGTCTTTGCCACACCGATGCGGCTCTGGCTGGTGGTGATGAGCACGGTGTTGGACGGCGACACCACCGGTGCGGTGCCGTCGTTGTAGTAGCTCTGCGCGGTGTTGCGGATATCGCCGGTCTGGTCCGCGCGCACGATCACCGCGAACTGCATGGCGATGGAGGCGTTGCGCGACACGGCCGCGGGCACGCCGATTGCTACCTCGACGGCCGCGGCGTCGTCCGCTGTGCGGTAGCTGAAGGCCGGATCGCCCGGCATGCGGAACAGCCGCACCGCGCCCGCGGCGGTGCTCTGCAGCGTGCCGGCGATGTACTGCGTGCCGACGGGAATGAGGTCGCGCACCAGCACCAGGCTGGTGGGCGCGCCGTTCACGAGCACCGGCGTGCCTGTCGGCGCGGCAACATTGGCGGGCTGCGCATCGCGCGCGCCGATGTTGGTGCCCGAGACCGAAAAGTCGATACGGGTCTGCCCCGGCACGATGACACCGGGGTAGCTCGCGCTCTTGGTGATGGAGATCACCGCCATGTCGCCCACCGTCACGGTGTCGCGATTGGTGGCGCTCAGGTTCTGCAACGCGGTGGTCGCCGTGAGCGCGGCGCAGGCAACGCCGGCACCGGTGGCCGGAACCGTGCCCTGCACCAGCAGCGAGGCCGTTTCGCCGGGGCGCAGCGCCAGCGCGCCGGGTGCGCCGAGCGGCAGCACCGGATCGCCCGGGTCCGCCACGCCGTTGTTGTTGATGTCGCGCACGACGCGCAGGGTCGAAAGGTCGAGCGTGTCGGCCGCGCAGCCGCCCACGTTGTTGGCAAAGCCCAGCGCATAGCTCGAAGGCACGTTGCCGGTGTTGGTGAGCAGGTGGTTCAGCGTGACCACCGTGGCGGGCGGCCGGTTGACGGCCTGGTCCTGCGTGAGCACCAGCGCCTCGACCGCGAGGACGTTCGCCACCACGCTGTTGGAGCTGGAGGTTTCGGTCTGCGCAAAGCCGGCCGGCACATAGCTGGCCTTGGCCACGTTGCGGATGACGCTGCCACCGGGCGCGGGTGCCGCATGCACGGTGGACGCCAGGAACAGCGTCAGGAGGAGCGCCAGCAACAGCGCCAGGCCGATCGCGAGCGTGGCGCCGGCTCGGCGCCATCGCTGCAAGCAGCAGCCCATCAATGAGTCAGACAAGAATTGCACTCCGCTTAACCTTCCGTCGGCGCCTGCTGGGGCCGTGAATACCTGGGTCTTTTTCCTCTGCCGCTGCCATGCGCGCGTGCAAGGGCACACGCGCCGAAAAGCAGCAGGGGAAAAAGGCGAAGCGCAGCCGTGAAGGCGGCGCCTCGCGTAAAGCCGGCAGGCCTGGAGAGGCCCGCCGGCGACTCAATCGCGTGTTACTGGTCGATTCGCACTGCGAAGGTCAGCGTGGCCGAGCCACCCGGGGCCACGGTGTTGGCCGCGCTGCCGCAGCTCACCGCCGTGGGGGTCTGGGCATAGGCCAGCGCGGTGCCGGTCACGCCGGTCGAGACGCACTGCGTGAGCGCCGGCGGCTGCGTGGCACCCGTCAGGCTCGTGAACGCAGGTGCTGCGTCGTTGATCGCGATGTTGGTGATCGGCGCGGTGCCTTCGTTGGTCGCAACGACCCGGTACACGATGCACTGGCCGGGCTTCAGCGACAGCGGCGTTGCAGCGAAGGCGGCGTCAGCCGTGCCGTCGCAGGCGATGTCGGCAGCCTGCGTCTTGAGGACGCGGATCTGGCCGGTGATCACGGTGCTGATGTCGGTGGCCGAGGGCGTGCCGCAGTTCGGTGCTGGGTCGGTGAACGTCGCCGTCACGGTGGTCGTGTCGGTTGCGCCGGCGCTGGCGCCGCCCGGTGCGAACACGCGCACCAGCAGCTTCTGCGTTGCGCCTGCCGCGAGCGGGCCGGCGATGGGGCCGGTCACCAGGGTGTCGCCCGCATCGATCTGGCCGTCGCCGTTGACGTCGAGGTAGATCGCGGTGGTCCAGCCCAGCGCCGCGTCGGCGGCTGGCACGGTGGCCGTGAGCGTGTACGCGCCGCAGCTCTGGTTGCCGGTGTTGGTCAGCGTGTGCGCATAGACGACGGTGCCGCCCGGAGCGACCTGACCGACGTTGTTGGGCGTGAGCGTGGCGCCCAGCGTTGCTGCCGTCGTCACGGTCACTGCGTCCTGCTTGGCGTCGGACACGAGCACGCCGGTCGATGCCACTGCGGTCGACTGCACGCGGAAGTAGATCGGCTGGGCCGTCACAGGCGTTTGCGTGGCGGGAGGCGTCACGCAGGCATCGACTTGCTGCTGCGCACCGCGAGCCACGGTCACGTCGGTGATGGCCGCGGCGGCACAGGTACCGCCCGCTGCCACGAACTTCACCGTCCAGCCCGCCGGCAGCGTGCCCGGGAAGCCGGTGGACTGGCTGGCCGCCAGCGTGTAGGTCTGCGTTGCCGGGCCGCCCGCATCGTTGTTCTTGACGAACAGCGTGAAGATCGTGCCGGTGCCCGCAGGCGTGCTGTTGGTCGTGGTCGGCTGTGGGCTGGGGCCTGGGCCCAAGTCACCGCCTGCCACCGAACCCGAGCCGGTACCGGTTGCGCTGTTGGTCAGGTCGACGAGCGAACCGACCACGATGGTGACCTGGTCGAGCGTGGCGTCGAGCTTGGTCGGGTCATTCGCCGAGCGGCCGGTCAGGACCGCGTTGAACGGGCCCGAGCCCACCGTGGCGCTGGCCGGAACATTGGCCTGCACCACGATGTTGGCGCTGCCGCCGACCGGAATCGGGCCGGTGTCGGGCACGCCGTCGCCTGTGGTGTCGAGCAGCGGCGTCACGCCATCCGCCGCGAACAGCAGGAAGGTCGTGCCCGCCGGGAACGTGCCGTTGGCGATGCTCAGGTTGATGCTGTCGACGCCGCTACCGGTGTTGAACACGGTCTGCGGGAACTTGACGCTGCCGCCTGCAACCACCGAGGGCTGCGTGGTCGTGTCAGCCGCCGTGCCGTTGGGCGTGCCAGCCACCGTGTCGACTGCCGTTGCCGCGGTCGAGGGGTTGGTACCCACGACGAGGCCGTAGCTGGCGACGACGGTGTAGGCCGCCGGGTTCGTGCTCGAACCCAGGGTACCGATCGCCGTTGCGGTGGCGGTCGGAGAATCCGTCGGGTTGTACTGGCCCACGTTGGTCGTGGTCGAGGTGCCGACCACAGCCGTGTTGTTCACCAACACCACGAAGCTGATCGTCTGCGTCACGTTCTGGCCGAGCGAGTTCACGACGGCGTTCAGCGTGCTGCCGGCCACCTGGAAATCGATACCCGCCGGATCGCCGCCTGCACCGTCGCCGAGCGCTACGCCCGGAGCGCTGCTCCAGACGGCGGAACCCGCGACATAGGTGAAGCCCGATGGCAACGTGTCCGACAGCGCGAACTTGCCAGGCGCTCCGCCGGTGTTGTTGAAGGTGAGCGTGTAGACCGTGTACTTGCAGGTGTCGCTGGAAGCGATACCTGCGCCCCAGGTCGTCGAGCACGAAGCCGACGACGAGCGCGGACCACCGGTGCTCGCGAGCGGCCAGGTCCCGCCGGGGGGAGCCGCCACTGCTGGAACACCAATCGACTTGGTGGCACCGAAGGCGGCCTGTGTTGTCAGGTTGACCTGGTCCTTGTCCGCTGCCGAGGTGTTCGGCGCCGTGTACAGCGCCGGCGTGCCCGGAGTGGCCGTGATGGTGGCGGTGTCGAACGGCGTGGTCGGCGTGGTGGCCGTGCCGGGGATCGTGTAGGCCACGACAAACTGGAACGTGCCGTTGTTGCCGGGCACGGTCTGCGCGGGCACGCTGCAGACTGCGGCGGGCGCGGCGGTACACAGCGGCGTGGTGCTGTCGGGCATGCCGTCGCCGTTGGCGTCGGGATAGACCTCGACCTTCGAGAAGGCATCGTTGTCGGCATCCACCGTGATGGTGAAGGTGTCCGAGCCGTTGCCGGTGTTGGTCAAGATGTGCGGTGCGTACACCACCGAGCCTGCGGCGCCGAGCTTGGTGTTGACGATCGTGGTCGTGACCTGGTTGAACGTGTCCAGCGTGAACGAGCCGACCTGCTGCACCGTGGTTTGCACCAGGTTGGAGGTGGCCAGTTGCGTGGTGCCGGACGAATCCGAATAGGTGGCCGAAGCCTGGTTACCGATGACGGTGTTGGCGGGTGGCGGCGCGGCAAGTGCGCTCGAGCTTCCAAACAGGAAGCCCAGCGACAAAACTGCGGCACCAGCCCATGTGGCTCTCGGCCTGAAGCCGATGCGCCGGGTTGGCAAGGTGGGACTCACGTGGTTTCTCCTCGGTTGTCAAAAAAGGAACAAAAAAAACCCGGCTCAGGCATTCCGCGAACGGAAGACAGCGGCCGGGTTGCGCGCAATAGCAAAGGGATCAAGGAAACAGAAAAACGAAAAGCCAGGAGGCAAACCACCGCCGACCGGTCAGCGCGAGGTCGCGCCCGCAGCGGACTGCACGGCAACGGGTGGCGCCTGCGGAGCGAGGGCGGAGGTCTTGGGCTCGGGCGGAACCACGACTTCGACTTTGGCGCGCGCGGTTACGGCGGCTTCGCCTCCGGCGGGCAACTGGCCGAGCGTCCAGCGCAGGGCGCGGTAGTCGCTGTACGGCACGGGCTCGGCCTTGTTGTTCGCGGCCTTGCGCACCAGCGGCTCGGCGGCGTAGACGCCGTCTTTGGTGGCCGCCTTGACCAGCGCGGCGCCGGGCTTGGCGCTGCGCGGCAGGTACTCGAGCCCCTCAGGAATGGGCAGATCGGCGACCAGGCCGGACACCGTCTTGCCGGTGTTGTTGGTGTAGGTCGCGCGGTATTCGAGAACGTCGCCGGGCTTGACCGAAGAAGCGTCCAGCAGTTGCTCCTTGCCGTCGGCGCCCTTCACCACCTTGAACTGCGTCAAGGCAACGGACACGGTCTTGTCGGCAGCGGGGGCCGACCGGGCAGCGGCAGGCTGCGCAGAAGCTGGCGCCGCCAGAGTGGCCACGGCGAGCATGCCTGCGCCGAAGGTTGCAGCCAGCGCGGGCAGCCTGGCGGCCTTGCGCAGAAGAGTTTGAGTCAGTTTTTGTATAAGCATGGTTGCTCCAGTTCAACGAACACACGGCAGGCCGACAGCAATTGCCGGCGAGGACAAGAATTACGCAGAAATATTTCTAATAAATTGATTCATACCCGCAATCATTTTTTAGAAATTAATTATTGAAAATAAATACGCCTGCTTGCACTTGTAACCAACAAGTATTTTGCCTGCGGCGAATGCCAAATCCGGATGTCAAATATGAGATCGGCAGTTCCACTTTCGACAACTCGCCTGTGATTTTTCCGACGACCACGTGGAAGGACTTTGGAACGCGCAAGTCCATCCCTGCAATCGACGTGCATAAATCCGGCTGAAGGCGCCGCAAAAAGAAGGGACGTGAAAAGCCACCAAAGCCCGCGAAGGGCTTTAGCTGTGGCAAAAAAGCCGAATCAGGCTTGCTCTAGAGCCTTGAAGATGAAATCGACGAAGGTTCTGATCTTTCGGGTATTGCGCCGGGCGGGCAAATACATCAGATTCAACTCTTCCGGCGTCAATTCGAAGGACGGCAGCACCGTTACCAGGGAGCCGCCCTGGATTGCCGACCTGGCACAGAGCAGTGGAACCAGCGCGATGCCGCCGGCCGAGCAGGCAAGCCTCAGCAGCAACTCCGGATCGTTGGCGCGAAACACGCCCGCGGCCCTGACGATGTACTCCCGATCGACGCCCGGAATGACCATTTCCATGGCGTGCCGCTCCGGGCCGCTGGTCAAAAAGTAGTGCCCCGCAAGGTCGTCGACCGTCTGGATCTGCGGATGACGCTCGAGGTATGAAGGTGTGGCGCACAGCACAAGGGGCTGCTTCTTGATGCGCCTTGCCACGAGGTCTTCGCAGCCTTCAAGCCCCACCCGGATGACCACGTCGGTGTCTTCGCGGAACAGGTCCACCCGGTCGGAGCCTACGTCGACGGTGAGCTTTAGCTGCGGGTGCGCAGCCATGAAGCCCGACAGGTGGGCCGAGAGCAACTCGCGGCCGACATATCCGGGAACCGAGATCCGCAGTTGGCCCGTGAGGGCTTCATTGGTGTTGGAGAGCTGCGACAGGGCCTGGTCGACCGCCTCCAGAACCTCCTTGGCCGTGGAAAAGAACTCTCTCCCCTCCCCCGTCAGGCCGAAGTGGCCCGCTCCCCGGTGCAGCAGCGTATGGCCGACGAGGGCCTCCAGCCGCTTGAGCTGCCGGGACGCAGACGCCTTGGGCACGCTCAGCGCGTCGGCCGCCTGCGTCAGCCCTCCTACCTCCACAGCCTTCACGAAAAGCCGCACATCCGACATCAACAGATCCATGATTCCCCCGAACCTGAGCGGAACTCCCGCGTGCCCAACCTCCACGTTGGACAAGAGTCGTTCAGCTCGACAAAAAAAGCTCTTCCCCGATCAGGCCGCGATAACAAGCAACTGCACCGACGTGCAACCACTTTAGCCAGCGCCCTCCAAAACTCAATAAACCTTCCGCTTTATTTGTCTCCGACCCAGGTCGATCCAATCTGCGCCACTTTTTCCAATCCAATTCTTAGTTGGAATTAAATATTTTCAGGCGCACTCATCCAACGCCGCTGCCCCACCAGCTTGCGATTTTTATATTCAAATGAGATTGCAGGCGATTCTTTTCGCCGGCAGGTACAGAGTTACCGCACGACCAGGGTCGTCCGAATTGTTGCTTGCACCAAAATGGTGTTAATAGAAAATGAAAGCATGGCTAAATCTTAACAACTGTAACAAGGCCAATGCGGGTCAGTTTTGAGAACTTTTCCGCAATCTCGCCACATAGATGTGCGGATTCGCAACTGTTGTCAGACAACCCCGGCGACGCGAGATGCACCTCGACGATGCATGCCGGTCTGCGGGCCATCCCCACTGCGCTGGGGCCGGGCCATCCGCAAAATATCGGGGGTAAAGTTCGCCCCACCCGGCGCCAAGCCCGCTACCGACGGCGCAGCGACCCCAAGCAGGGTATGCAGTCGGGTACAAATGCAAACCCACGCCATGCCGCAAGGCTGCCCTCCGAAATCAACAACGTAGCGTTTGATGAAAATAGCCACCTGCAATGTGCATTGACCGTATTTTGGACTCTCTTGAGTTTCTTTGAATGTCCGCCTTCGAGATAAATACCTTATAAAACAACAACTTACATCCACTCCTGTGCGGCCTTGCATCTTGGCGCACTTCCTTGGTAGCCGAGCATTTTGTGGGTATGCTGGTGGGTACGGAACCCCGCCACAGCACCTTGACTACCGCAATACCCCTTCGCGAAAACAGCCGCCCGCTAACCGAAACGCGGGTAAAAAACGCCAAGCCAAATCCGCGCCCTTACAAGCTCGTAGAGCCCGGTGGCCTGTTCCTGCTTGTGCAGCCAAGCGGTACAAAGCTTTGGCGGTACCGCTTCAAGCTGAACGGAATCGAAGGCCTGCTGGCTTTGGGTCGCTACCCCGACACAACACTGAAGCGCGCACGTGAGCTGCACCAAGATGCTCGCAAGCTCGTCGCGGATGGCATCAATCCCGTTCACCATCGGCAGGGCGAAAAGCTCCAGACCAATCTATCGACTTTCGGCAACTTGGCCGCATCGTGGCGCTTGGTGACAGATGGCCGGCTACGCCCAGCAACCATCAAGCAACGCGAGCGCGAGCTGAAGAATGATTTGCTTCCGAAGTTTCAGAGTCGACCGGTTGCGAGCATTACGCGCGCGGAGCTAGCCGCTCATCTGACCAATGTGGAGAAACGCGCCCCCGAGACAGCCAGAAATCTGCGCACCCATCTCGACGCAATTTTTGAGCACGCAATCGATGTTGGTTTGCTTACGGCAAACCCCACTCCGCCCCGCCGAGTACTCGCCACACGGCGGTCAACGCACCACCTGTCGCTGCCTTCAGAGCGCATGGGAAATTTTCTGCGCGCACTTGATGCGTCGCGGATCAATCCAGAGACCCGCATCGCGATGTTGATGGTTCTTCTGACAGCCTGCCGAAAGAATGAAGTCATCGGGGCCGAATGGAAGGAGTTTGACCTGAAAGGAAAGTCATGGACCATTCCGGCCGCACGCATGAAAGCAAAACAGGAACACTGGGTACCGCTTTCGGAGCAAGCTGTCGAATTGCTCCAGGAATTGCGAAAAGACACCGACGGCAAACATCTTCATCTGTTTCCCAACCGCGTTGACCCGACAAGGCCGATGGCCAATCGGTCACTCAACGCTGTTCTGGAACGTCTCGGTTACGGTGGCGAAAGCACCCCACACGGCATGCGGGCTGCGTTCAGTACGCATTTCAACAAACTGGGGGCGAGCGTCGACGTGATTGAACATTGTCTCGCTCATGCGCCAGTGAATCGAGTGCGTGCAGCCTACAACCGACATGCTTATCACGACGAGCGCCGGTCAATGCTGCAAGCGTGGGCGGACTATTTGGACCACCAAAGGAACGAGCTGTGAACCTTGCCAAGACGGCAGCGCCCCCAAGAGCTGCTCCTTGAATTACGCCGCCAAGGCAACTACAACAGCAGATCAACAGCGGCCCGATATCTCCAAATCCTAGATCCAATCCCTGCAGCGACATGGGTTTACGCAGTTGCTGCAGTGCATGGAATCGCTGGGCACGAAAGAGTCCGCTCTCGAACTTCTGGTTCAGACTGGTTGCGGTCAGTCGGCGTGGCCCGCTGATTGTCTGCTGTGCGCCGCAATCGAGCCATCCGGCAGCGCATTAATCCGCCTTACCGCCGCAGCAAGGAGGACGGATCTGCGCTGCTCAATCGACGCTCGCTCAGATTTCTGTCTGCTCCG
>NZ_JBBCBO010000032.1:0-48610 GCF_037203865.1 Variovorax sp. CCNWLW186 | reverse complement strand
GCGCAGCGAAATAAAGGAGGAGGCCGCAGGCCGGGGGACATTCGCGGAGAAAGGTACCCCGTCGGCGGGTGCGCCCCTCGAACAAGGCAACCCACGCACAGCACCGCGACTGAAAAAACAAGTTCTCATCACGGTGCCTAGGCCACGGCCTTGGTGCCGCCAAAGGTCGTCTGCTTCACGAACTTGGAGGTCAGGTGGTCGCCCGATGAAATGGGTGCGTACTTCGGCTGCTCGCCCGGCGCAAGGCAGCTTGACAGGCACTCGACCATCGCGTCGTAATTGGGCTGGTGAAAGAACACCAGCGACTGCCGGCGGTTGGTGCTGGCCACTTCGAACGGCGGATTGACCACGCGGTGCAGCGTGGACACCCACTGGTCGTTGGTCCACTGCATCATCAGGTCGGCAATGTTGACCACCAAGCCGCCTTCCACCTGCGGTACGTCGACCCACTGACCCGCCTTGTTGAACACCTGCAGGCCCTTGTCATCGGGCAGCACGATGGTGAGGCTGCCGTAGTCGCTGTGCGCGCCGGCGCGCAACTGGCCCGGCAGCGGCGCTTCACGCTGCGGCGGATAGCTCAGCACGCGGAACATGCTGATGTGCTTGTCGATCTTGTCGTCGAAGAACGTCTCGGGCAGCGCAAGGCCGAGCGCGAAGATGCGCATCAGCGAGCGGGAGAGATCGCTCATGGCCTCGAAGTAGGCTTCGTACGCTTCGCGAAAGCCGTCGATCGGCGGCCAGCTGTTGGGTTCGAAATGCGGGCCGGCGGCGGGGCCGCGGTGGTAGTCGTCGGCGGGCACGTTCGAGGGGCCGACCGAGAACGACTCCTTCAGGTCGCCGGGCGCGGCCTCTTCCAGGCTGTACGAAAGCCCTTCTTCACCCACTGCGCTGTAGCCGCGCACCGCGTCTTCGCGCGGCCGGTCGACCTTGCGCTTCTCGGCCAGCGGCATGTCGAAGAACGCGCGCGAGAGCTTCGACACGCGCGCGATCAGTTCGGCCGGAATGCCGTGGTTGGTAATGACGAGAAAGCCGATGCTGCGGCAGGCCTCGTCGACTTTCTTCGCGACCTGTTCCTTGCCTTCGGCCGTGCCGGCGAAGTAGGGCGCGAGATCGATGATGGGTACGGACAGCAGGGTTGTCATGTGTCGGTCCTCTTGCTTGGCATGCCTTTCGCCATGCAACGTCTGTGCCAGTTGGACCAAATGGACAAAACGCATTTGTCGCGTCAGCATGGTGCGCACTGCGCGTGCTGGAAGGCCCGCCCGGCGCAACGCGATGCACCGCGGCCTTACAGTGGTGCGCGTTGAAAAAAGAGTTCGTAATCGAGAAGCGAGGGAAGATGCCGAAGACCAAGGCGCTGGCCGCAGCCAGCAGCACAAAGAAGACCCCAGCCAAGAGCGCTGTGAAGGGCGCCGTGAAGGGCCTGGTGCGCAAGTCCGCGAAGCCCCCGGTGCGCAGCGCCTCGGCGGTGAGCCGCAGACTGCGCCAGATCGAGGACAAGCGCAGCGCCATCCTCGGTGCGGCGCTGGGCCTGTTCTCGCGCTTCGGATTGCATGGCACCTCGATCGACCAGGTGGCGGCGCGCGCTGATGTGTCCAAGAGCAATCTGCTCTATTACTTTGCCAACAAGGAAGAGCTGTATGTGAACGTGCTGCGCGACCTGCTCGCGCTGTGGCTTGAGCCGCTGCGCGGCTTCAGCGCCGAGCAGGACCCGGGCGAGGCCATCGGCGGCTACATCCGCCGCAAGCTCGTGGTCTCGCGCGACCGGCCCGATGCGTCGCGCCTGTTCTGCCTTGAAATGATCCAGGGCGCGCCGCTGCTGCGCGACGAGCTCGACCGCGAACTGCGCACCTTGGTGGAGCGCAAGTCGGAGGTCATCCGTTCATGGGTCGCGTCGGGCAAGCTCGCGCCGGTCGATCCGCATCACCTGATTTTTGCGCTCTGGGCCGTCACGCAGCACTACGCGGATTTCGGCGTGCAGGTGCAGGCGCTGACGGGGCATACGCTGGAGGACCCGGTGTTTTTTGAGCAGACGGTGGAGAACGTGCAGCGGATCGTGCTGCAGGGGATTGCGCCGCGCTGATCGGTTTTTCTCCCTCTCCCAGAGGGAGAGGGGACACGACCAGGTCAATGCGGCGGCGCCGCGATCTCGTGATACCGCCGATCGAAATAGATCAGGCTCTGCGCCGCCCCGCCAATCGCAATCGCCAACGCCTCGCAGAACAGCACGTCATGCGTACCCGCAATCGTGGCCTGTACCACGCGGCAATCGAACGAGGCCGCGGCGTCCTCCAGCACCGGCGAGCCCGTGGCCTTGCGGCCCCAGCGGGCCGCGGCAAAGCGCTCGTCCATCGGCGTCTTGCCGCCGAACAGGCCCGAGAGCGCCTGGTGGCCCGCCGCGAGCACGTTCACGCACAGCACGCCATTGGCCGTGAACGCGGGATACACCGATGCCGACCGGTTCAGGCACACCAGCAGCATCGGCGGCTCGTCGGTCACGCTGCACACGGCCGATGCGGTGAACCCGGCACGGCCCGCAGGCCCGTCAGTGGTGATGATGTTGACCGCCGCGCCCAGCCGCGCCATGGCATTGCGGTAGTCGGCCTTGGGCAGCGCGTGGGGCAGGCCGCTCGGCGTGACGTGGTGGGAGGCCATTGCGTTCAGCAGCATGGGAGAGATTTCCGGAATGGTTTCAGGCGAGGACGCAGGCTTCTTCGAAGCTGAGCCGCGGCAGGCGGCCGAACACCTTGGCCGCATCTCCGTGGCCGAGGTTGATCAGGAAGTTGGTGCTCCAGTCGGTGCCCTCGAAGAACGCGGCATCCACCTTCGCCTTGTCGAAGCCCGACATCGGGCCTGCATCGAGCCCCACCGCGCGCGCGGCGAGCAGCAGGTAGCCCGCCTGCAGGCTGGCGTTGCGAAAGGCGGTTTCGTGCGCGGCCTCGGGGCTGCCGGTGAACCAGCTGCGCGCATCGGTATGCGGAAACAGCGTGGGCAGCTTGTCGTAGAACTTGCGGTCCCACGCTGCGATGACCGTGACCGGTGCGGCCATGGTCTTGTCGAGGTTGCCCTTGGAAAGCGCAGGCCCAAGGCGCTGCTTGCCCTCGGGCGTGCGAACGAACACGAAGCGTGCGGGCGAGCAGTTGGCCGATGTCGGGCCCATGCGGGCTAGCGCATAGACCTGACGGAGTTGCGCATCCGTCACGGGCTCCGCGGTCCAGCCGTTGTGGCTGCGTGCTTCGGTAAAGAGAAGTGCCAGTGCGGCGTCGTCGAGGGCTGAGGTGGTGGTCATGCGGGAACGCCGGGTGCGCTGACCCGGGAAAGAAAGTCGAGCAGGCTGCGGTTGAAGGCGTCGGCCTCGGTCACGCTATGCGCATGGCCGCCGTGCGGCATGAAGTGCAGCGTCACGTCGTGCAGGCCGTCGGCCAGGTGCTGGGAGCAGGTCCACGGCACCAGCGCGTCGTCCATGGCGGCGGCCACCAGCGTGGGCGCGGTGATGTCGCCAAGGTGCGCGTCGATGTCGAAGGCGCGCAGCGCGCCGATGCGCGCACGCATGTTGGCCTCGCCGGGAAAGTGCGCAAACGCATGGTCGACCTCGTCGGCCACGCGCTGCGCATGTTCCGCGCACCAGGCCGCGGGGTACAAGAAGATCGGCTGCGCTTCCACATACGCGCGCGGGCCGCAGGCGCCAAGCAGCGCAAGCCGCGCATCGAAGCAGCGCGCAGAGTGCGCATTGGGCCTGGACCACGCATTGACCAGCACCAGACTCGCCACGCGCGAGGGCTCGTCGAGTGCCAGCTGCAGCCCGACGAGCCCGCCGAGCGCATGCCCCACCAGGTGGCAGCGCGGCGTCGACGTGGCGTCCAGAATCTGCACCACGTCGCGCGCCATGTCAGCAATGGCGTAGTCCGCGCTCAGTGCGGCGGGGCTGCGGCCCGTGCCGCGCTGGTCGTACGCAATCACGCGATGGCCCGCTGCCACGAGTGCGCCGATCTGCGGTTGCCAGAAGACGGCCGAACCGCCGAGGCCCGACGACAGCAGCACCGCCTCGCCGTCGGCCGGCCCATGCACTTCGTAGTGCAGCGGCATGCTCAGGCCTTGTTGCCGACGTGGGCGATGGAGGCGATTTCGACCAGTGCATCAGGCTTTACCAGGCCGCACTGGATGCAGTAGCGCGCAGGCTTGGTGCCCGGAAAGAACTCTGCGTACACCGCGTTCACCTTCGCGTAGTCGGCCCAATCCTTGATCATGATCATGTTGAAGGTCACGTCGTCCATGGTGCCGCCGGCCGTTTTGATCACGTTCTGGATCGTCTCGAGCACGTGGCGCGTTTGCGCGGAGGCATCGCCCACGTGCACCACGTTGTTGTCCTTGTCGAAGGGCAGCGTGCCCGACACGTAGACCACGCCGTCGGCCATGGTGCCGGGCACGAACGGGGCGATGGGCGTGGTGGTTCCGGCGGGGATGATGGCTTGCTTGGGCATGAGGACGGGCTCCTTTAAAAAAATCAGGCAATGGCCGCTTCAGCCGCTACAGGCTGCGCGGCGGGCTCGGGGGCAAAGGTGGCGCAGAACTGGTCCACTGTCGAAACCCAGCCGAAGAAGGTCTCGACGTTGTAGACGGAGGCCTTTTGTATGGCCGCACCGCCAAGCTCGTGCGTGGCGTCTTCGAGCATCACGGCGAAGTATTCGAGGTGAAAGGCATCGCGCAGCGTCGACTCCACGCACACATTGGTGGCAATGCCGGTGAACACCAGGTGGCGGATGCCGCGTGCGCGCAAGGTGCTGTCGAGCGTGCTGTTGAAGAAGCCGCTGTAGCGGGTCTTGGGCACCACGATGTCGCCGGGCTGCGGCTTCATCTCTGCGATGAGTTCGTAGTCCCAGCCGCCCTTGGCGAGGAACTTGCCTGCGAGTTCGGGCTTGGCGCGCATGGTCTTGAGCGCGTTCGACTTGTGCCAGTTGGGCGAGCCCGGTCCGCCGGCCTCGACGTAGGCGGCGTCCCAGCCGTTCTGCAGAAACACGACCAGCATGCCGGCCGCGCGCGCCGCCGCAATCGTGCGCGCGATGTTGGCGATGGTGCCTTGCGCGCCCGAAATATCGAAGCCCGCCGAATCGACATAGCCGCCGATGGAGGCATAGGCGTTCTGCATGTCGACCACGATCAGGGCCGAATCGGTGGCATGCAGCGCCACCGGTTCCGGGCGCGCGGGCAGCACGAGCGGCGCGGGTGCGCCGGGCAGGCGTGGCGCGCCGACGGGCGTGGTCGAGGTGAGCGTGGTGTTGCGTGCGGGCGTGGCCATGCGCGTCTCCCTTCAGGCCACGAGCCGCTCGGGTTCGGCCTGCGAGGCCACAGGGCTCTGCACATGCGCGCGGCTCTTCATCAGCGGTTGGATGCGTTCGCCAAAGGCCGCAACACCCTGCAGGAAGTCGTCGAAAGTGAGCAGCACGCCTTCGGTGCCCGGCACCTCGGCCATCTCGTCGAGCAGGCGCGCAACGGTGGCGTAAGAGCCCACCAGCGTGCCCATGTTGATGTTGACGGCCGAGGTCGGGTCGGCCATCTGGCGCACATTGGTGTCGGCGCCCGACTTGGTGTCGGCCGCGCCCTGTTGGCCCAGCCAGGCAATGGCTTCGTGGTCGGCGCCCGCCTTGTAGTGCTCCCACTTGGCGCGCGCGGCTTCGTCGGTTTCGTCGGCAATCACCATCATCAGCACGTAGGTGGTCACGTGGCGGCCGGTCTTGCCCGTGGCCTCGATGAGCTTTTCGGCCGCGGGTGCAAAGGCCTTGGGCGTGTTCACGCCTTTGCCGAAGCAGAAGTTGTAGTCGGCGTATTTCGCGGAAAAGTCCATGCCGGCGTCGCTCTGGCCCGCGCAGATCACCTTCATGTCCGCTTGCGGCCGGGGGCTCAGGCGGCAGTCGTCCATCTGGAAGTGCGCGCCCTTGAAATCCGATTGGCCGGTGCCCCACAGGTCGCGCAGCACCTGGATGTATTCGGACAGGTATTGGTAGCGCGTGCCGAAGAACTGGTCGCCGGGCCACATGCCCATCTGTGAGTATTCGGGGCGCTGCCAGCCGGTGACAAGGTTCAGGCCAAAGCGCCCGTTGGAAATCGAATCGATGGTCGATGCCATGCGCGCCACGATGGCCGGCGGCATCACCAGCGAGGCCGCGGTGGCAAAGAGCTTGATCTTGGTGGTAACGGCCGCGAGCCCGGCCATGAGCGTGAACGACTCGAGGTTGTGGTCCCAGAACTCGGTCTTGCCGCCAAAGCCGCGCAGCTTGATCATCGACAGCACGAAGTCGACGCCGTAGCGCTCGGCCGTGAGCGTGATCTCCTTGTTGAGTTCGAAACTCGGCTTGTACTGCGGTGCGTTTTCGGAGAGCAGCCAGCCGTTGTTGCCGATGGGGATGAAGATGCCGACGTTCATGCAGAAGCTCCAGTTGCAGGGTCGCAAAGCCCTATGCATGGCCCGTGCCAGTTAAAAAATCCCTTTCAAATCAACGCGTTGAATGTTTTTTAATGTTTCGTTTTGACCATTTGGTCCAAAGTGGAGCAGATGAACCGCCCGGCTTGCGGCAGCACGGTGCGCGTCAAGGCCAAACCGGTGCAGCGCCGGCGTCATGGATCGCGCGGCAAAATCACCCCATGCCCAAGACCCCACTCCGTGCCGCCGCTGCCGTCGGCGGTACTGCAGACGACATCGAGGCCGCGTTTTATGAAGCGCTGCAGCGCGGCGACATCGAAGCGCTGATGGCGTGCTGGGCCGACGAGGACGAGGTGTTCTGCGTACACCCGGGCGGCCCCCGCCTGGTGGGCGCCACGGCGATTCGCGCGGCTTTCGAGCAGATGTTCGGCAACGGCGCCATTCACGCCATGCCCGCACGCGTGCGCAAGATCGAGTCGCTCGCAAGCGCGGTGCACAACGTGCTCGAACGCATCGAGGTGCTCACGGCCGAGGGCCCGAAGCACGCCTTTGTGCTGGCCACCAACGTCTATCACAAGACCGCCGAAGGCTGGCGCATGGTGGCGCACCATGCGAGCCCCGGCAGCGCGCGGGAACCCGTCGACGCGAACGACCCGCCCCAGATCCTGCACTGAGAAATGCCTGGCGACGTTTCTTCCCTGCACTCATCGATGGGCTACGCGGCGCCGCGCTGGCTGCCCGGCGGCAACCTGCAGACCATCTGGGCGGCGCTGTATGCGCGCCGCTTCACCGGCCTGGCGCCGGTGTACCGCCGCGAGCGCTGGAACACGCCCGACGGGGATTTCATCGACGTCGATTTCGCCGATTCGGTCCTGCAGGGCACAAGCGCCGGACCGCGTCCGCTGCTGGTGCTGTTCCACGGTCTGGAGGGGTCGTCCCGCAGCCACTACGCCGAAGCCTTCGCCGCCTTCGCGGCCGAGCGTGGCATGGACTTCGCGGTGCCGCATTTCAGGGGCTGCAGCGGCGAGCTCAACCTGGCGCCGCGCGCCTACCACTCAGGCGACTACGAAGAAATCGACTGGATCTTGCGGCGCATGCGCGACCTGCAGGCGCTCCATGGCGGCGGCCCGGTGCTGGCCGCGGGCGTGTCGCTGGGCGGCAATGCGCTGCTGCGCTGGGCCTGCGAGGCCGGCGACTCGGCCCATGCCTCGGTGGCCGCGGTGGCCTCGGTGTGCGCGCCGCTCGATCTTGCGGCCGGCGGCGAGGCCATCGGCCGCGGCTTCAACCGGCTGGTCTACACGCGCATGTTCCTGGCCACCATGAAGCCCAAGGCGCTGGCCAAGCTGGCCCAGTTTCCGGGGCTGTTCGACCGCGAGCGGCTGCTGGCGGCGCGAGACCTCTATACCTTCGACGACGTGTTCACGGCGCCGCTGCACGGCTTTCGCAACACCGACGACTACTGGGCGCGGGGCTCGTCCAAGCCGCACCTGAGCGCGATTCGCGTGCCCACGCTGGTGGTGAACGCGCTGAACGATCCGTTCATTCCGGCCCGCAGCCTGCCGGGGCCGGGCGAGGTGGGCCGGCACGTCACGCTGTGGCAGCCCGCGCACGGCGGCCATGTGGGCTTTCCGCTCGGCGTGCCGCCGGGTCATGTGCGCGGCATGCCGGAGAGCGTCGGTAGCTGGCTCGGGCAATTCGCCTAGGCCCGGTTGCCGCGCGGGCGCGCAGAATAGCTTTCATGGACGACATCGTTAAACAAGCGCTCGCCAAGTGGCCCAACGTGCCGCATTGCTACGGCTGGCTTGGCCTGGACGCGCGCGGCAACTGGTACATGCGCGACGACCGCACCCAGGCCCAGGGGCCGTTTCCGGCCGCCAAGGGCTCGATGCTGCGGCACGAGAAGCTCATCGACTTCATCCACCGCAACTACGACCACGACGGCGAAGGCCAGTGGTTCTTCCAGAACGGGCCCCAGCGCGTTTATGTCGAACTGGAGGCGGCGCCTTTTGTCTGGCGCATTGCCGACGACAAGGGCTTTGCCGTCACCGCCCATACCGGGCAGGCGGTGAACGTTTCCGGGTGCCTACTCGACGAGGAGGGCCGGCTCTACCTGGCCGCTCCCATCGGGCTGGGGCTGGTTCACACGCAGGACGTGGGCCTGGCCGCAGAGGCCATCGACCAGGGGCTGTGGACGCCCGAGCCGGTGCGCTCGGCCGACCTGCCGCAGCGCTTCGGCCATGTGCTGAGCCCCGCGGCGCGGCAACCAGCGACGCTATCAAAACAATAGCTGTTCAGGTCACGCGCATGAAAAAGCCGGCTCGAGGCCGGCTTTTTTATTGGGGCGAAGCCCTGGGTTACTTGCTGGCGGTGGGCGCCGCCGGTGCGGCGGCCGAAGCAGCGCCTTCAGCGGGTGCCGCTGCCGCGGCGGGACGCTCGGGCACCGGGAACTTGGCGCCACCGGCGTTGGCCAGGTAGACCACGGCACGGCCGATTTCGAGGTCTTCGAAGTCGCCGCCGCCCTGTGCCGGCATGGCACCCTTGCCATGCAGCGCATGGTCGAGCAGCGTTGCGTAGCCCTGGCCGATGCGCGGGCCCCAGGCTGCGGCGTCGTTCAGGTGCGGCGCGCCAGGAATGCCGGGCGGCGCATGGCAGGCAGCGCACTGGGCTTTGAACACGGTCTCGCCAGCTGCCAGGGGGCGGTTGGCATCGCGGATTTCGATGGTGCCGACCTTCTTGAGCCGCTCGGCCACTTCGCGGTTGCGCGCGTCTTGCGACACGCCGTAGAGCGCCATGTTGTCGCCCTCGGCCGTGCCCGCGGGCTTGTTGCCCGAAACCACATAGGCCACAAGGCCCACGATGATCAGGATGGGGGCAAGAAAAGAGAAAAATACCGCGAGCAGCAGTTGCTTCGGGTTCTTGATCGGGCCGGTGTGGGCTTCTTCTGTGGCCTGGTAGTGCGGGTCTGCGCTCATGGCGTCCTCAATAACGGGGGCTCGTCGGGGGGCTTTTTCGAATCAACCGGCGATTATAGAGAGGCCCTCCGCCCAAAGGACGGAAGGCCTCTCCGCGATGCTTCAATGCAACGAGCTCATTCCAGTGCACCCGCGGAACCGGCTTTGCCGGGCCGCCGGGTGCGCCCCCCAGTGGGGGGAGGCGCCGAAGGCGCTTCGGGGGGGCGTCAACCAGCCTTTGCCCAACCGCCACCCAGCGTCTTGTACAGGGTGACCTGGTTCTGCAGCTGCAGGAGCCGCGTGGTCACGGCCGATTGCTGCGCCGTGTACAGCGAGCGCTGCGCGTCCAGCAGGTCGAGCGCGCTGGCAATGCCGTTGCGGTAGCGCATGTCGGAGAGCTTGAAGCGCACCGCTTCGGCGTCGGCCTGCGCGCGTTGCGCCCGCACCTGCTCGCCCAGCGTGGCGCGGCCGGCCAGCGCGTCCGCCACTTCGCGGAAGGCGGTCTGGATCGACTTTTCGTACTGCGCCACGGCAATCTCGCGCCCGGCCTTGGCCGAGTCGAGCCCCGCAATATTGCGCCCCGCATCGAAGATGGGCAGCGTGATCTGCGGCGAAAAGGCCCAGGCCTTCGATCCGCTGTCGAACAGGCCCGAGAACTCGCTGCTGGCGGTACCGATCGAGGTGGTGAGCGATACGCGCGGAAAGAAAGCCGCACGCGCCGCGCCGATGTTGGCATTGGCCGCAATCAGCTGCTGCTCGGCCGAGCGGATGTCCGGCCGCTCGGTCAGCAGGTCCGAAGGCAGGCCCGCGGGCACCTCGGGCATCGGCTTGATGCCGTCCAGCCCCATGGCGCCGCCGGCCGTGGCTTCCGCCGGCACCGGCGCGCCGAGCAGCAGAGCCAGCGCGTTCTCGTCCTGCTGGCGCGTGCGCAGCTGCTGCGCATAAGAAGCGCGCGCGGTTTCGGCCAGCGAGTTCGCGGCCTGGAAGTCGAGCTCCGACGACACGCCGTTGTCGAAGCGCAGCTTGGTCAGGCGCACCGATTCTTCGCGCGTGACCATCGTCTGGCGCGTGAGCTCCAGCAGTTCGTCGTCCGCAATCAGCGTGAGCCAGCCCGTGGCCACGGCCGCGATCAGGCTGATTTGCGCGGCCTTGCGCGTTTCTTCGGTGGCGAGGTATTGCGCCAGCGCCTGGTCCTTCAGGCTGCGGATGCGGCCGAAGAAGTCGATCTCCCAGGCGGTAATGCCCAGGTTCACGCTGTACTGCGACGACACGCTCCCCGCGCTGCTGTCGAAGGCCTGGAGCTGGTTGGGGCTCGAACGCGACCCGCTGCCCGTGAGGCCCAGCGCCGGGAACAAAGCCGAGCGCTCGATCTGAAATTGCGCACGCGCCTGCTCGATGTTGAGCACCGACACGCGCAGGTCGCGGTTGTTGGCCAGCGCGGTCTGAATGAGCCCGGTCAGCCGCGGATCGGTGAAGAAGTCCTGCCAGGGCAGGGCGGCCGCGGCCTGGCCCGCCGGCTGCGCCGGGTCGCCCGGAAAGGTGGTGGGCACCGGCGCGGCGGGGCGCTCGTAGGTCGGAATCAGCGAGCAGCCGGCCAGCAGCATGGCCGCGGCCAGTGCCGTGGGAATCAGTTTCTTAGTCATGTGTCTTTTCCTCCGTGATGCCGGCGGCTTCGGCATGCCGCTTGTCGGCTTCATGTTGGCGCGCGCTGCCCTTGAACAGCGTGCGCACCACCACGAAGAACACCGGCACGAAGATCACGGCCAGGATCGTGCCCGTGACCATGCCGCCGAGCACGCCGGTGCCAATGGCGCGCTGGCTTGCCGAGCCGGCGCCGGAGGCAATGGCCAGCGGCACCACGCCCAGGCCGAAGGCCAGCGAGGTCATGATGATCGGGCGGAACCGCAGGTGGGCGGCGGCCAGCGCCGATTCGACGATGCCCTTGCCCTGCGCCTGCAGGTCCTTCGCAAACTCGATGATCAGAATTGCGTTCTTCGCCGACAGGCCGATGATGGTGATCAGCCCCACCTGGAAGTACACGTCGTTCGAGTAGGCGCGCAGCATGGTTGCCAGCAGCACCCCCAGTACGCCGAGCGGCACCACCAGAATGACCGACAGCGGGATCGACCAGCTCTCGTACAGCGCGGCCAGGCACAGGAACACCGCAAGAATGGCGAAGCCGTAAAGGATGATGGCCTGCGAACCCGCCAGCTTTTCTTCGCGCGACTGGCCCGTCCATTCAAAGCCGAAGCCTTGCGGCAACTGGCTCGCGAGCTTTTCCATCTCGGCCATGGCCGCACCCGTGCTGAAGCCCGGCGCCGCGTCGCCGCTGATGCGGATGGCGGGGTAGCCGTTGTAGCGCACCGTTTGCGTGGCGCCCGTCACCCACTTGGTGGTGGCAAAGGCCGACAGCGGCACCGGCTGGCCCTGCGAGTTGCTGGCGTTCAGCCGCAGCAGGTCGTCCGGCTGCATGCGGGCCGGCGCATCGGCTTGCACCACCACGCGCTGCAGGCGGCCGCGGTTCGGAAAGTCGTTGATGTAGCTCGAACCCAGGCCGGTCGACAGCGTGGCGTTGATCGCATCGAAGGTCACGCCCAGGGCGTTGGCCTTGTCGCGGTCGATGTCGATCTGCAGCTGCGGCGCGTCTTCCAGGCCGTCAGGGCGCACCTGCGTCAGCACCTTGCTCTGGCTGGCCATGCCCAGCAACTGGTTGCGCGCGTTGATGAGCGCGTCGTGGCCCGCGCCCGAACGGTCTTGCAGCCGGAAGCTGAAGCCGCTGGCGTTGCCCAGTTCAGGAATGGGCGGCGGGCTCAGCGGGTAGATGAACGCGTCGCGAATGCCCGAGAGCGCACCGAAGGCGCGGCCCGCGAGGGCGCTGGCCGAGTGGGCCGGGTCCTTGCGCTCTTCCCAGTCTTTCAGCGTGACGAAGGCGAGGCCGGCGTTCTGGCCCTGGCCAGAGAAGCTGAAGCCCATCACGCCCACCATGCTCTGCACTTCAGGCTGCTTCAGGATGAAGCCTTCGACCTGCTGCATGACCGACAGCGCACGCTCTTGCGTGGCGCCCGGCGGCAGCTGCACGTTCACGATGATGTTGCCCTGGTCTTCTTGCGGCAGGAACGAGCTTGGCAGGCGCATGTACGTGAACACCACCGCGCCGATGATCACGGCGTAGATGATCAGGTAGCGCGCGGCGCGGCGCAGAATGCGCGCGACCATGCTTTCGTAGCCCTTGGCCGTGCGCGTGAAGCCGCGGTTGAACCAGCCGAAGAAGCCGCGCTTCTCGTGGTGGTGGCCGGCTTCGACCGGCTTGAGCAGCGTGGCGCACAGCGCTGGCGTGAGCGACAGCGCCATGAAGGCCGAGAAGGCGATCGACGTCACCATCACCGCCGAAAACTGGCGGTAGATGTTGCCGGTGGAGCCCGCAAAGAACGCCAGCGGCACAAACACCGAGATCAGCACCACCGTCACGCCGATGATGGCGCCCGAGATCTGCCGCATGGCCTTGCGCGTGGCTTCGAGCGGCGACAGCCCCTCTTCGCTCATGATGCGCTCGACGTTTTCGACCACCACAATGGCGTCGTCCACCACGATACCGATCACCAGCACCATGCCGAACATGGTCAGCACGTTGATCGAGAAGCCCAGCGCCAGCAGCGAGGCAAACGTGCCCAGCAGCGCAATTGGCACCACGATGGTCGGGATGATCGTGTAGCGCCAGTTCTGCAAGAACAGGAACATCACCACGAACACCAGCGCAATGGCTTCGAGCAGCGTCTTCACCACTTCGGTGATGGAAATCTGCACGAAGCGCGAGCTGTCGTACGGAATGTTCCACTTCACGCCCTGCGGGAAGAAGCGCTCGAGCTCCGCCATCTTGGCGCGGATGGCCTTGGCCGATTCCAGCGCGTTGCCGTTGGGCGTGGGCTGCACGCCGACACCCACCGCCGGCACGCCGTTCAGGCGGGCAGAGGTGGCATACGACTGGCCGCCCAGCTCAACGCGGGCCACGTCCTTCAGCCGCACGGTCGAGCCGTCGGGGTTGGCGCGCAGCACAATTTCCTTGAACTGCTCCACGTTGGCCAGCTGGCCGTTCACCACCACAGTGGCCGCAATGGCCTGGCCGGGAACGTTGGGCAGGTCGCCAAGAGTGCCCGAAGACACCTGTGCGTTTTGCGCGCGAATCGCGTTGTTCACGTCGGTGGCCGACAGGTTGAAGCCCTGCAGCTTGGCCGGGTCGATCCAGATGCGCATTGCGTTTTCAGAGCCGAACAGCTGGGCCTGGCCCACGCCCACCACGCGCTGCAGCTCGGGCACCACGTTGCGCGCGGCGTAGTCGCCAAGCGCAATGGGGTCGAAAGCCGGGTTGTCCGAAGACAGCATCACGAACATCAGGAAGTTGTCGCGCGACTTGTCCACGCGCACGCCCTGCTGCGTTACGGCTGCCGGCAGGCGCGGCGTGGCGCGCGAGAGCCGGTTCTGCACGTCCACCTGTGCAAGGTCGTCGTTGGTGCCGGCCTCGAAGCTGATGGTGATGGTGCCGGTGCCGTCGGCCTGGGCCACCGATTCCATGTAGATCAGGCCCGGCGAGCCGTTCATTTCACGCTCGATGACGGACAGCACGCTGTCCTCGAGCGTCTGGGCCGAGGCGCCGGGGTACGCCACGTTGATCACGATGGCCGGCGGTGCCACCGGCGGGTATTGCGAGATCGGCAGCTGCGTAATTGCCACGCCGCCCATCACCAGGACGAACAGGGCAATCACCCAGGCGAAGATCGGGCGGTCGATAAAGAATTTGGCCATGCGGGCGCGCTCCTGCTATTACTTCTTCTCGGCCGGCGCAGCCGCCGCACCGCTGGCTGGCGCCGCCGCGGCAGACGCCGCCGGCGCTGCCGGTTGTGCCGCACCGTTAGGCGCGGACTTTTGCCAAGGCACCGCCTTCACCGGCGTGCCGGGCGGCATCATCTGCAGCTTCTGGAAGCCGTCGACCATCACCTGCTCGCCCGCCTTCAGGCCGTCGAGCACCACCCACTGGTTGTCCTTGGCGGCGCTGATCTTCACCGTGCGCTGGCTGATCTTGCCGTCGGCACTGACCACCGACACCGTGTCGCCCTGCTGCGTGCGCGTAACCGCCTGCTGGGGAATGGTGATTGCGTTGGTGGCCTGCGCCTGCTCGAGCTTTACGCGCACATACAGGCCGGGCAGCAGCTCGCCCTTCGGGTTGGGCACCTCGGCGCGCAGCGTGACCTGGCCCGTGGCCTGGTCGACCGTCAGGTCGGAGAACAGCAGCTTGCCCGGCAGCGTGTAGTCGGTGCCGTCTTCGAGCACCACCGTGACGCTGGCGGCCTCTTCGCCGCTTGCGCGCTTGTACTGGCCGGCGGCCAGCGCGCGGCGCAGCTTCAGCACGTCGGAGGCCGATTGCGTGAAGTTCACGTACATCGGGTTGATCTGCTGCACCACGGCCAGCTCGGTGGCGTCGCCCTGGCCTACCAGCGCGCCTTCGGTTACCAGCGCGCGGCCAATGCGGCCGGCAATGGGCGAGGTTACGTCGGCATAGCCCAGGTTGATCTTCGCGGTTTGCACCGCGGCGCGGCCTGCGGCCACGTCGGCCTCGGCCGTTTTTTGCGCGGCCACGGCGTTTGCATATTCTTGCTTGCTGACCGCATTGGCCTCGACCAGCGGCTTGTAGCGGTCGGCCAGTGCCTTGGCCTGCACGGCGTTGGCTTCGGCGCGCGCCAGCGTGGCTTGCGCGTTTTGCGATGCGGCCACCAGCGGCGCCGGGTCGATGCGGAACAGCAGCTGGCCGGCCTTTACATCGCTGCCTTCGCGGAATTCGCGCTTCAGCAGGATGCCCGATGCGCGGGCGCGAACCTGCGCCACGCGCGAGGCTTCGAGCCGGCCCGGCAGCTCGGTAACCAGGCCCACGTCCGTCGGCGTTGCAACCACCACGCCCACTTCAGGCGCCGGCGGGGCACCGCCACCGGCTGCACCTCCCTTGCCGGCGGGCGCATCGCCCTTGGAGCAGGCCGCAAGCGCCAGCACCACGGCAGCGGCCACGATCGCGAGGCGCGGCGAGAACGAAGATTGACGCGAAACATGCAGGAGAGGCATGCGAATCCTTTGAAGCAAAGACGGGAGATGGCGCGTTCGCAGAAAGCGAACAGAAAGCCAGCATAAACAGCCGGGCCATCGGGGAAGCCCGCTAGTTTACATACATTCATGGATGTATAGTGACAACATCGAATGGCCCCACGATGCGGAAAGGGCTTGGCTTTACAAATCAGGAGACTTGGTGGCACGTCGTACGAAGGAAGAAGCATTGGCCACGCGGCATCGCTTGCTCGATGCCGCGGAGCTGCTGTTTCAGGCGCAGGGCGTTTCGCAGACCTCGCTGCAGCAGATTGCACAGCAGGCCGGCGCGACCCGTGGCGCCATTTATTGGCACTTCAAGGACAAGGCCGACCTCTTCAACGCCATGATGGAGCGCGTCATCCTGCCGCTGGAGGCCGGCCCCCGGGCCGCCGCGGCGGCCGGCAACGACGACCCCCTGGCCGAGATCGAAGAGGGCATGGTGCATGCGCTTACCCTCATGACCACCGACCCCCAGGTGCGCCGCGTGTTCGACGTGGCCACCCACAAGGTCGAATACACGCACGACATGGCCTCGGTGCAGCAGCGGCACCTGGACGCACGCAACGCCTGCGTGACCGATTTTGAAAAAGCCCTGCGCCTGGCCGCCCGCCGCGCCAACATCAAGCTGCCCGTGCCCGGCCACGTGGCCGCGCAGGGGCTGCATGCGCTAATCAGCGGACTCATCCAGAACTGGCTGCTCGACCCGACCGCCTTCGACCTTGTGCCCAGCGGCCGGCGCACTTTCCGCGTTTACCTGGCCGGCCTGGGCTTTGTTCGGAACTCGGCCGCGGGTGCGAAGAACGAAGCTGAAGAAGTCGCCGCCTGATAGGCGATAATGCGGGGCTCCGGTTCTGCCGGAACCCAGATTCCTCGCTGTATTTCAACGGATAGAATTCGGCCCTCCGAAGGCTGAGATCCAGGTTCGATTCCTGGCGGCGGGACCAGATATGAAGCCGGACACTTGCAAGAGTGGCCGGCTTTTTTGTTTGCCAACTGGGGGGCGCTTTTTCAACCGCCTCTCTTCATTTTTTGATGCAGTGTCGGACGTGCGCGAAGCACGGCCCGCACATCAGCGCCTACTACGACAAATGAGGGTGGGGAACAGCGGCAATCAGTGAATCAGCACCTTCAAAGTGGTAGAGCAAAACGTCCCATCCTCATCGTTCCAGTTGTACTGGATGGACTGCGGGCCGAACACACCATACCAGTTGGTGGCCTTAATATCGAAGGAGTGAGCCGAGTCAAGACGGGCGACCGGCGTGATCTGGTCAATATCCTCGTCTTCCAGTAGAGCATTCCCGTCCTCGTTCTTTGCGCACCTCACTGTGACCGCGTACGCGGCGCCCTGGCCGACGTTCGTGGTTCGAAGGATCCAGTTCTGCGGCGTCTCTTTGATCAGTTCGGCTCGGAGACTCACTACCCTGCGTTCTGCCTGTTCGCGTTCCTTTTCCGCAACCAAGATCTTGTTGAGTTTGTGCTGGGTGCGCGCGAAGAAGACCGTATAGCCGAGGCTCGTCAAGGCGATGAGGGCAGAGCCCGAAGCGATCCAATCACTGGTGTCCACATGCCCTCCGGCACCTGAAAGACGTGGGCAATCAAAAAAGGGGGGCAGATTGCTCTGCCCCCCACCTCATGCTGACCTTTACTTGCGTCGAGTTGGAGGAGGCGACGGCTTTCTCACCGGCGAAGGCCGGGGGATCGTTTCGATCACAGTGGTCGCAGGGCGCCGGAGCGCCTCGCGAACTGGGATGAACTCGCCTGTACGGGCATCTCGCCCACGCTGATTGCTCATGATTACCTCCTGGGAATGAGCACTAACCCGCTGTCGCCCGGATGGCATTCATGGCAAAATTGCTGTGCTGCAACAAGTTTTGTTGGAACGCCCCTGACAGCGATGGAAGGGCGAGAGGGGCCAGGTCTGACCACCTGGCCCTTTTCGTTTCCGGGCATAGCCAATATATCTGGCGCTGGCTCTTCAGTCAAGCTAAACTAAATTCGATGTATAGTTTGTCAAACTGGAGATCTCCATGGAAAAGCCTACGGGACTGGGGCGATGGCCCAACGCGCCGCTCGCCTATCTGACTGCCGAGATCAAGTTCCAACGCGTCTTGGATTTCGAGGTTCAGTTGCCGGCATTGACGGCGCATCTGTCGGATCGTTACCCACTTGAGGAGAGTTCGTCGGCTCTGGAGATCGGTGGCCCTGGATCCTCGCCGTCCATGGAGCCGTTGCGCGACTTCAAGAACTTCACCTCAACAATGGGCGTCAGGCTGGCTCGGGGTAGCCTTTCCCTGCATTGCACGGACTATGCGGGATCGGGCAGTTTCCAATCCCAGTGGTTCCAGTTGCTGGACTTGCTGGCTGATTTGCTGAAACCCCGCGTGTTGCTTCGCAGTAGCCTTCGATGCGTCGACCTTCTGGTGCCGCAGGGTGACGAGTTGCCTGACCACTATCTGGTGCCGAGTCTGAGACCGTGGCGCGAAGGCAGCAAAGTGCTTGGCGATTTCGAGCAGGGCAATACGGTCTCGCGCTTCAAGTATCAAGATATATCAACCACGGTCTTGATCTTGGCTCGGATCAAAGGACAGTTCGTGCTTCCCCCAACTTTGGCCGCAATGTCGCTCGCCTTTTCCCCTGTCCAGGCCAAGGCGCTGCAGTTTCACCAAAGCACCGGTCGTCCGTTCGCGATTATGGATACTGACGTTGCTCATGAGGCTGCGAGGCCGTTTGACCTAGAGGCGCTGAAAGCACAGTTCAAGCAGATTCATCAGCTGGCCTCGGCGAGTTTCAGGGCCGCGACGACCGAAGAGGCTCAACGGTTTTGGCAGACGCCATGAGCAACGCTCTCTCCATTTACACCTCAGGTCATTTGTCAATCGATTTGACTGAACAAGCGAACGAGCTCACTCTGCTTGCAAAGCTGCGCGGGCGTGTCCAGTGCGCCATGCCGGACGCGCTGATCGAGCTTGATAAGCTGATCACTAGCACGTCGACACTGTCCGACATGACGGCTCGCTACATGGAGACCTATCGATTCCATTCTGCGCCCATCGTGCAAGTCGGTGAAGAATTTCTAGGATATGAGTGCCAGAGGAATGCTGGTCTGTCCAAGTTTGCAGGTGGCGATCTGACGCTCTATTCGAGTCACCTGGATCATCAAAGTTTGAAGGCCGCCGACTCAGGCCGTCTTCTGCTTGATTGGTACAAATCAATCGGTCGATATAACTCTGATGAACTCCTAGATGCAGTGTTGGTCGACGTGTCGAGGGTGGACAGGTTTGACGTGTTGCCAGAAGTGAACGTCGTCGGCATCGCGAAGCCCGACGTGCTCCCACGAACGACTAGCTCAAGCAATGCGCTTGATGAGAGGGCCGTGGCAGTCCTAAGGTCCCGACAGCAGCGTGATGCCATCTTGCTGGCGAAAGACTTTCGCAATGCATTGGAAACACTAGTCGAGGAAGAGCAGCTTAGCTACTACGACTTAACTCGCATCATCGGCGTTACACGAGCAATGTTGAGCCAGTGGCGCGAACGCCCCCTCGAGAAGATACGGTCGGCGAGTCATGAACGAATGGGGCGGCTTCTGTTCGCGTGGAAATACTGGCTTCACGTTACTGAAGGCGACATGTTGGGGCGCTACCTTCGACATGTGCCTGAAGGCAGCACCGTGTCCTTGATGGATTTGCTTTCTGACGAGGACCCTTCCGACGAAGAAATCACCAATCTCGTTGATCGACTGGCTCGATATGCAGTTGAGGATCGCAAAGCCGGGACGCAACGCCGCCGCGACGTCGGTGGATTGCCCTACGGAACTCATAGGTCAGACCTCGCATTCGACTGACAATGTCAGACCCAACCGAGCACGATCAGCAAATCGCTGTAGCCATTCATCACGCGGGATGGCGCACCGGCAGCGCGTGTTCGACAGAGTGCTTGGATTGGCATCGTCAACGGATGCCGCAATGGGTAAGCGAGGAACTCGACGCAAGGCCTAGCGAAATTTGGGTTCCGTTTGTGTCCTCGCAGGCTTGCGACATCGTGCACGGCAGTCTGGTAGACGAACCGCACGCCGAGTTTATTCTTGGGCGCCTTGGCGTTCCCGAGAACACAGGTATCGCGTTGAAGAAGTCATATCGCCGGCTTCAACTACGGCATCCTACTAAGCAATTCGCTGAGTTCCGCGTGCACGATCGTTGGCTAGTCGGTCGCGCCGATTTGGTCGGCTTGCCCCGTGCCGTGGACTTGGACCTCGCCTGGAACGATGGAATTGACTTGGCGAAGTGGATCGGCGGTAGGTATTCGCGCTACCCACTGCCAAACAGTCTCGCTGAAAGAATGCAGTACAACGCAGGAAAGCAGCGTGAATGGCTCAAGCGGTTGACCGCTGAGGTAGAGGAAATCCGCGTTCTCGTCTCGCCGCCGGAACGTGAACTGGAAGACCATGAGACATACAACGTCGTTCTTTATGTCATTGCGCGACGGCCGTTGAGCGAGAAGGCAAAAGTAGCCTATGACAGTTTCAAGGCATGGATAAGTGGGCTCAAGGGGGTAACTGCGCAAGTCCACCTAGAAACTGCTGATAAGTTCTCCTATGCGACATTCAAGGGCACGCAGCGCTTGGACCTTGACGCGCTGACATTCGGCTACCTTGGTGGTCCCAATGGTGCAGTGCCAGTTGGCGAGTAGGCGCTAAGAAGAGCGGAAAAGCCAGATCAATCATGTTCATTGATTGTTAGATTGGTCTCGCAAGAACTCAGCGAATCGTAGAAGCTGACCAGTGAACTTCTTTTTGGCGCTCTGCTATGGGGGCGGAGCCCAACGCTCGTGCGGTCGGCCGCAATCCCGATCGTCTGCCATCCCCAATGAAGAGGTCGATTAGTCAGGCGTCGCTGAAGGTCGGCTTCGCCGTGCATCGTCGCGGCTGCAGCAGAAACGAGGTATCAAAATTTGTTCAGACAACGGCCGGACTGCTCTCGGGGCCGGATTGTGGACCGCTAGATCTGTGTCCCTATTAATTTGTCCAAGGTTTTGCCCGGCTTGACCCCGCAGGCCGAACACCACCGGGCAAACAGCAGCACGTCGACAAAGTTCTCGCCACGTTCAAGCTTGGAGACGTAGGACTGGCCCACACCCAGAGCTTCGGCCATCTGCACTTGCGTTAGGCCGGCCTTCACCCGAACGTCGTGCATCAGGTTGCGCAGCGCCTCGTATTCGGCGTGATAAAGAGAAACGGACATGCGTTCATCGTCTAGTCCGATACGGAATAGTCGTAACGCGACTTTTCAAGATACGATCCAGCACGCAACGGCGAAGACCGAGCGGTGTAAAAAAATCAGTCAGGGATCGGATCGAAATGAAAAGCGGGATGTTTCTCGCAGGCGCAGCCTTTGTGCTGGCGGCCTGCATTGCAAGCGGCGGAGTCGATGGACCAGCGACGGGGGTCAGAAGGCCGTTCCCATGAAGCGACCCGAAGGCTGCCTCAGGCGGCTCCCTTGCTTCTCTTTAGCTACAACCTCCTACAGGGCTTACACGGAATGCCAGACCTTGGCGCAATTGGCGGACTGGTATGACCGCACCATGCCATCCAGTCGCCGGATGTCAGGCGATGAGTTGGGTTCTCTCGTCGAGCGTGTCTCCAGCCTCCGGGCCAGAGACAGGGCGGCACGGAGCAAACGAGCCGCGGAGAAGAAAGCCGATGAGTTCGCTGAATTCTTCTACGGCCGGGACCATCGCAACTTCGGTGCAATCCGCGGAAGGCAGATCGCGATCAAAGAGGCGCGGTGCGACGAGGTTCCGCGCCACACGGTGTGGACGCTCGGCTCCAGGCTTTGGTGTCTGCGGGTGCCGAAGGAAAGTACCGCAACTGCATCTACCCACACACTGAAGCTCATGGAGCTTGGCGGCCAACTGATCCGCGGCAGCTTGGGGAGTACCGAGCACGCGGAGCCGCTGATCTTGGCATTCGCGCAAGGGGTGGTCCTGGGGTTCTCTCTGCTCGCGAATATCGACATTACCAATGCGTTGGAAGGCCTGGATTTCTGGCGACGATGCGAGTTGGCCAGCATCTACGACGTAGGCGTCGATCGCGGCCAGCGGCTTCGCTCGATGGATGATCGAGATAGGAGCCGCTGATTTGCGAGGCGCTATACCCCGGTCGCTCCCGCATGCGACCCCCTCCATCGAAAGCAGGCCTCCCGAACCTCATCGGCCAGAGCCGATAGGGCTTCAGGCGCGGTGCCGCTCCCACCGCGCTGAATCACAAACCGCGCCGGCGGTAGCGCCGGCAAAAAGCTCCCCGCCGGAATCGCCTTCAGCCCCGGCGACATGCCCGAAGGCGTCAGCACGGTAATAGCCAGGCCGGTGACGGCTGCCGCCGTCAACGCGCTCGAGCCCTGCGCGGTCAACACGATCTGCCAGTTGGCCGCGCCATGGCCCGCCAGCGATGACAGTGCGGCTTCGCGAAAAGGGCAGGGCTCCGAAAGAAAGGCGAGCGGAATCGGCCCCTCGGGGTCGAGCAGCGACTTTTCTGAAAACGCCCAGACGAGCGGTTCCATCCACAGGGTTTCGGTGTCGCTGCCGGCATCGCAGACGGTGCCGACCATCAGGTCCAGCGAGCGTTCGCGCACCTGCCTGGCAAGCATGGTGCTGATGCCGCAGGTCACTTCCACATGCACGCTCGGCCTGCGGCTGCGAAAGCTCGCGAGCGCGGCAAACAGCCATTCGCTCGGGAACCCTTCGGAGCACCCTAGGTGCAGCGTGGTCGGCGCATGCCGCGGCGCCGCAACTCTGGAGACGGCCTGCTGCTGCAGGCTGAGAATGCTCCTGGCATAACTCAGCAGCACGCTGCCTTGCGCCGTGAGCTGCAGCGAGCGGGTGGTGCGGTCGAACACGCGGCAACCCAGCTGCTCTTCCAGCCGCTTGATCTGCGCGCTCACGGCCGATTGGGTCAGGTGCATGGCGTCGGCCGCGCGCGTCACGCTGGCGTGGTCGGCAACCGAGACAAAAGCGCGCAGCTGTTGGGAGTCGAGCATGGGTTTCAGTGCGATTGGTTCTGAATCGGTGCAAATTATGTTGCTTGTGTGCATTGCGTGCGATGCCTAGCCTCGGCTTTCCTGAACCATTCACTCACCGCATGCCATGAAAGAACTTCTGTACATCGAGACGTCGCCGAGGGCTGCGCGCTCCGCCAGCATCGAGGTCGCCGGGGCATTCATCGACGAGGTGACGCGCGTCCACCCCGGCTGCCGCGTAACCACCCTGAACCCCTGGAGGATGGAGCTTCCGGAGCTGTCGCAAGACATGCTCGATGCCAAGTACGCCGGCATCAACGGCGTGCCGCTTACCGCCGCGCAGCAAACGGCGTGGGACGAAGTGCGGCGCATTGCCGCGCCCTTTCACGCGGCGGACCACATCGTGCTTGCCGTGCCGCTCTGGAACTTTGGCATTCCCTACAAGCTGAAGCACCTGATCGACCTGGTCTCGCACAAAGACGTGCTGTTCCGCTTCGACGAATCGGGCCTCTCGGGCATGCTGCAGACGCGCATGGCAACGGTGGTCTGCGCGCGGGGGCTCGACTATCCGCTGGGCGAAAACGGCTCCGCGCATGAACTCGACTTTCAGCTGCCGTACATTGAGACTTGGCTGCGCTTTATCGGCGTGCGCGAGGTGCGCTCGGTCGTCGTCGAAAAGACGCTGATGGGGCCGGAGGTCGACGCCGGCGCAAGAGCCGATGCAAAGCGCAGGGCCACAGAGCTTGCCGAGGGGCTCTAAGGGGCTAAGCGCAGGGCGGTTGCAGGGCCGCGCGGACCCTGACACCATGACCGCATGACCTACCAACTTCACTACTGGCCCACCATCCAGGGCCGAGGCGAATTCGTGCGGCTCGCGCTCGAGGCGGCCGGTGCAGACTATGTCGACGTGGCGCGGCTGCCCGAGTCGAAGGGCGGCGGCGAATCTGCATTGGGCGAGCGGCTCGATGACCCGGAGATCGTGCGCCCCGCCTTCGCACCGCCGTTCCTCATCGACGGCGACATCGTCGTCGGGCAGACCGCCGCCATCCTGCTGTACCTGGGGCCACGGTTGGGGCTCGCGGGCGTCGGCGAATCGGACGGGCTGTGGACTCATCAGCTGCAGCTCACCATTGCCGACGTGGTGGCCGAGGCGCACGACACGCACCATCCCATTTCCACCGGCGCCTACTACGAAGACCAGCGCGACGCGGCCGTGCAGCGGGCGCGCGCCTTCCGCGAAGAGCGCATTCCAAAGTTCTTGAACTGGTTCGAACGGGTGCTGCAGCGCAACCCCGCGGGGTCTTCGCACCTGGTGGGCGACGTGCTCACCTACGCCGACCTGTCGCTGTTCCAGCTGGTGGACGGCCTGCGCTATGCGTTCCCGAAAGCCGCCGCAAGGGCGCTGGCCGACACGCCCCGGGTCGAGCAGCTGCACGACAACGTCAAGCGCCGCCAGCGCGTGCACGACTACCTGCAAAGCCCGCGCCGCATCGCGTTCAATGAAGACGGGATCTTCAGGCGCTATGCGGAGCTGGATGGTTGAGGTTATTCGGCGTCGTCGTCCGCCGAGCCGCCGTCGTTGCGGATGCGCAGCGCCGTTTCATACAGCGCATTGCGCGGCGCGCCGCTGATCTCCGCCGCCAGGCGCACGGCGGTTTTCACCGGCAGTTCGGCCAGCAATAGCCGCAACACGCGTTCTCCCTCGGCGCCGTCGTCGCCGACCACTGCCATGGGGTGCAGCACCAGCGCGAACTCGCCGCGCGTGCGGTCGCGGCCGGCCGCGAACCAGTCGGGCAGGGCGTTGGCGGGCACGGTGGCTATTTCTTCGAATTGCTTGGTGAGCTCGCGCCCGACGGTGACGTGGCGCTCGCCCAGCACCGCAAGCGCACGGGCCAGGGTTTCGATGCGGTGCGGCGCCTCGAGCAGCACCACGGCGCGGGGCTCTTGCGCGAGCGCCTGCACGGCGGTGTCGCGCTCGCCCGCCTTGCTCGGCAAAAAGCCCGCGAACACGAAGGCGCTGCTGGCGTTGCCGTCGCCGCCGTCGGCCACCAGCCCGGCCGCACCGATGAGCGTGGTCACGCTGCTCGCGCCCGGCAGCGGCAGCACGCGCTGGCCGGCCGCTCGCACGGCCGCCACCAGCCGCGCGCCGGGGTCGCTCACGCCGGGCGTGCCGGCGTCGCTCACGTAGGCGATGCGTTCACCCTGGGCAAGCCGTGCGGCCACGGCCTGGGCAGCCTCGGCCTCGTTGTGCTGGTGCACGGCCAGCAGCTGGGCATTGGGCCGGTCGATGCCGTAGGCGCGCAGCAGGCTTTGGGTGTGGCGCGTGTCCTCGCAGGCCACGGCGTCGACAAGCTGCAGCACATGCAGCGCCCGCAGGGTGATGTCGGCCAGGTTGCCGATGGGCGTGGCCACGACGTAGAGCGTGCCCTGCGGATAATGCTGCGCACCCGAGGCATCGCGCGCGGCCGCAAGAGCGGCGCCGAAGGTGGCGGGTGCGAGTGAAGCCAATGGGTTTCTCCGAAGAAACAAAAAGAAAGCCGGCAGGGAGCCAAGCATGAAAACCATCACGACGAAGCATCGGGGCGATGCGGCGGAAGACGCCGCGCTCGACCATCTTCAGAACGCCGGCCTCGCGCTGGTTGCCCGCAATTATCGAACGCCCGGGCGCGGCGGCGGCGAGATCGACCTGATCATGCGCGATCCGCGCGACGGAACGCTGGTGTTCGTCGAGGTGCGCCAGCGCAGCACGGCCTCGCATGGCGGTGCCGGCGGCAGCATCACGGGCATCAAGCAGCGGCGCATCGTCTTTGCGGCGCGGCATTACCTGAACGGGCTGCGCACGCTGCCGCCGTGCCGCTTCGACGTGGTGCTGGTCGAAGAGCGCATCACCTGGCTGAAGGGGGCGTTCGACGCGGGCTAGCGTCTTGGCGGCGGCGCGGGAACTCGGCGCGCGCCGAAGGCTCCACACCGCAAACGTCTTGTTTCATTGCCCCCCGGTATCATCCCGCCCCATGCTCGAGCAACGGATTCAGCAACATTTCATCGATAGCGCCGACCTTAAATACCAGGCCGGCCCAGTCCTCAGCAAACCCATATCGCAAGCCATGCAGGCCATCCTGGCGTGCGTGACGAGCGGCGGCAAGGTGCTGGCCTGCGGTGCGGGCGTGTCGGGCCTGCTTGCGGCCCAGTTCGCGGCGCAGTTTGTCGGCCGCTTCGAGCGCGAGCGGCCCGAGCTGGGCGCCATTGCGCTGCCCGGCGACAGCACCGACCCCTTGGCCGACAGCGCCAACGCCATCGACGCCGACCGCTTTGCCCGCCAGGTGCGCGCGCTCGGCCAGGCCGGCGACGTGCTGCTTGCCCTCAGTGCCAGCGGGCAATCGGCGGCCGTGCTGGCTGCGGTGCTGGCCGCGCATGAGCGCGACATGACCGTTGTGGCCCTGCTCGGCAATGCCAGCATCGGCCAGCCGGCCTCGCCTGCCGCGGGCAGCACCGGAACCGGCGGCGCCATTGGGCGCGCGCTGCGCGAAACTGACGTTCAGATTGGTGTGTCGCACGAACGTGCGGCACGCATCCACGAAGTCCACCTGCTCGCACTGCATTGCCTGTGCGACGGCGTGGATGCCCAGCTACTCGGAGAACAGGAAGCTTCCACATGACGACGACACCATTCCAACGCCTCGCCATTGCATTCGCCTCGGGAGCCGTTCTGGTTGCCGGGCTTTCCGGCTGCGTGCCGCTTGTGGTGGGCGGCGCGGCCGCAATGGGCGTGGGCATGGTGGCGACCGACCGCCGCAGCTCCGGCGCCCAGCTGGACGACCAGGGCATCGAGCTGCGCGCGGCCGCCCGCGTGCGCGAGATTGCCAACGACAACATGTACGTGAGCGTGACCAGCTACAACCGCCAGGTGCTGCTGACCGGCGCCGTGGGCAACGAGGCCGACCGCCGCCGCGTCGAAGAGGTGGTGCAGCGCGTGGACAACGTGCGCTCGGTGGTCAACGAGCTCACCATCGGCCAGCCCAGCACCTTCCAGGACCGTTCGAACGACGTGTTCATCAGCGGCAAGATCAAGGCCTCGCTGCTCGATGCCAAGGACATCTTCGCCAACTCGTTCAAAGTGGTGACCGAGCGCGGCGTGGTCTACCTGATGGGCATTGCCACGCGCCGCGAGACCGACCGCGCGACCGAAATTGCGCGCGGCATCTCGGGCGTGCAAAAGGTGGTGCGCGTGGTCGAGATCGTGAGCGAGGCCGAGCTGGCCAACCAGGCCCAGCGCGGCGGCACGGGCGCTGCTCCTGCGCCGGCGCCAAGCTCGGTGGCTCCGGCGCCTTCTTCATCGTCTTCGCGCGTGCCGCTGCCGCCGATGGAGCCGCTGCCGCCGGCCGGCCAGCCGGGCAGCGTGACCACCTCGCCCGTGCGCTGACCTGTCTCTCGACAGCCCCAGCTCCAGGCCAGCCAGGCCCAAAGCAAAAAGCCCGCTTGCGCGGGCTTTTTTCATTTGAGCCGGATGATCAGGCTCGAGGTGTCCCACCGGCTGCCGCCGGCCTGCTGCACGTCGGCATAGAACTGGTCGACCAGCGCCGTTACCGGCACGCGCGAGCCGTTGCGCTTGGCCTCGTCGAGCACCAGGCCCAGGTCCTTGCGCATCCAGTCGACGGCAAAGCCATAGTCGAACTTGCCTTCGATCATGGTCTTGCCGCGGTTGTCCATTTGCCAGCTTTGCGCGGCACCCTTGCCGATGACTTCGAGCACCGCCTTCATGTCGAGGCCGGCGCGCTGGCCGAAGGCAATGGCTTCGGAGAGACCCTGCACCAGGCCGGCAATGGCGATCTGATTGACCATTTTGGCGAGCTGGCCCGCACCGCTGGCGCCCAGCAGCGTAACGGCGCGCGCAAAGGCGTTGATCGCCGGCTTCACGCGCTCGAAGCTTGCCTTGTCGCCGCCGCACATCACGGTGAGCGCACCGTTCTGCGCGCCGGCCTGGCCGCCGGAAACCGGTGCGTCGATGAAATGCAGGCCCAGCGCCTGCGCCGCGCTCGACAGTTCGCGCGCCACATCGGCCGAAGCGGTGGTGTGGTCGACGAACACGGCGCCTTTTTTCATGCTTGCGAAGGCGCCGTTGGGGCCCAGCACCACGGAGCGCAGGTCGTCGTCGTTGCCCACGCAGCTGAACACGATGTCGGCGCCGGCGGCGGCGTCGCGCGGCGTGGCGGCGTAGCGACCCGGCGGGCCGAATTCGGCAACCCATGCCTCGGCCTTGGCCGGTGTGCGGTTGTAGACCGTGACGTTGTGTCCGGCCTTGGCCAGGTGGCCGGCCATCGGCCCGCCCATGACGCCAAGGCCCAGAAAGGCCACCGTCTGCGCGGGGGTGGATTCGTAGGTTCGGGTGTTGATGCTGCTCATGGGCGAGAGCTTAAAGCCAATGAGCGGCCTTCGTCTCGCAGCGGATTCACCCAGCGCACCGAAGGCGCTTCGGGGGGGCGTCTAAACGATCGCGAAATGCTCCGTGCCGGCCGAAAGGTCGGTGCTGCGCGCGCGCTGGCTGTTGAGCTTGATCTGCAGCCGCAGGTCGTTGGCCGAGTCGGCGTTGCGAATGGCGTCTTCAAAGGTGATCGAGTGGCTTTCGAACAGGTCGAACAGCGCCTGGTCGAAGGTCTGCATGCCGAGGTTCCGGCTCTTCTTCATGATCTCCTTGATCTCGCCGACTTCGCCCTTGAAGATCAGGTCCGAGATGAGCGGCGTGTTCAGCAGCACTTCCACTGCGGCCACGCGGCCCTGGCCGTCTTCGGTGGGAATCAGGCGCTGCGAAATCAGCGAACGCAGGTTCAGCGACAAGTCCATCAGCAGCTGCGCGCGGCGTTCTTCGGGAAAGAAGTTGATGATGCGGTCCAGCGCCTGGTTGGCGCTGTTGGCGTGCAGCGTGGCCATGCAAAGGTGGCCGGTTTCGGCAAAAGCCACCGCGTGCTCCATGGTCTCGCGGTCGCGAATTTCGCCCATCAAGATGACGTCGGGCGCCTGGCGCAGCGTGTTCTTGAGCGCCGCTTCCCAGCTGTCGGTGTCAATGCCCACTTCGCGCTGCGTCACCACGCAGTTCTTGTGCGGGTGCACAAACTCCACCGGGTCTTCCACGGTGACGATGTGGCCGTAGGAGTTTTCGTTGCGCCAGTCGATCATGGCCGCCAGCGTGGTCGACTTGCCCGAGCCCGTGGCGCCCACCATGATGGTGAGGCCGCGCTTGGTCATCGACACGTCCTTCAGCACCTGCGGCATGCCCAGGCCGTCGATGGTCGGCAGCTTGGCCGGAATGGTCCGCAGCACCATGCCCACTTTGCCCTGCTGCACAAACGCGTTCACCCGGAACCGGCCAATGCCGGTGGGCGAGATTGCAAAGTTGCATTCCTTGGTGCGCTCGAACTCAGCCGTTTGCCGGTCGTTCATGACCGAGCGCGTCAGCGCCAGCGTGTGCTGCGCGCCCAGCGCCTGCTGCGACACCTTGGTGACCTTGCCATCGACCTTGATGGCGGGCGGAAAGTCCGCCGTAATGAACAAGTCGCTGCCGTTGCGGCTCACCATGAGCTTGAGCAGGTCGTTGATGAACTGGCTGGCTTGATCGCGTTCCATGATGTCGGTACTCCGAAGGGCTGTGGATCAGCCAGGGAAATTTTCTGGGATCTTGGCCTTGCCGCGTGCTTCCGCCGCCGAAATGGCATTGCGGCGCACGAGGTCGGTCAGGTTCTGGTCCAGCGTCTGCATGCCCGAGCCCTGGCCGGTCTGGATGGCCGAATACATCTGCGCCACCTTGGCTTCGCGAATCAAATTGCGAATGGCGGGCGTGCCCAGCATGATCTCGTGCGCCGCCACGCGGCCCTGGCCGTCCTTGGTCTTGCACAGCGTTTGCGAGATCACGGCCTGCAGCGACTCCGACAGCATGGCGCGGATCATTTCCTTTTCCTCGCCCGGGAACACGTCGATGATCCGGTCGATGGTCTTGGCGGCCGACGAGGTGTGCAGCGTGCCGAACACCAGGTGGCCCGTTTCGGCCGCGGTCATGGCCAGGCGAATGGTTTCCAGGTCGCGCAGCTCGCCCACCAAGATGGCGTCCGGATCTTCGCGCAGGGCAGAGCGCAGGGCGTTCGAGAACGACAGCGTCATCGGCCCCACTTCGCGCTGGTTGATCAGGCACTTCTTCGATTCGTGCACGAACTCGATCGGGTCTTCCACCGTGAGGATGTGGCCGTACTCGTTTTCGTTCAGGTAGTTGACCATCGCGGCCAGCGTGGTCGACTTGCCCGAGCCCGTGGGGCCGGTCACCAGCACCAGGCCGCGCGGCTTGAGCGCCAGTTCCGCGAAAATCTTGGGCGCGTTGAGCTGCTCCAGCGTCAGGATCTTCGAAGGAATGGTCCGGAACACGGCGGCCGCGCCGCGTGCCTGGTTGAAGGCATTCACCCGGAAGCGTGCCAGGCCGTCGATCTCGAACGAGAAGTCGACCTCCAGAAACTCTTCGTAGTGCTTGCGGTGGGTGTCGCTCATGATGTCGTACACCATGGCGTGCACCGCCTTGTGGTCGAGCGCATCGACGTTGATGCGCCGCACGTCGCCATGGACGCGAATCATGGGCGGCAGGCCGGCCGACAAATGCAGGTCGGAGGCTTTGTTCTTGACGCTGAATGCCAGCAGTTGGGTAATGTCCACGGGAATCCTCGGCTCGAGTTCGGTGACGTTTTGATACGATTTTGGACGATTATGACGATGATTGGCGACGACCTCCAGCAAGTAAAGAACCGGATCGAAAGGGCCTGCGCCTCCGAGGGGCGCAACCCGGCCGAAGTCCGGCTGCTGGCGGTGTCCAAGACCTTCGGTCCGGAGGCCGTGCGCGAGGCCCATGCAGCGGGCCAGCGGGCCTTCGGCGAGAACTATGTGCAAGAGGGCCTGGACAAGATCGAGGCACTTTCGGATCTGCGTGCGGAGCTCGAGTGGCACTGCATCGGCCCTCTGCAAAGCAACAAGACGCGGCCCGTGGCCGAGCATTTCGACTGGGTGCACAGCATCGACCGGCTCAAGATTGCCGAACGGCTTTCGGCCCAGCGGCCGGCGCATTTGCCGCCGCTCCAGGTGTGCCTGCAGGTCAATGTGGACGGCGGCGCCAACAAGTCAGGCGTGCCTCCGGAAGAGGCTTTGCCGCTTGCGCGCGCTGTGGCGGCTTTGCCACATTTGCAGCTGCGCGGGGTCATGGCCATTCCCGAGCCGGCGCCGGATTTCGCCGCGCAGCGCGAGCTGTGTCTGCGCGCACGCGCGGTTTACGACGGCATTCGCGCCGCGGGCATCGACATCGACACGCTTTCGCTGGGCATGAGTGCGGACCTGGAAGCGGCCGTCAGCGCGGGTAGCACGATGGTTCGCATCGGCACGGCCATCTTCGGCGGTCGTCCGCGCAAGCCGGCCTGAGCCTATCGGTGAGCTATAGGGCGAGCGGCAGCCGCGCGCTGCTCTTCACTTCTTCCATCACCGCGTAGGTGCGCGTCTCTCGCACGCCGGGCAGTTGCCACAGCACCGTGCCCGCGAAATCGCGGTACGCCGCCATGTCGGCCATGCGGGTCTTGAGCAGGTAGTCGAAGCCGCCCGCGACCATGTGGCATTCCATGATTTCGTCGCGCGCGTGAACGGCGGCCTTGAACTGGTCGAACACGTTGGGGGTGGTGCGGTCGAGCAGAATTTCCACGAACACCGTAAGGCCCCGCCCGAGCTTGTGCGGATCGAGCCGCGCCTCGTAACCCTGGATGAAGCCCTCGCGCGTGAGCCGCTGCACCCGCGCCAGCACCGCGGTGGGCGAGAGCGCCACCGCCTCGGCCAACTTGAGGTTGGTGATGCGGCCGTCTTCCTGAAGAATCTTCAGTAGCCGGAGATCGATGCGGTCCAGGTCCAGGTCGGGCATTGGTGAATTATCCGGTTCGCACCTTGTTTTTTGGCAAAAGATTCGGCCTATATCCAAAGACCATAGGGGATAGAACCAAGGAACTGCCATGCACCTGCCCACCCCTTACCGCCCTGAAGCGGATGTCGTATCTCACCGGCTCGCCTCGCTCGAAGGCGCACTCGATTGGGCTGCGGCGGCCATTGCCGCCAGGCCGTGGGTGGAGGCGGTGCGCCGCCACCCGCCGCCGTTCTGGGCCATGGAAAGCCTGCTGCGCGAATACCCGATTTCCAGTGCCGAGGGCCTGGCGCTCATGCGCCTGGCCGAGGCGCTGCTTCGCGTGCCCGATGCCGCCACGGCCATTGCGCTCACGGCCGATCAGCTGGGCCGCGCCGATTTCGAAGGCACGGCCGATTCAACACTGTCGCGCCTGTCTTCCGCCGCCATCGCGATGTCGAAGAAGTTCTTGCCCGAAGGCGACCACCCGCCCGGGCTCATGGCCAAGCTGGGCGCACGCACCGTGGTGGCCGCCACGCTGCGCGCGGTGCAACTGCTCGGGCGCCAGTTCGTGCTGGGCCAGACCATTGCAGAGGCCATGGACGAGGCCCGCTCGGCGCACCGCAAGCAGGATGCGCTGCGCTTCAGCTACGACATGCTGGGCGAAGGCGCGCGCACCGATGCGGATGCGCTGCGCTACTTGGACAGCTACACGCACGCCATCGGCGCCATTGCGGCCGGTGCCGATGCGGCGCGTGCGCCCGAGCACAACGACGGCATTTCCATCAAGCTGAGCGCGCTGCACCCGCGCTACGAATATGCGCAGAGCGAGCGCGTGATGCGCGAGCTGGTGCCGCGCGTGTGGCAGCTGTGCGAGTTGGCAGCGGCTGCCAACCTCAACCTCACCATCGACGCCGAAGAGGTCGACAGGCTCGAGCTTTCGCTCGATGTGTTCGAGGCGCTGGCCGCGCGCGTGGCCGCCGAACAGCCGCAGTGGCGCGGCTTTGGCCTTGCGCTGCAGGCCTACCAGACGCGTGCGCTCGAACTGATCGAGCATGTCACGTCGGTGGCGCGCAAACACGGCTTGCGCCTGATGTGCCGCCTGGTGAAGGGTGCCTACTGGGATGCCGAGATCAAGCGTGCGCAGGAGCTCGGCCTGCCGCACTACCCGGTCTTCACGCACAAGCACCACAGCGACATCAGCTACCTGGCCTGCGCGCGCGCGCTGCTTTCGGCGCCCGACGCGATCTATCCGCAGTTCGCCACGCACAACGCGGGCACCATCGCCGCCATCCTGCAAATGGCCGAGGCGGCGCAGGCACCCTTCGAACTGCAGCGCCTGCATGGCATGGGCGAGGGCGTCTACCGCGAAGTGATGAAGAGCACCGCCGCGCCGGTGCGCGTGTATGCGCCGGTGGGCCAGCACAAGGACCTTCTCGCCTACCTTGTGCGGCGCCTGCTCGAGAACGGCGCCAATTCATCGTTCGTGAACCAGCTGGGCGACGAAGACGTGGACATCGACGAACTGCTCATGTCCCCGCTCTGGCTCGAACCGACGAACCCCGCCTTGCCGCTGCCGCCGGCGCTCTTCGGCCCGCCGCCCGCGCGGCGCAACAGCGAGGGCGTGGACCTTGCTGTCGAGTCGATGCGCGCGCCGTTGCTCGCGGCGCTGCATGCCACCGCCGTGCCGCGGGTCGAAGAGTTCGACCCGACCAGCGCGGCGAAAGCCGTTGCCCACAGTGCAGCCAGCTTTCGCCACTGGCGCAAGACGCCGGTCGAGACTCGCGCCGCCATGCTGCGCCAGGCCGCCGATGCACTGCAGCGCGAGCTGCCGCGTTTCTGCGCGCTGCTGGTGAAAGAGGCGTTCAAGACCTGGGGCGATGCGGTGGCCGAAGTGCGCGAGGCCATCGACTTCTTGCGCTACTACGCGGACGAAGCCGAGCGCATCATGCAGCCCGCGGCGTTGCCCGGCCCCACGGGCGAGAGCAACGAACTGCGGCTCACCGCGCGCGGTCCCTGGGTGTGCATCAGCCCGTGGAATTTTCCGCTGGCAATCTTCATGGGCCAGGTGGCGGCCGCGCTTGCCACCGGCAACACGGTGCTGGCCAAGCCGGCCGAGCAAACGCCCGCCGTCGCGCTCGAAGCCGTGAAGCTGCTGCACGCTGCCGGCGTGCCGGCCGATGCGCTGCAACTGCTGCACGGCCCGGGTGAAACGGTGGGCTCCGCGCTGGTCGCCGCGCCGGGCGTGGCAGGGGTGGTGTTCACCGGCTCGACGCAGGTGGCGCGCATCATTCACCGCGCGCTGGCCGCCAAGGACGGCCCCATCGTGCCGCTGATTGCGGAGACCGGCGGCATCAATGCGATGCTGGTCGACTCGAGCGCGCTGCCCGAGCAGGTGGTCGATGCTGTGGTGCAGAGTGCATTCCGTTCGGCCGGCCAGCGCTGCTCGGCATTGCGGCTGCTGGTGCTGCACGACGGCATTGCGGACGCGGTGATCGAAATGATTCGCGGCGCGGCAGGGGAACTGGTGGCTGGCGACCCGGCGCTGCTGTCGACCGACGTGGCCCCGGTGATCGATAGCGAAGCGGCCGACAACATCCGGCGCCATTTGAAGCGGCTGGATTCGGAGGCCAAGCGTCTTCTTGCGCCGGCTTCTTCTTCAACGGATGCGGAAGGCAACCTGATTGCGCCGCAGGCCTACGAGGTGTCTTCCATCGAAAGCGTGACCAGCGAGATCTTCGGCCCGGTGCTGCAGATTGCGCGCTGGGGCCACGGTGCGCTGAGCGACCCCGCGGAGGTGATCGAACGCATCAACGCGCTGGGCTACGGCCTCACGCTCGGCATTCAGACCCGCATCGATTCGCGCGCCCAAGCGCTGGCCTCGCGCGCGCATGTGGGCAACATCTACGTGAACCGCAACATCATCGGCGCGGTGGTCGGTGTGCAGCCTTTCGGCGGCGAAGGGCTGAGCGGCACGGGGCCCAAGGCCGGCGGGCCGCACTACCTGTATCGGTTCTGCGCCGAGCAGACGGTCACGGTCAACACCACGGCGGCCGGCGGCAATGCCGCGTTGCTGAGCGCCGTTGCCTAGCGCGGCGGAAGGAGCGCCTTTGTTTTCGCCGGGCCGGCACGGGCGCCCGCAGGGTCAAACCTCTCTTGCATAACCGCCTTCGCGGCGCGCATAAGCCATGGCGCACCGGGCGCGAGAGGTCTATCGTTGCGGCCATCCGTTCAAACCAAGGGTTCTCTCATGAGTGAAAAGCTCTCCTTCGTCAATCCGACCGCCAACAGCCCCTGGGGCACGTACCTCTCGCAGGTCGACCGCGTGGTGCCGTACCTCGGCCCGCTGGCCCGCTGGGTCGAAACGCTCAAGCGCCCCAAGCGCGCGCTGATCGTCGACGTGCCGATCGAGATGGACGACGGCACCATCGCCCACTTCGAGGGCTACCGCGTGCAGCACAACATGAGCCGCGGCCCGGGCAAGGGCGGCGTGCGCTTTCACCCCGACGTCACGCTCGAAGAAGTGATGGCCCTGTCGGCCTGGATGACCATCAAGACGGCCGCCGTCAACCTGCCCTACGGCGGTGCCAAGGGCGGCATCCGCGTCGACCCCAAGAAGCTTTCGCTGCAAGAGCTCGAAAAGATCACCCGCCGCTACACCAGTGAGATCGGCATCATCATCGGCCCGCACACCGACATTCCCGCGCCCGACGTCAACACCAACGGCCAGATCATGGCCTGGATGATGGACACCTATTCGATGAACGTCGGCGGTACGGCCACCGGCGTGGTCACCGGCAAGCCGCTGCACCTGGGCGGCTCGCTGGGCCGCGTCAAGGCCACGGGCCGCGGCGTGTTCGTTACCGGCCGCGAGGCGGCCCGCCGCCTGGGCATGGACCTGCGCGGCGCGCGCATTGCGGTGCAGGGCTTCGGCAACGTGGGCTCGGTTGCGGCCGAACTCTTTGCCGAAGCGGGCGCCAAGATCGTCGCGGTGCAGGACCACACCGGCACCATCGTCAACACTAACGGCCTCGACCTGGCAAAGCTCATTCCCATTGCCAACAAGGAAGGCGTGGTCGCCTTCAAGGGCGGCGATGTGGTGCCCAACGAAGCCTTCTGGGACACGGCGTGCGACATCCTGATTCCGGCCGCGCTCGAAGGGCAGATCACGGCCGAGCGCGCGCAGAAGACATCGGCCAAGCTGGTGCTCGAAGGCGCCAACGGCCCTACGGTATCGCAGGCCGACGACATCCTGGCCGAACGCGGCGTGCTGGTGGTGCCCGACGTGATCTGCAACGCCGGCGGTGTCACGGTGAGCTACTTCGAATGGGTGCAGGACTTCTCGTCCTTCTTCTGGGACGAGGACGAGATCAACGTGCGGCTCGACCGCATCATGATGAACGCGCTCAACCAGATCTGGGACACGGCGGACAAGCACAAGATCACGCTGCGTACGGCCACTTACGCGGTGGCTTGCGAGCGCATCCTGATGGCTCGCCAGGAACGCGGCCTGTATCCTTGACCCACCCCCGAAGCGGCTCACTTCGTGTAGCCGCCTCCCCCTCAAGGGGGCAACACCAGCGGCCCGGCAAAGCCGGTTCCGCGGTGTTTCTGGAATAGGCCTTTGGTACCCTTGGCGGCATGACAGTTGCTCTATCGCCAACGGATCTTCCGCCGCTTCCCGCAGACGGCCTGGCCCGCCTGCGGGCCCTGATGGCCGGCGGCCAGCGCAAGCTGCTCGGCCTCATCGGCGCGCCCGGCGCGGGCAAGTCCACGCTTGCATCGGCGTTGCTCCGGGCTGCAGGCGCAGACCGCGCGCAGGTCGTGCCGATGGACGGTTTTCACCTGGCCAATGTCGAGCTGCAACGGCTCGGCCGCGCCGGCCGCAAGGGTGCCCCAGACACCTTCGACAGCGCCGGCTACGTCGCCCTGCTTCAGCGGCTGCGCGGGCAGGGGCCGGGCGATCCCATCGTGTACGCGCCCGAATTCCGCCGCGAGATCGAGGAGCCGATTGCCGGCGCCATCGCGGTGCTGCCAGAGACCCAGCTGGTCATCACCGAAGGCAACTACCTCCTGCACGATGCCGGGCCCTGGGCGGGCGCCGCGGGCATGCTCGACGAGGTCTGGTATGTGGACATCGACGATGCGGTGCGTGAAGAGCGCCTGCTGAAGCGCCACCAGCAGTTCGGCCGCAGCCCCGAAGCCGCACGCGACTGGGTGGCCGCCACCGATGCGCCCAATGCGCGGCTCATTGCCGCAACGCGGGGGCGCGCGCACTTCGTGCTGCACTGGTCCTGAAAATTCTCTTGCGCTGCCGGGAACACTGGCGCGGCGCAATGCTCGAAGCTTCGCCGGCGGCGCTGCAAGGCCAGCCGGTTAGCATTCGCCGCCGCTTCAAGACGACCATGCACCCCAATTTCTCTTCTTCTGCCTTTTCTGCTTTTCGTTTCAAGGTTCTCGCGCTCGGGCTGCTGTCAGCCTTGGTGCTCGCCGGCTGCGGCAGCAGCAGCTCGCGCCGCGTTTCCTACGAGACCGAGGAGTTCGACTCCACCACCACCCACACGCGCACCTACGCCGCCACAGAAGCCCAGACCTGCGAAGCCGCGCGGCGCGCGCTGCTGAGCCAGGGCTACATGATCAACGCGGCCAACACCGACCTGGTGACGGGGCGCAAGAGCTTCCAGCCGGCGGCCGAGGTGCATGTGGAAGTGGAGTTTCGCGTGGTGTGCGCGCGCGAAGGCGGCAAGTCCGGCAAGCGGAGCACCGTGGCCTTTGCCACCGCGCTGCAAGACCGCTACGGCATCAAGAAGGTCAACAACTCGGCCAGCCTGGGCGTGGGCGCCATCGGCTCGCTCTCGCTGCCTTTTGCCGGCAGCGACGACGCCATGGTCAAGGTGGCCAGCGAAACCCTCACGGACGAGCTCTTCTACGACCGCTTCTTTGCGCTGCTCGACCGCTTTCTGGAAGGCCAGGACGGTGAAGAGCCCGAGGCGCCCAGCGTGGCGCCCGAGGCGCCGCGCCCGGCCGCGCCGCTGAACCCCGGAGCGCCCGCCACCACCTTTCCGGTGAAGCCGGTGCCCAGCCCGGGCTGACCGCGCGCCCACGCCCGCGCCAGGGCGGTCAGCGCACCAGCGTCGACTTTCCGAACAGGCTCTCGATCAGCTCTACAGCCACTTCGCCGGTCTGGTTGCGCACATCGAGCGCCGGGTTGAGCTCCACCACGTCGAGCGAGCCGAGCCGGCCGGTGTCGGCAATCATCTCCATGCACAGCTGCATTTCTCGGTAGGTGGGGCCGCCGCGCACGCCGGTGCCTACGCCGGGCGCAATGTTCGGGTCGAGGCAATCCAGGTCGAAGCTCACGTGCAGGTGGGTGTCTTCGTCCACGTCCTGCAGCGCCTCGGTCATGGTGGTGCGCATGCCGTGCTCGTCGATGTGGCGCATGTCGAACACGTTGAGCCCCAGCGTGCGAATGGCTTCCTTCTCGTCGGCATCGACGCTGCGGATGCCGATGAAGCGGATGGCGTCGTGCTCCAGCGCCGCGCGCTCGCCGCTCCAGCCGGTGAGCACCGCGGGCCCGTGGCCCAGCAGGCACGACACCGGCATGCCGTGCAGGTTGCCGCTCGGGCTGGTGGTTTCGGTGTTCACGTCGGAGTGCGCGTCCAGCCACAGCACGCGCAGCTTCTTGCCGCGTTTGCGCGCATGCCAGGCCACCGCGCTGATGGAGCCGATGGCCAGGCAGTGGTCGCCGCCCATCATGAGCGGCACATGGCCGAGGCCCAGTGCCGTGTCGACCGCGGCATAGACCGAGCGGTTCCACGCGATCACTTCGTCCAGGTGGCGCAGGCCGTTGGCAGGGGCGGTCCACGGTGTGGCCGGGCCCGCGAGGTTGCCGCGGTCGAGCACCGCAAAGCCCTGCCGCGCCAAGGCCTCTGGCAGGCCGGCCACGCGCAGGGCGTCGGGCCCCATGCCGGCGCCGCGCACGCTGGCGCCGATGTCGGTGGGTGCGCCGATCAGTTCGAGGGTGATGCCGTTGTCATTGCTCATGTCGATGGCCCGATGTGCTTCCACAGGTAGGCGTAGCCCAAGGCGTCCATGAAGGCGGATTCCTTGTTGTCAGTTGCCGCGCTGTGGCCGCCTTCCATGTTCTCGTAGAAGCTGGCGTCGTAGCCCATGGCGGCCAGCTTTGCGTACATCTTGCGCGCATGCACCGGGCCCACGCGGTCGTCGCGGGTCGATGTGGTGAAGAGCGCGGGCGGGTAGGGCTGGCCCTTCTTCGCGTTCTCATACGGCGAGAAGGCCTTGATCCACGCCCATTCTTCCGGCTGGTCGGGGTCGCCGTATTCGGCAATCCACGAGGCACCGGCCGACAGGTGCGTGTAGCGCTTCATGTCGAGCAGCGCCACCTCGCTCACGATGGCGCCGTAGAGCTGCGGGTACAGCGTGAGCATGTTGCCCATCAGCAGGCCGCCGTTGCTGCCGCCCATCGCGCCCAGGTGCCGCGGCGATGTGATGTTGCGCGCAATCAGGTGCTCTGAAACGGCCGCGAAGTCTTCGCAAGTGCGCAGGCGGTTCTCTTGCAATGCGGCCTGGTGCCAGCGCGGCCCGTACTCGCCGCCGCCGCGGATGTTGGCGACCACGTAGACGCCGCCCTGCTCGAGCCATGCGCGACCGATGGCGCCGCTGTAGCTGGGTTGCAGCGAGATCTCGAAGCCGCCGTAGGCGTATTGCAGAGTGGGGTTCTTGCCGTTGGCCTCCAGGTTCTTCGGCGCGATTTCGAAATACGGCACGCGCGTGCCGTCCTTCGACGTGGCGAAGTGCTGGCTCACGCGGTAGCGCGAGGCGTCGAAGAAGCCGGGGCTGTCTTTCAGCGGCTCGGGCTCGCCTTTGCCGATGGTGCCCATGTACAGCGTGGTCGGCTGCAGGAAGCCGCTCACGGTCAGAAAATAGTCGTCGTTCTCGTCTTCGTCGATGCCGCCGGCCGCAATGGTCGAAAGCTCGGGCGCGCCGCCCAGGCTTTCGCGCTTCCATTCACCGGCCTGCGGGGTGAGCACTTCGAGCTTGTTCACCACGTCGTGCATCACGTTCAGGATCAGGTGGTTGCGGGTCCACGAATGGTCGTCGAGCGCGGTGGTGTCATTGGGCTCGAACAGCACGGTGAGCTCGCGCTTGCCCGCCATGTAGTCGTCGAACTTCGCGGCCAGCAGCGAGCCCGGCTTGTAGGTGGTGCCGCCCACGGCCCAGGGGCTGCGCGGCTCGACCAGCATCCATTCGCGGGTGATGTCGGCGTTGGAATCGTCGGGCACGTCGATCTTGACGAGCCGGCCGTCGGCATGGCGCAGCCAGGTTTCGCTGTCGTAGAAGTCCATCTGGCGCGAGACGAAGTCACGCTCGAAGCCCGGCGTGTTGTCGCGCCAGGCGCTCACGGTCATGTCGTCAGCGCTGCCTTCGTACACGGTCAGTGCGCTCTCCAGAGGCGTGCCGCGCTTCCATTCCTTCACGATGCGCGGGTAGCTTGAGCTGGTCATCGAGTCCGGGCCGAAGTCGGTGGCCACGTAAAGGTGGTCGATGTCTTTCCACGCCACGTTGCTCTTGGCCTCGGGCAGCGTGAAGCCGCCTTCGACAAACTGCTTCAGCTCCAGGTCGAACTCGCGCACCACGTTGGCGTCGGCACCGCCGCGCGAGAGCGAAACCAGGCAGCGCTTGTATTCGGGCTGCAGGCATTGCGCGCCGTGCCACACCCAGTTCTCCTTGTCGGCTTCGGCCAGCGCGTCGAGGTCGATCACGGTTTCCCAGGCGGGCTGCGGCTTGCGGTATTCGGCCAGCGTGGTGCGCCGCCACAGGCCCTTGGGGTTCTTCTTGTCGCGCCAGAAGTTGTAGAACAACGGGCCGATCTTGCGCACCATCGGAATGCGGTCGTCCGAATCGAGCACTTCGAGAATGCCTTTCTCCAGCCGCTCGAAGGCGGGCGACTGCGCGTAGCGCTGCACCGTCTTTGCGTTGTGCTGCCGGGCCCAGTCGAGCTGTTCGGCTCCGTCGATGTCTTCGAGCCACAGGAACTCGTCGGTCTGCATGGAAGAAGAAGTTGAGGTCATGGCCGCAGTGTACGAATCCGGTGTGAAAGCGTGCATGTCCCCAGCGGCCGGGCGGAAGCTATTGAATTCATAGCGCGTGCATGGGCTCGGGACAAACCCGCGTTCGACGGATTCGCCCCTATTGGAGAGGCTGCCCACGGGTATCCTGCCGAACGGCGCCTGCGCACACAAGGAGACATGTCACATGAAACACCTGAGCGGTCTTGATGCCACCTTCCTGCACCTTGAGACCCCCGAAATGCCGATGCACGTGGGCTCGCTCAACGTGCTCGATCTGCCCAAGGACTACAAGGGCGATTTCTACGAAGACGCCAAGCAGTTCATGGCCAGCCGCATCCATCTGGCCGACGTGTTCACGCGCAAGCTCGCGCTCATGCCTTTCGACATGACCAACCCGGTGTGGGTGGAGGACGACGACATCGACATCGACTACCACGTGCGCCACATCACGCTGCCCAAGCCCGGCACCAACCGGCAGCTGCAGCAATACGTGGCGCGGCTGCATTCCACGCTCATCGACCGCAGCCGCCCGATGTGGGAGTTCTTCATCATCGACGGGCTCAAGAGCGGCCAGGTGGCGCTGTACACCAAGGTGCACCATGCGGGCATCGACGGGCAGGCCGGCGTGGCGCTCGGCAAGGCCATCTTCGACCTGGAGGCGACGGGGCGCGTGGTGAAGCCGCCGCGCGCACGCCCGCGCAGCAGCGGCTACCAGCTTGGCATGGCCGAGCTCGCGACGGCGGCGCTGCGCAACACGGCGCAGCAGTACGTCAAGCTCTTCAAGATGGCGCCGGCCATTGCGCGGGCGATCGGCGGACTTGCCAAGCCTGACGAAAAAGCGGCCGAGAAAGACGCCGCCACCGCGCCGAAGAAGTTCAACCTGTTTGCGCCGCGCACATCGCTGAACGTGTCGATCACCAACCAGCGCACGTTTGCAGGCCGCACCATTTCACTGGCCGAGACCAAGCACATTGCCAAGCACTTCGGCGTGTCGCTCAACGACGTGGTCATGGCCACGGTGGCCGGCGCGCTGCGCCACTACCTGGCCGACAACAACGAACTGCCCGCCAAGCCGCTGGTGGCCGGTGTGCCCGTGAGCCTGCGCGAAGCGGGCGACGACACGGCCAACAACCAGGCCAGCATGATCCTGGTGAGCCTGGCCACCGACATCACGGACCCGGTGCAGCGGCTGAAGGCCATCAACGCGTCGTCGAACGCATCGAAGTCGACGATGAACCGTTTCAAGGCCATGATCCTGGACGACTTTCCGACCTTTGCGGCGCCCTGGCTGGTGTCGGGCATCGCGTCGATGGTCGGCCGCTCGGGCCTAGTGAACCTGCTGCCGCCGGCGGCCAACGTGGCGATTTCGAACGTGGCGGGTGCACCATTCCCGATGTACTTTGCGGGCGCACTGGTCACCAGCTACTACCCGGTGTCCATTGCGAGCCACGGCACGGCTTTGAACGTAACCGTGCAGAGCTACAACGGGCGCATGGACTACGGCCTCATCGCCTGCCGACGGGCGGTGCCCGACATCACCGAGATCGGCGACTACATGCTGGCCGAGCACAAGCTGCTGATGGACCTGACGCAGACGCATCCGGCGGCTGCGGGTGCTGCGCCTGCGAAGGCTGCGGCTGCCCCTGAGCCGGCGCCTGTCGTGAAGGCTGCGGCCAAGCCCGCTGCAAAGGCTGCCCCGAAGGCCGTGCCGAAGCCCGCGGCAAAGAAGGTGGCAGCGAAGAAGCCGGCGGCGGTAAAGACAACGGCCGCCAAGGCCCCCGCCAGGAAGGCGCCAGCCAAGACGGCCCCGACCAAGGCCGCGCCACGCAGGCCCGCCGCGCCGGCCAAGCGCGCCAGGGTGGCTGCTGCGGCATGATGATCGGCAGGCCCCTGGCCGGAAATTGGGGCAGTTGGACTAGTTTTCCCACAGTTCTAGCTTTTCAGGCCTAGGCACTCCGGAAGAAGATCACTCCATCGCGAATCCCGCGAACGTTCAACTTCCAGGAAATCGACACATGACCACGCAAGCTTCTTTCTCTTCCGCCGCCATCCACGTCATCGGCCAGTACAACGACGCCGGCAAGACCCTGGTGGGTGCCTACCGCGCCGGCGTGCATCGCCTGCTTGGCGGTGCTGCTTCGCGCTACAGCGAATTCCTGGGCAGCCGCCAGATTCCGCTGGTGAGCGAGCAGGTCAAGGCCAACCTGATCGGCGCGCAGGAAAAGATCAACGGCTTCCTGGCCAACCGCCTGGACATCGACACCGGCCGCATCGTCTCGGTGATGGACCGGGTGGCCGCGGGCACGACCAGCGGCATCGAAGCCGTGGCCGGCCGCGTGGCAGGTGTCGAGTCGCCTGTGGTCACCTCGGTGGTCAAGACCTTCAACGCGCTGAACCAGCCCATCGCCAACGTGTCGGTGCAAATCGCCGACAAGGTCGCGGCCGGTGCCAAGCAGATCGAAGTGCGCGTGAGCGGCACCGAAGAAACCAAGCCCGTGCGCACCGTGAAGGCCAAGGCGGCAGCCGCCAAGAAGCCGGTTCGCCGCACCGCCGCCCGCAAGGCGGTCTGACCTGACCCTGGAGCAAACAACGCATGGCGACCCGGCCCCGTTCGACTGATTCGACTGAAGATCTGAAGAAGAGGGCGGTGCCTGCGAAGAAAGCCTCCGCGGCCAAAAAAGCGCCTGCAGCCAGGAAAACGGCTGCGGCGGCAAAGAAGAAATCTGCTGCTGCACCCAAGCCCCGGCCCGCCGAAAAGACCGGCGGCGCCGAGGGCCTGCTTCGCGCGGGCCTGAAAGCCCTTGGCAATGTGCGCGACGACGTCGCCAAGCGCCAAGCCAACGTGATTGAAGGCTTGCTCGGTATCGGCCAGGGCAAGTTCGACGCAACCGCCGGCGCCACCAAGGCGCCGCTCACGCGTGGCTTTCCAAGCCTCGACAGTTTTGGCCTTCGCAAATTCGAAGACGTGTTCGACCAGCGCGTAGCCACCGCCCTGGAGCGGCTCGGCATGCCCAGCGCGCAAGAGGTGCAGGCACTGCGCGCGGAAGTGGCCCAGCTGCGCGAACGCCTCGCCCAACTCGACCCGAAGAACGCCGGCCCGCGCGGCAGCGGCAAGCGCTGAGCCCCGGCCCAGCGAACACCGACGCACGCACCAGCCGGTTGTGGCCAGTTCCAACACCACGCGCGATCGCATCCTGCAGGCCAGCCTTGCGCTGTTCAATGCGGAAGGCCTTGCGGCGGTGTCCACCCACAAGATTGCGGCCGAGCTCGGCATGAGTCCGGGCAACCTGCACTATCACTTCAAGGCCAAGCAGCTGATCGTCGAGTGGCTGTTCAGGCGCTTCGAGCAGCGGCTCGAAGTGCTCAATGGATCTTCGGATTCGATTGCCGCCATCGACGACCTCTGGCTTGCGCTGCACCTGCGCTTCGAGGCCATCGACGAGTACCGTTTCATCTACCGCGACATGGCTTTCCTGGCCGGCGAATACCCTGCGCTGGGCCAGCGCGCGCAGGCGCTCACCGCGCAGAACCTGCTGGCGGCCCAGGCGCTTTGCGAAGGCTTGGTGGCCTCGGGCGTTATCCAGACCAGCGCGGAGCAGGCGCGCATCCTGGCCTTGCAGATGGTTTTCACCACCACCTGCTGGCTCTCGTTCGAGCGCCTGGTGCCGGGGCGCGATGCGCTGGCGCAGGCCGACCCGGGACTGGCGGCTTTTTACACGCTCACCTTGATTTCCCCGTATGTTTCCAGCGAATCGAGGGCTTACCTTGATTACCTGCGGGGCAAATACCTCGGATAAACATCGCTGTTGTCCGACGAAGCGGTGAAACTTTGGTTCGCCATGCTCGTCCCACACAACAGCGAAACAGAAGACATAGGAATTCCGCCCTCATGACCACCGCCACCCGAGACCACATTGCGCCACCATCGGGCCTGCTGATGCTGGCCGAAGCACGCGCACTCTGGGAAACAGGTGCCGGCGTGGCGATGTGGCCGCTGCTGCAGCTCACGCCGCGCGGCGACGGGCACCCGGTGATCGTGTTGCCGGGGCTCGTGGCGGGCGACGGCTCCACGCTGCTGCTGCGCCGCTACCTGCGCAGCCGCGGCTACGACGCGCATGGCTGGGGCCTGGGCCGCAACTTCGGTCCGCGCGAAGGCGTGGAAGACGGCATGCTGGCGCTCCTCAAGTCGCTGCATGAAAAGAGCGGCCAGAAGGTCAGCGTGATCGGCTGGAGCCTTGGCGGCATCTATGCGCGGCTTCTGGCGTCCGCGCAGCCCGACTTGGTGCGCAACGTCATCACCCTGGGCAGCCCGTTCTCCGGCAGTCCGCGCGCCACCAACGCCTGGCGGGTGTACGAAGGTGTGAGCGGCCAGAGCTCGCACGACCCGCGCCGCATGAAGTTCGTGCAGCCCACGCCGCCGGTGCCCACCACGTCGATCTTCAGCCGCACCGACGGTGTCGTCGCATGGCGCTGCAGCCTTGAGAAGCCCGGCCCCAAGGCCGAGAACATCGAGGTGGTGGCAAGCCATCTGGGGCTCGGCGGCCATCCCGCCGTGCTCTACGCGGTGGCCGACCGCCTTGCGCAGCCGGAGGGCAAGTGGAAGCCCTTCAACCGCGGCCTGCTCGGGCCGCTGGTCTATCCCGATCCAGACCGCGAGGTCTGAGCTGAGCCGAAGGGGCTAGGCCCCGGCCCACACGTCGAGCACGTAGCGCTGGTCGGCAATCATCCTGTCCATCCAGGCATTGCTGTCGTGCCCATGCTCGCGGGCCAGGTCGGCGAGCGTGCGGCGCACGTCGGGCTCCATGCGCGAGCCGTCGCCGCAGACGTAGATCACCGCGCCCGCTTCCAGCAGCTTCCACACGGCCGCGCCCTGCTCGCGGATGAGGTCCTGCACATACACCTTGCGTTCGCCCGAGCGCGAGAAGGCCGTGTGCAGCTTCATCAGCCCGCGGTGCGACCAGGCCTTGAGTTCTTCCGCGTAGATGAAATCCTGCTCCGGGTGCCGGCAGCCGAAGAACAGCATCGCATCGCCCAGCGCTTCGCCCCGCTCGACCCGTGATGCCCGCTCCTGCAGAAAGCCGCGAAACGGCGCAAGGCCGGTGCCGGGGCCGATCATGATGAGCGGGCGCTGCGCGTCCTCGGGCAGGCGAAAGCCTTCGGCCGTGGTTTCGCGAATCACGCCGTGCACCGTGTCGCCCGCTTCCGCGCGCGCCAGGTAGTTGGAGCACACGCCCTCGAAGGTGCCGTTGCCCGAAAGCGCCGGCGCGCTCACCACGCCCACCGTGACGCTGCACCGTCCCGGCGTCATCGAGGGCGACGACGAAATTGAGTAATACCGCGGCGAGAGCGGCGAGAGCATTTCAAGAAACACCGCGAACGGCACCTGGCAGGCGCGGTGCTCCTCGAGCAGGTCGAGCAGCGACTTGCGCTTGTGCAGCACCTCGGCCCTGTAGGCGGCCTGCGAAGCCTCGTCGCTGCCGGAGAGCGCCATGAGCCTGGGCTTGGTGAACGGGCACTCCGTATAGGCGGCGAGCGTGGCAATCTGCTTGCGCGTGGCCACGTCCTGCAGCTCGACGTAGTCGCCCAGCAGGCGGTCGACCGCCACCACCTGGTCGACCGGCAGGGCGGCCTTGCGGCCGGCTGCGGCATGCAGCCGCACATGCGCGGAGCGGTCGAACCCGAAGCGGGCCATCGCGCGCTCCACCTGCGCGGGGCTGTTGCGCGGCACCACGCTCAGGTGATCGCCGGGCACGTAGTCGACGCCTTCGGGCAGCATCAGCTCGACATGGCGCGTGGATCGGCTGCTCCCCGCATCGCTGCCGGGGCTCTGCAGTTCGCGGTTTTCCACCACGCGCAGCGCCACCGCGCCGAGCGCATCGACCAGCGCGTTCTTCTGTGGCGGCGGCAGCTCTTCTAGTGTGTAGAGCGGCTCGGCCTCGACGGGCGTGTCGGCGCCGGCCTGGATGCCGAAGGTCTTCACCAGCTCGGGCCAGAGCGCGTCGCTCCAGTCCTGGAAGGCGCCATCCATGTCTTCGCGCGCGTCGCCTTCGCCGCGTGGATGCACGCGCGTGGCGCCCAGCGCCCCGAGCCGCTCGTCGATGCGGCGCGGCACCGCCTGGTAGGTGGCGGCCCAATCGGTATTGCCGCAGCCGAACACGCTGAAGCGCACGCCGTTGAGCGAGTCGTCGGCCTTGTCGAGCCAGCGGTGGAACTCAGCCGCGTTGTCCGGCGCCACGCCGTTGTAGGAGGCGCAGACGATTGCCACCGCGCCGTTCGCCGGCAGCCGCTCAGCGTAGTCGTCGAGCGAAGCCACTTGCGTGGAGAAGCCGCGCAGCTCGCCGGCCTCGGCCAGTTGGCGCGCCAGGTCTTCGGCCGTGCCCAGGTTGGAGCCCTGCAGCACCAGCAGGGATGTGCCGTGGCGCGCGGCCTGCGGCTTGCGCGCCGCGGGTTTGGCCGGCGCATCCGGCGTTGTGGCGGCAATCTCGCCGTTGCCGCGCGGGCGCGACGCCGGGTCGCGCAGCAGCGCCTTGATCTTGAAGTTCTCGGGCTTGATCGTCAGCGCTTCCTTGATCTTGAGCTTGTAGCCCGTGTGATCGACCAGGTGGAAGCGCTGCAGGATCATGCCCAGCGTGAGCACCGCCTCCTGCAGCGCAAACTGCCGCCCGATGCAGGCGCGTTGCCCGTTGCCGAAGGGCTTGAAGGCGTTGACCGGCCGCTCGCGCTCGGCCTCGCGGCTGAAGTTGTCAGGGTTGAACTGGTCTGCGTTCTCGCCCCAGATGCCCTTGTCGCGATGCAGCGCGAGCGCATGCATGATGACCATGTTGTTCTTCTTGATCGTGTACTGCCCGCCAATCGTGGTGTCTTCCTTCGCACGCATCGAGATCGCGGGCGCGGTCGGGTACAGGCGCAGCGACTCCTTCAGCACCTGCAGCACGTAGGTCAGCCGGTTCACCTGCGCATAGGTGGGCTTCTGCGAGGTGTCGCCGCCCAGCACGCTGTCGACCTCGGCTTGCGCCTTGGCCATGGCCTCGGGGTTGTTGAGCAGGAAGTAGATCGCAAAAGAGAGCAGGCCGCTCGTGGTCTCATGCCCGGCGATAAGAAACTCGATGCACTCGTCGCGGATCATCTTGTCGGTGAGCTGCTCGCCGCTCTTCTTGTCCACGCCGGCGATCATGTAGCTCAAAAGGTCGGGCTTGGTGGCAATGTCGGCGCCGCTCGCGCGTCGCTCCTCGATGATGTCTTCCACCATCTTGTGCATGTAGCGGATGTCCTTGCGCTGCTGCGCAAGCTCCTTCTTGAGCATGAGCTCCTCGAGCGGCAGGCCGCGGCGGTTCTGCACCGTTTCGAGCGTGCGCACCATCGCATCGACGAAGGGATGAAAACCTTCGCGGTAGAACGAATTGAAGCGGTAGCCAAAGCCGCACAGGCCGATGGTGTCGAGGGTGAGCGCGGTCATGTCGCGCACCACGTCCACCTCTTCGTCGAAGTTCAAGCGCTCCCACTTGGTGACCAGCTGGCTCGCAATGTCCAGCATCATCGGGTGATAAGCCTGCATTGCGCGCTGGCTGAAGTTGGCCAACAGGATGTTGTGCGGCTTGGACCAGGTTTCCTCGTGGGTATCGGAGGTAAAGAGCCCGTGTGACGCGGCACGCAACCGGCGCAGCGCACCGCGCGTGCTCTTGTCGAAGCGCGCCTCTTCGCACAGCTCGTCGACCAGCGCGGGCGACGACACCACGATCACCGGCATGCCCGGCATGTCGAGCCAGTAGATTCCGCCAAGCTCCTGCGCGATCCGCCACATGTCCAGCACGGGAGAGTCGGACCCGATCGACAGCAGGTTGCCGACGAACGGTTTCTTTGCCGGATGCGGAATCGGATAGAGCGAGTTCTTGCCTGCCATGGGTTTGCGCCTTTGGAGTGGACCCGCTTCGGGGTGTCCGGGTGTGACTTCCGGAGTATCTCGGGGGCGTGAGGGCGAGGCAGACGGGGTTTCCCTTAGCTGATTCGGTGCTTCGCGTTGGGAGCGTTGCTGTTCAGGGCGGCGCACCCGCCGACGGGGTACCTTTCTCCGCGAATGTCCCCCGGCCTGCGGCCTCCTCCTTTAT
>NZ_JBBCBO010000031.1:0-49532 GCF_037203865.1 Variovorax sp. CCNWLW186 | reverse complement strand
CTCCAGCGTGCGTACGCCGGCCATGCCGTTGCCGACCATCACGAGCTTGAGTTTCTTCATGGGGTGGGGCCTTTCAAATGCAAATGCCGCAACGCAGCCTTGCGTGGCTGCATTGACGAGCGGGGTTGGGGGGAGGGGCGCCCGCAGAGTGCGGGCTGAAGGTGCTGGCGCCTCTTGCGCCGGGTGTTCGCAAGACCGCGAAAACCACACCAAAGCGGTGCTTCGTTACACCGTGATTTCCTGGTCATGCAAAGACCGTGCCTGCGCGGGTGAATCGCCGCTTCGCCAGTGAAGGCCTTTGACGCTACAGGCCAAGGACGGTGGTTGAAGAGAACTGGTGCTCGGAACTGGTGCGGCCGTGCACGTGGCACGTGCAATATTCAATTGGCGAGCCGCGGTAGCTCGCCGGTCAGAAGGCCCGTCGTGCGTTCAGCCCGGCCACTGGAAGCGCGGCGCGCGCTTGGCGAGGAAGTCCGCCACGGCTTCGCGGTGGCCCGTGGTTCCCATCGCCAGCGCCTGGGCGCTGGCCTCCAGTTCGAGCCGGGTGTCCAGGTCGTCCGAAGCAGCCAGGCTGCGCTTGATGAGGCTTACCGCCGAGGGCGATGCGCCTGCAAAGCTGTCCGCGAGCGCGCGTGCGCGGGGCAGCAATTGCTCGGGCGCCTGCAGCTCCATGGCCATGCCCAGGCGCAGCGCTTCTTCGCCGCCGACTTCGCGGCCTGAAAGCATCAGCTCCTTGGCGCGTTGCGCACCGACGATGCGCGGCAGGGTATAGAAGGTGCCGCAGTCGGGCACGAGGCCGATCTTGATGAAGGACACGCACAGGCGCGCCCGCGGCGTGGCAATCACGAAGTCGGCGGCCATGGCCAGGCCGAAGCCGGCGCCGAAGGCCGCACCGTCGACCGCCGCAACCACGGGGCGGTCGAGCGTGATGAGGTCGCGCAGCCAGCCGTGCAGGTCATGCAGGCGCTCGCGCCAGCCCTGGTTGTCCAGCCCCGCGCTTGCAATGCTGCGCAGGTCGCCGCCGGAGCAGAAGTGCCCGCCGGCACCGGTTATGACGAGCGCGCGCACGCTGCGGTCGCGCCGAACGCGCTGTACCGCATCGGCCACTTCTTCGCGCATCGCCGGGCCGAGCGCGTTGCGTGTGGCGGGGTCGTCGAGCGTCAACACGGCCGTTGGGCCCTCGGTTTCGAAGCGGATGCGCTCGTAGGTAGGGGAAGCTTCGGGTGTGGTCATGGCGTAGAAGAAGAGATGGATTCAGGCCGCCGGCTTGAGCGCGGAACTCAGGTCGCGCCCGCCGGCGAGCGAACTGCCGCCGTCCACCGGAATGACAGCGCCCGTGACGAAGCTGGACCAGGGCGAGCTCAGCATCAGCGCCATCAGCGCGACGTCTTCGGTGCGGCCGAAGCGTCCGAGCGGAATGGAAGCCGCCATGGCCGCAAGCGCCTCGGGGCCGGGCGCCAGCCTGCGCACGCCTTCGGTGTCGCCGATGGGGCCCGGCACGATCGAATTGACGCGCACGCCGTCGGCGCCCCATTCCATGGCCAGCACGCGCGTGAGCATGTCGACACCCGCCTTGGCGGCGCACACATGCGCCTGGTAGGGCGTGGGGTTGGCCGCCTGCGGCGCCGAGATGTTGATGACCGATGCGCCCGGCCGCCGCAGGAATTCATGCGCCGAGCGCAGCACGTTGAAGGTGCCCACCAGGTCGATGTCGACCACCGTGCGAAAGCCCTTGCTCGACATGCCGAGTGCAGGCGCCACGAAGTTGCCCGCAGCACCCGACACCAGCACATCGATGGGCCCGAAGGCCTCGTGCGCCGCGGCCAGCGCGGCGCCGATGCTGTCCGCATCGCGCACGTCTGCGCTCCAGCCTTCGGCGCGGCCGCCATGGCTGCGCAGCCGCTCGACGGCGGCCGCCACGCGTTCCGCCGAGCGGCTTGCAATGCCCACGCTGGCGCCGCGACGGGCAAAAGCCTCGGCAATCGAAAGATTGATGCCGCTGCTTCCACCGGCGACGAAAACCGCTCGGCCCTGGAAGTCGAAGGCCGCTTCGGGCGGCGGAGCGAGAGAAGCTTCTGCGTGTTCGGTCATGGGCGATGTATGAATGATGGAAAGGACACCGCCGCGCTCAGGCTTCCGACGGCGGCAGCGGCAGGTAGCGAAACGATCCGAGCGCGCTGGCGACCAGTTCGCCGCTTACGTCGCGCGCTTCGGCCGAGCAGGAAACGACGCCGTCGTTGGTCTCCAGCGCAAAGCCGTCGGCCACGATGCGGCCGAGCCCGGGCCGCACGAAGCTGGTGTTCAGGTTCAGCGTGACGGCGGTCTTGGTGAAGTCGACCAGCGAGACGGCCGCGCTCGCCATCACCACGTCGAGCATGGTGAGGATCACCCCGCCATGCACTGCGCCGATCACGTTTTGCAGCTCGGGCCGCGCATCGATCAAAAGCCGTGCCCGGCCGCCTTCCGAATAGGCGCGCTGCACACCCATCATCCGCGTGAAGGGCACGCGGGCGTAGGCGTTGCGGCGGGCTTCGGCTTCGGCGTGTTCCCCAGTGGACATCTCAGCGGCGATCTCATCGGCCATATGTGGCGCGCAAGGCGGTCTTGAGCACCTTGCCGGCGGCGCTCATCGGCAGGCTTTTGGCAAAGGCGATGCTGCGCGGGCATTTGTAGCCGGCCAGCTCGCGGCGGCACCACGCCGTAAGCTCGGCGATGAGTTCCGCGGCAATGGCATCGCTGGCCGCACCGGCCGCCGGGTGCCCTTGGCGCACCACGACCACCGCATGCACCGCTTCGCCCCAGCGCGTGTCGGGCACACCGATCACCGCGGCGTCGGACACTGCCGGATGGCTGCGCAGCGCCGCCTCGACCTCGCCGGAGTAGACGTTTTCGCCTCCCGAAATGATCATGTCCTTCAGCCGGTCGGCAATGAAGATGTAGCCGTCTTCGTCCATGCGCGCAGCGTCGCCAGTGCGAAACCAGCCCTCGTGGAACGCCTGTTGGGTGGTCTCCGGCAGGTTCCAGTAGCCGCGCGTGACCATGGGGCCGCGCACCACGATTTCTCCGACAACGCCGCGCGGCAGCTCGGCGCCCGATTCGTCGACGATGCGGATCTCCGCGCCCAGACCGGCCCGGCCGACAGAGCGCCAGCGGTCCGCAAGGCGCGCCGCACCGCGGTGGTTCTGCGGCGGGTTGATGCAGACGGCGCCTGCGGTTTCAGTCAGCCCGTACGCCTGGAAGAACTCGGCTTCGGGCCATGCCTGGAGGGCGCGGTCCAGCAGATCGGGCGGCATGGGTGCGGCGCCGAACGCAATGCGGTTGAGCGACTGCGCGCGCGCCGAGTCGAAATGCGGCCAGTCGAGCACGCTCTGCAGCATGCTCGGCACCATCACCGTGTCGGTGATGCCGTGGCGCTCGATGGCCGCGAGCACCGGCTCCGGGCGAAAGCTCGGCATCGTGAGGCAGGTGCCGCCGACCATCGACTGGCCCACCAGCCGCCCCATGCCGGCCACATGGAACAGCGGCGCCACCAGCAGCGCTACGCTGTCGGGCGAGTTCGGCAACTCGGCGCCGCGCGTCATCGAAGCCGTCCAAAAATTGGCATGCGAGAGCATCACGCCCTTCGAGCGCCCGGTGGTGCCGCCGGTGTAGAGCAGGGTGCACAGCGCGTCGCCGCCGGTGCGGCTGTCGGGCAGCGGGGCGCGGCCCGCGGCCTCGCCGGCCAGCGCGCTGAATGAAACCACGGGTGCCAGGTCGCCCAGCAGTGCGGCGGTTTCGCCCAGGGCGTTATCGGTAACCAGAAGCAGGGCGCCCGCATCGGCCAGTGCAAAGCGCAATTCGGGCACGCTCCAGCGCGTGTTCAGCGGGCACGCCACGGCGCCCAGCCACCAGCAGGCCCACAGCGCCACGATGAGGCGGTCGCTGTTGGGCGCCAGCAGCGCCACGCGGTCGCCGGGCCGTATGCCTCTTGCTTGCAGTGCCGCGGCATGGCGCGCGACCGCGTCCAGCAGCTCGTCAAAGTCGAGCGAGCGTTCCGAGTCTTCCGCCACGTGGCGCAGTGCTGTCTTGTGGGGGTGACGCTGCACGGCGCGGTGCAGGCCCTGTGTCAGGTACATGTGTGTCTCCAGCCGAGTGGGTTCAGTTGGGGCGAGGCGCGCCGGTGGCGTTTGCATCGGCCGGCGCGCGGTAGCGGAAGGTGCCCATTGCCTTGGCCACCACCGTGCCGCTGCCGTCGACCAGCTCGGCCTCGCAAAAGCACACCGAGCGCCCGCCGCCCGTCGCGCGGCCGGTGGCCACCAGCCGGCCCGACGCAGGGCGCATGAAGCCGATGTGCATGTCGATGGTCACCACTTCGCGGCTGTAGTCGATGCGGCTGAGCGCGGCGTGCGCCATGGCGCTGTCGAGCAGCGTCATGACCACGCCGCCATGGCCGCCGCCGTGGTTGTTGCACAGCTCGGGCCGCAGTTCGAGCGAGACGATTGCCTTGCCGTCGGCGGCGAAGTCGCGCCTGGCGGCCAGCAGTTCGAGAAAGGGCACATGGCGCTCCGGTCCTGCCACGGGGCGCGCGGTCGATTCCGGTTCGGTAAGGGTTTCGTTCATCTGCACGAGGTTCATTCGGGTTTGAAGCCGACTTCGTCGAGCATCTGCTTCTCGCGTGTGTACTGGGCTTGCGCGTAGGCGCGGAACGCCGTGCTGTCCATCGGCCACGCCGCAAGATCGAAGTCGCTCAAAAGGCGCTGGTAGGCCGGGTCTTCCATGCCCTTGCGCAGGGCCGTCTGCAAGCGGGCGGAAATCTTCGCATCGAGGTTCTTCGGTGCCACCAGCCCGAACGGCGACTGGATCACCAGGTCGTAGCCCTGTTCCTTCACGGTCGGCACGGCGGGCCAGCGCTTCAGCCGCTCTTCGGTGAAGGTGGCCAGCACGCGCACCTTGCCGCCCATCGCCATCGCACCGAAACCCGGGTCGCCCGACACATCGAGGTGTCGGCCGATGAGCGCGGTGAGCTGCTCGTTGCCGCCCTTGAACGGGATGAAGTTGAACTTGACGCCCGCCGCGCGCGCCAGCCGCTCGGCATAGATGCGGTTGATGCTGGTGCTGCCGACATTGCCCCAGCTGATCTCGCCCGGGCGCTTCTTCGCATCGGCCAGCAGGTCCGCAAGGTTCTTCCATGGCGCATCGGCCGCCACGGCAATGCCGGTGGCCAGGCTGGCCATGCCGATCACGTAGCTGAAGTCGGTCCGCGGGTCCCACGGCACCTTGATCATGTGCGGCTGGCGGATGACGGTGTTGTGCATCACGGCCAGCGTGTAGCCATCGGCATCGCCCATGGTGGTGAGGATGGCGGTACCGGTTACGCCGCCTGCGCCCGCCCTGTGCGTCAGCACGAAGGGCTGGCCGATCTCGTGCGAGGCCGCGTCCAGCATGGCGCGCACCACCGCGTCGAGCATGCCGCCCGGCGGAAACGGGAGGATGACGGTGATGGGCTTGGATGGAAACTCCGCCGCCAGTGCCGCGGTGTGCCGCCCGAGTGCCGCCGCGCCGAATGCAGCAAGCGCACCGGCGCCGAGTGCCCGGCGTGTCAGGCCCGCAGGAGCGGAAGAAAAAGATGAGGTCTGCATGCTTGTCTCCTTTGTTTTCGTCAATGCGCGGCGCGTTCGGCTTCGGCAATGGCCTCTTCCTGCAACAGCCGCCACTGCACCTTGCCGGTCTCGGATTTGGGAAGGGCGTTGCGGAACACCACGCTGCGCGGCACCTTGTAGGCCGAAAGCCGTTCGCGGCACCACGCGGCAATGCCTTCCGCGTCAACCTGCGCGCCGGGCCTGCACACCACCAGGGCCCGAACCGACTCACCCTGGCGGGCGTCTGGCACGGCCACCACGCAGGCCTCGTGCACGGCCGGGTGCTGGTGAAGAAGGTCTTCCACCTCGGCCGGCCACACCTTGAAGCCACTGACGTTGATCATGCGTTTGAGCCGGTCGCGCATGAAGAAGAAGCCGTCCGCATCGCGGCAGGCGAGGTCGCCGGTGCGAAAGAAGCGCTTGCCGTCGCGCTCGAAGAAGGCGGCTGCATTGGCCTGTGGGTTGTTCCAGTAGCCGAGCATGAGCTGCTCGCCGTGCGTGACGAGTTCGCCGACTTCGCCGTCGGGCAGCGGCGCCAGCGTGACCGGATCGACGATGCGCGATTCGACGCCGAAGGCCGGCAGGCCGAGCGAAAGCGTCTTGCCATTGCCCGGCGGATTGCCGTGCAGGAAAGAGGCCGTCTCGGTGAGGCCGTAGCCTTCCACGTACGAAATGCCGAAACGTTCCCGCAGCAGCGTGGCAACGGCCTGCGGCATCGGCGCACCGCCGCCGTTGAGCATGCTGAGGCTGCGCAGGTCGCGCTGCGCGGTTTCGGGGTGGGCGAAGAAGTCGTTCAGCATGGCGGGCGGTGCGGCCCAGGTGGTGACGCGGTAGCGCTCGATGGCGCGGCCCGCGGCCGCCACATCCCAGCGCGGCAGCATCACGACAGTCGCGCCTTGCGAAAGGGGCATCAGCATCGCGTTCTGCAGCCCGAGCATGTGAAAGAGCGGCGCCACCGCGAGCACCACTGCCTCGGCATGCAGGCCGCGCCACAGGACGGCGCCGTACGTCGAAGCCAGCACGGTGCGGTGCGTGTGCATGCAGCCCTTGGGGTGGCCCGTGGTGCCGGAGGTGTAGGGCAGCAGGCACAGGTCGGTGGGCTGCACGTCCATCTCGCGCGGCGGCGGTGCGTCGGCCAGTGCGGCCTGCCACGCCACCGCGCGGGGCACGTCGAGCGGCAGGCGTGCCGCCATAACGGCATCGGGCACCGGCTGCGTGGGCGGGTGCAGCAAAGCATCCGAGTAGGTGTGCACGACGGCATGTGCGAGCCGCCCGTCCTGCAGCGCCGGCGCCACCGCCGCGAGCAGCTCCTGTGCCACGCAAGCCACGCGGGCGCCGCTGTCGGCCAGGTAGTGCGACACCTCGGCCGCGGTGCTCATGGCATTGATCGGAACCACCACACCGCCCGCGCGCACGATGGCGTGGAACGCGACGACGAATTGCGGGCAGTTCTGGCTCAGAAGCAGCACCCGGTCGCCGCGATTCACGCCGTGCTGCTGCAGGTGCCCGGCCAGCCGCACGGCCTGGTCGCGCAGCGCGGCATAGGTGACGGCGTTCTCGCAGAAAAAGATGGCGGGCTTGTCCGGAAAGCGCAGCGCCGCCGATTCGAGCTGCTGCCAGAGCGTGATGCGCGGCACATGGATGCGCGCGGGCAGCCCGCGCGGCCAATGCGGTGGCGGAGTTTCCGCGAGAGCAGGGCAGTCGGTCATGGGCGGCGGAACCGGTTCTTGCTGCATGGCTTCGACGTCAGGGCTCGATCGCGCGGGCGATGATTTCCTTCATCACCTCGTTCGAACCGCCGTAGATGCGGCCGACGCGCGCGTCGGCCCAGATGCGCGCAATCGGGTACTCGGTCATGTAGCCGTAGCCCCCATGGATCTGCACGCATTCGTCCGCCACGCGGCACAGTGCGTCGGTGATCCACCACTTGGCCATGGCGGCGGTCGCGCCGTCGAGCTCGCCGCGCAACAGGCGCGCCATGCAGTCGTCGACAAAGCTGCGCGCCATGGTGGCCTGCGTCTGGCATTCGGCCAGCCGAAAACGGGTGTTCTGCAGGCTCATCAGCGTGTCGCCGAAGATCTGGCGCTGCGTGGCGTAGGCCACGGTGTCGTCCACCGCGCGCTGCATGGTGGCAGCAGCGCCCACCGCAATGAGCAGCCGCTCGCGCGGCAGCTGCTGCATGAGCTGAACGAAGCCGCGGCCTTCGGTGTCGCCGAGAAGGTTGCACGCCGGCACGCGCACGTCGTCGAAAAACAGCTCGACCGTGTCCTGGCCGCGCTGCCCGACTTTCTCGAGCAGCTTGCCGCGCCGGAAGCCCGGCAGGTCGGCTGTTTCCACCATCAAGAGCGAAACCCCCTTGGCACCGAGCGCCGGGTCGGTTTTTACCGCCACGCACACCAGGTCGGCATGCAGGCCGTTGGTGATGAAGGTCTTGGCGCCGTTCAGCACATAGCAGTCGCCGTCCAGCCGCGCCGAGGTCTTGATGCGCTGCAGGTCGGTGCCCGCGCCGGGTTCCGTCATGGCAATGGCGCCGACCATGTCCCCGGTGGCCATCTTCGGGAGCCAGCGCAGCTTTTGCTCTTCGGAGCCGTAGCCCAGCAGGTAGTGCGCGAGGATGCCGCTGTGCACGTTGAGGCTGAAGCTGTTGACCAGTGCGCGGCCTTGCTCTTCGCAGATGACCGCCTCGTGCAGCACGCCGCCGCCACCGCCACCGTACGCTTCCGGAATGCCGGGGCACAGCAGGCCGAGCTCGCCCGCGCGGCGCCAGATGGCGCGGTCTGGGTGGTGCTGGCGCGCCCATTCTTCCTGGCGCGGCACACATTCCGTTTCGAAGAAGCGGCGCGCGGTGTTGGCCAGCATGGACAATTCGGCGTCCATCCAGGGGCGGGCTGCGGTAGGCAAGGGCATTGCTCTCGGCTCCGGTTCAGGAGCGGCCGCCGCCGCAGACCAGCACCTGTCCGCTCACGTAGTCCGACTCGGGAATGCAGAACAGGTAGACGGCGCCTGCTGCTTCTTCGGCGGTGCCGCCGCGGCCCAGCGGAATGAGCGATTCGGCGTTCTTCAGGATCTGCGGGTTGACGCCGACCTTGATCTGGCGCCCGTCGATGTCGATGCTGGCGTCGGCATTGGCGTCCGCCTCGGTCAGCCGTGTCTTGATGAGGCCGAAGGCCACGCTGTTCACGTTGACCTTGTAGCGGCCCCATTCCTTTGCAAGCGCCTTGGTCAGCCCGTTGATGCCCGACTTGGCCGCCGCGTAGTTGGCTTGCCCCGCGTTGCCGTAGACGCCGGAGGTCGACGAGATGTTCACCACCTTGCGCAGCACCGGCGTGCCAGCCTCGGCCTCGCGCTTCGACGCTTTGCGGATGAAATCGGCCGCGGCACGCAGGATGCGGAAAGGCGCGGTCAGGTGCACGGCGAGGATGTCTTCCCACTGCTCGTCGCTCATCTTCTGGATGACGTTGTCCCAGGTGTAGCCGGCGTTGTTGACGATGATGTCCAGCCCGCCGTAGGTCTCGATTGCGGTGCCGACAAAGCGCGCGCCGAAGTCCGGCTGCGTCACGCTTCCGATGCAGGCCACGGCCTGCCCGCCGGCCTCGCGGATGGCGGCGACCGTTTCAGCGGCCGGAGCCTCGTCGAGATCGTTGACGACCACGCGAGCGCCTTCGCTCGCGAGCTTGAGTGCGATGCTGCGGCCGATGCCGCGGCCCGAGCCCGATACCAGGGCGACCTTGTCGTGCAACTTGTTCAACTTGTTCATGGATTGGAATGCGTTCGAGAAGATGAAGAGATCAGGGCAGGGCCACCACGGCGTCGCCGCTGAGCTTGACCTGGCCGTCCTGGTCGACGGTAGAGAGCTCGAGCCGTACGCGGCGCTCGCCGCCCGCTTCGAACTTCTCCGCCACGCGGCCTTCGCAGCGCACGCGGTCGCCCACATGCGTGATGGCCGCAAAGCGCACGCCGTAGCTGCGCAGCGCCGAGGGCGGCACCCAGTTGGTCAGCAGCCGGCCGAGCCAGGCCATCGACAGCATGCCGTGGGCGAACACGTCGGCCTGCCCGGCACTGCGCGCGAAGTCGATGTCGACATGAATCGGGTTGTGGTCGCCCGATGCGCCGCAGTACAGCGCGAGCATCAGGCGCGAAACGGGTTCGAGTTGCAGCGCAGGCAGCGTGTCGCCGACCTGCAGGCTGTCGAACCGGGGAGTGTGCGAGGTTGTTGAAGTCACGGTGATGCGGTTCAGACCCGTTCAGGCGTTGCGCAGCACGGTCACGGTGCGCAGTTCGGCCACGCATGCATCGCGCTGGTTGTGCACCTGCGTGCGGCGCACCACAAACTCCAGCGCGCCGCCTTTCTTGTCGTAGATGTCTTCGATGCGCTGCTCGAAGCGCAGCGTGTCGCCGGCATGCGCCGGTGCGTGATACGTGAACTGCTGCTCGCCGTGCAGGAGCTTCCGGTAGTCCATGCCCAGCAGATTGCGGATGGCGGCCGGATCGGGCGCGTCCATCTCAAGGCAGAACAGGAATGTGGGCGGTACGAGCAAGCCGGGCAGGCCGGCCGCGCGCGCGGCTTCTTCATCGACATACAGCGGATCGGTCTGGCCCGTGGCCTTGGCGAAGAAGCGCAGCCGGCCGGCCTCCACGCGCACATCGAAGGCCGGCAGGGTGTGGCCGATGAAGCTACGGTCGATCATGCGGCTGCCCCTCAAGCGCGCTGGTAGAGCGTGACCACGCAGGCGCCGCCCAGCCCGAGGTTGTGCTGCAGCGCGAGGCGCGCGCCTTCCACCTGCCGCTGGTCGGCCTGGCCGCGCAGCTGCCAGGTGAGTTCGGCGCATTGGGCCAGTCCGGTCGCGCCCAGGGGGTGCCCCTTAGAGAGCAAACCGCCGGAAGGGTTGGTGACCACGCGGCCGCCATAGGTGTTGTCGCCTTCCAGAATGAACTTCTCGGCCGTGCCTTCGGGGGTGAGGCCGAGCCCTTCGTAGGTGATGAGCTCGTTGGCGGTGAAGCAGTCGTGCAGCTCCACCACGTCGATGTCTTCGGGGCCGATGCCGGCTGCCTCGTACACCTGGCGGGCAGCCGCCACCGTCATGTCGTAGCCGACCACCTTGCGCATGTCGTGCGAGTCGAAGGTGCTGGGCGTGTCGGTCGTCATGGCTTGCGCAGCAATCGAAACCGTGGTGTCGATGCCGTGGCGTCGCGCAAAGTCTTCCGAGCACACCACCGCCGCGGCGGCGCCGCAGGTGGGCGGGCAGCACTGCAGCCGCGTCATGGGCTCGAACACGGTGGGCGCGGCCATCACCTCGTCGAGCGTGACGGTGTCGCGAAACACCGCCATCGGGTTGCGCGCCGCATGCTGGCGCGCCTTGACGGAGATACGGCCGAAGGTGTCGGCGCGGATGCCGTGTTCCTTCATGTAGTCGCGCCCCGCGCCGCCGAAAAACTGCGCGGCGCGCGGCGCGGCCGGGTCGAAGCCCTGGAGGGTCGTCATCTCTTCGGCGAAGCGCGCCATCGGCGAGGGCCGGTCGTCGTACGCGCCCTTCAGCGCGCCCGGCACCATCTGCTCGAAGCCGAGCGCCAGCGCGCATTCGACCATCCCGCTCTCGACGGCCTGCCGCGCCAGGAAGAGCGCGCTCGATCCGCTGGAGCAGTTGTTGTTGAGGTTGAACACCGGCACCCCGGTCAGGCCGACGCGGTAGATGGCGGCCTGGCCGGCGGTCGAGTCGCCATACACATAACTCACATAGGCCTGCTGCACTTCGGCATACGGCACGCGTGCATCGTCGAGCGCAAGGCGCGCGGCACGCTCGCCCATCACGAGATAGGGCTCGCTCTTGCCCGGCTTGCTGAACGGAATCATGCCGACGCCGGCAACGATGACTTTGCGTTTCATGGTCTTTCCTGGATCACGGGATGGAAGAAAAGGGAGCTCGGCTACTGCAGCTTGATGCCGAGCTGTTCGATGAAGGTCTTCTCGCGCGCCGTCTGCTCGGCGGCGTATTGCTGGTATGCGGCGCTCGACATGTAGATGTCGGGCTGGTCGTAGAGCTCCAGCGCGCGCTGGTAGGTGGGGTCTTTCATCGCGCGGTGGAATGCGTCGTGCAGCGTCTTCACCAGGGCCGGGTCCATGCCCTTGGGGCCGACGATGCCGACCGGCGAATTGACTGTGATGTCGTGGCCCATTTCTTTCAGCGTGGGCACTTGCGGCCAGCGCTTCAGGCGCTTGTCGCCGAGGGTGGCGAGCACGCGGGCCTTGCCGCTTTCGACCAGTGCGCCCCACCCGGGGTCTGAAATGACGTCGATATGCCCGCCGAGCAGCGCGCTGGTTTCCTCCGCCATGCCCTTGAATGGAATGAAGTTGAGCTTCACGCCCGTGGCGCGCGACAGGCGTTCCATTGCAATGTGGCCGCCGCTGCCCACGCCGGTCGAGCTGTAGCTGATCTGCCCCGGCCGGCGCTTGGCATCGTCGAGCAGGTCTTGCAGCGTTTTCCACGGCGCGTCGTCGCGAACGACAAGGCCGTTGGTGTAGCCCGTGAGATTGATGATGTAGGTGAAGTCGGTCACCGGGTCGTAGTTCACCTTCTGCAGATGCAGCAGGCGAAACAGCGTGGCCGGAACGACGGAGATGGTGTAGCCGTCGGGTGCGGCGCTGCGCGCCATGGCCGCGGGCGCCAGGGTGCCGGCCAGGCCCGGCTGGTTGACCACGACGACCGTCTGGCCGATTTCCTTGCCCAGCGCCAATGCGATGGCGCGCATCTGCGCATCGGTTGCACCGCCCGCGGGAAAGGGCAGGATCAGCGTCACGGGTTTGTGCGGATAGGCGGGCGGCTGGGCCAGGGCTGCCGGCGTTGCAAGGCACGCGGCCGATGCGGCAAGTGCGCCGAGGGCCTGGCGGCGGGAAAGAGCGCGATACGTCATCTCTGTCTCCTGTCTTTTTCGGCAGCTGTACCGCTGCCTGTGGGCGATCACCGGCGGTGGCCGGTGTCATGTCGAACCTTGCGAAGTTCGCAAGGCCGATGAGGAAAGTCTAGGGAGACGATGCAGTGCGGCCCATGGCCGAACCGATGAATCGGATTGGCACGATCGATCAGCGTGCCACTCCGAAGGGCTCAGTGCTCGCGCAGTCGCGTGGTGCGGTATTCGCCCGGGGCCACGCCGGTCCAGTGCTTGAAGGCGCGGTGAAAGGTGCTGGCTTCGGAGAAGCCGAGCCGCTGCGCGATTTCGACCAGGTTCAGCTCGGGCCGCGCCAAGTACTCGATGGCGGCATCGCGCCGCAGGTCGTCCTTGATGGCGCGGTAGCCCTGGCCTTCTTCGGCCAAGCGGCGGCGCAGTGTTTGCGGCGTAACGGCCAGCTGCTTGCCGACCGCCTCGAGCGAGGGCAGTTCATCGGCCAACTGCCGCCGAAGGATGCGGCGGATGCGCTCGGTCATGCTGGTCTGGTCGCGATACTTCACCAGCAGGCTGGCCGGCGCCTGGCGAAGAAACTCCTCCAGGCTCTGCTCGTTCTGCACCACCGGCAGTTCGAGCCAGCGCGCCTCGAAGCGCCAGCCGGTGCAGCCCGCGCCAAAACGCACCGGTGCCTGGAACAGGGCTGGCGCGTCGCTGGCACGCTCGTCCTGGTGCGGGTAATCCACCTGCAGCAGCGGCACGCGCCGCGCAACCAGCCAGGAGACCAGGCCATAGGCAAGAAAAGAAAACGCCCGCTGCGCATAAGCCACAGAAGCCGTGAGCGGCACGCGCGGCACCAGCGCGAACGTGGCCTCGCCTTGCTGCACATGCAGGCGCGGCACGAAGTCGCTGAGCAGCAAACGGTAATGGCGCAGGCCCAGCGTCAAGGCCTCTCCGAGCGTGCGGCAGCGAATGAGGAGGCGCGTGGCCTGCGCAAAGCTCCCCGTCGGCACCGGCTGGCTGCACAGGCCCCACAGCTCGTCGCGCAGGCGATGCCGAAGCGCGAAGATGAGGGCCGCGAACTGGTCCTGCGTGACGCGGGAGAGCGGCGCATCGAGCAGCGCTGCAGAGATGCCGGCACGCTGCAGCAGTGCATCCACATCGGCGCCCCGCGCACGCGCGCCGATCAGGATCTGGTCGACGTGCTGGATGCCGATGGTGTGGCGCGTGCTGTGTGTCGGTGTGTGCCTGATGGCCATGGGCGTTCGAGGTGCGGCAGCGCCCCGTGCGGCGCACGCATGGCGGGATTCTAGGAGCAGCTGCACCGGGCGGCGGCGCGCTCTCAGCCCACCACGCCGCGCCGGCGCAGGTCGGCGCGGGCGGCCTCGTCGTGCCCCAGCGCGGCGAGCACCTCGTCGGTGTCCTGGCCCGGCGACGGTGCCGGCCGCTCGATCGAAAACTCGAAACCGGTCATCTTCACGGGGCAGGCCAGTTGCGGCGCACTGCCTTCGGCGACCGGTGGATGCACCATGCCGCGCGCGATGAAATTCTCATGCGCCAACGCTTCTTCGAGCCGCAGCACGGGTGTGACGCAGCACTGCCGGCCATGGAACACATCGGCCCAATACGCAAGCGGCCGCGCTTCGATCAGGGCGGCCACGTCGGCGCGCACCCGCTCGGCGGTGGCGCGGTCGGGCGGCATGTGCATCGGCTTCAGGTCGGGCCGGCCGAGCACGTCGCAGAAGCGCTCCCAGAACTTGTGCTCGAGCGCGCCGACCGAAAGGTGCCGTCCGTCCTGCGTGCGGTACATGGCATAGCAGGGCAGGGCGCCGCTGAGCTTGTCGAGGCCCGCGCGGCGCGTGGCGCCCTGCGTGGCCAGCGTGACCAGCGGCACCAGCGCATGCGCCAGAACGCCGTCGGCCATCGAGATGTCGACATGGCGGCCGGTGCCGGTGCGCGCCGCATCGAACAAGGCTGCGAGGATGCCCATCACCGCGTTCATCGAGCCGCCGAGCAAGTCTGCGATGGGCAGGTTGGAGAGGGCGGGGCCCGCGTCGTCGCGGCCAATCTGGTCGCTGACGCCGCTGAGCGCGCAGTAGTTCAGGTCGTGCCCCGGTTCGTCGCGGTAGGGCCCGGTCTGGCCGAAGCCGGTAATGCTGCAATAGACCAGCCGCGGGTTCATCGCCGAAAGCGCGGCATAGCCCACGCCCAGCCTGTCCATCACGCCCGGCCTGAAGCCTTCGACCAGCACGTCGGCGCTCTCGGCCAGGCGGTGGAGCAGCGCCACGCCGTCGGCCTGCTTCAGGTCGAGCCGCATGCCTTTCTTGTTGCGCTGGACCATGGCGCGCAGGGCCGGTGCGGCGTAGTCGCCAAGGCCGGTGTCTTCGATCTTGAGCACCTCGGCGCCAAGGTCGGCCAGGTGCAATGTGCAGACCGGGCCGGGCAGCAGGCGGGTCAGGTCGAGTACGCGAATGCCGGCCAGCGGCGGGCGCGATGCGCCGGTTGTCTCCATCGATTTTGTCCTGGGTGAATTTGGAACGGGCGCGTTGCAGTCTAAAAACAGGGGCCTCGCGTGCCCATGGCACAAAGCCTGAAAGCGGTTGGCAGAAAGAATCATTTGCACACACGCTCCGGTCGGTTCGGCCACGCCGAGGGGTCCCTTCGCGAATCGCGAATGGCGCGGATGGGGCGTAGCCGGCATGCTCGACGCAACCCATGCCGAACTCCGGCCATTTCAATGACGCATTCATCGACGACATCAAAGCCGACCGGCACCGGTGTGCTGGCGCGCCACCAGGCCGAGCTGGACGCGGGCCGCTTTCTCATCCAGCGCTGCGGGGCCTGCCAGCGCGCGGTGTACTTTCCGCGGGTGCTGTGCCCCCACTGCGGCGCTGAAGAGCCCGCGCTGGTGGCACCTGCCGGCACCGGCGCCGTGTACGCCGTGACCACGGTGCGCCGCAAGCCTGAAGCAGGTGGCGACTACAACGTGAGCATCGTCGAGCTGGACGAAGGCGTGCGCCTGATGAGCCGCGTCGAAGGCATGCCGCCGGCCGACGTGCGCATTGGCCTGCGTGTGCGGGCGCGCGTGGTGGTGCCGCCCGGCGGCAGCGGCATTGTGGTTTTCGATGCCATCACGGGAGACGCCGCATGACCACGCTGAAGCAACTGCGCGGCAGCGCCGCCATCGCCGGCGTGGCCACCTATGGCTGCGGCGAGTCGCCCGGCCACACCGACATGGAACTGCTGGCCGAAGCTGCGCGCCGCGCTGTGTCCGACGCCGGGCTGGCCATGAAGGACATCGACGGACTCTGCACCGCCAGCGCAAGCGCAACGATGTGGGCCATGCCGGTTGTCGAGTACCTGGGCCTTCGCCCAAGCTACATCGACAGCACGATGCTCGGCGGCTCGAGCTTCATCGCGCACCTGCTGCCGGCCATGCAGGCGCTGGCTAGCGGCCAATGCAACGCGGTGCTCGTCTGCTACGGAAGCGCGCAGCGCACGGCCACCTTCGGGCGCAGGGAAGTGGTGGCAAGCCGCCGCTACCTCGACCCGCAGCCTTACGAAACGCCTTATGAACCGATGCAGCCGCTCTCGGCCTATGCGCTGGCCGCGTCGCGCCACATGCACGAGTTCGGCACCACGCGACGCGACCTTGCAGAGGTAGCGGTGGCCGCGCGCGCCTGGGCCCGGCTGAACCCCGAGGCGTTCATGCGCGACCCGCTTTCCATAGACGACGTGCTGGTCGCACGCATGGTCTGCGACCCGCTGACCGTGCGCGACAGCTGCCTGGTGACCGACGGTGCGGGCGCCTTCGTGCTGGTGCGCGCCGACCGTGCACGGGACTTGCCGCGCGAGCCGGTGCATGTGCTGGGCACCGGCACGGCCGTGTGGAACCGGCAGATTTCATCGATGCACGACCTGACGACGACAGCTGCGCGCGACAGCGGGCGCGCCGCATTTGCCATGGCCGGCCTGGCGCCGAGCGACATCGATGTGGTGCAGCTGTATGACGCCTTCACCATCAACGTGCTGCTTTTTCTTGAAGACCTGGGCTTCTGCGCCAAGGGCGAGGGCGGTGCCTTCGTGCGTGGCGGTGCCATTGCGCCTGGCGGTAGGCTGCCGGTCAACACGAACGGCGGCGGGTTGTCCTGCGTTCACCCGGGCATGTACGGAATCTTCGCGTTGATCGAGGCGGTGCGGCAGCTTCGCGGAGAAGGCGGCGACCGGCAGGTGGCCGGTGCCCGCACGGCGCTGGCACATGGCAACGGCGGCACGCTGTCCAGCCAGGCCACAGCCGTGCTCGGGCTGGCGCAAACGTTGTGATGAGTGAAGCGCGTCAGCCGTATTCCGCGGCCAGCTCCGTTCGCCCCACCGGCGTGATTTCCCTCACCACCGCGCACTCGTAGTCTTCGAACGAACTGCAGAGATCGAGGGGCGGAGAAATCTCCGCCTCGACGCAGCCAATCGCCTTCAGAACCGCGATGGCCTGGATCGCATCGCGGTCCCGGATATGCACCGGGAGGCTGGCGTGCTCGAGTTCGAGCAAGTACTCAATGGGTCTGGGTGTTGCTGGCACTGTATGGAAATACTAGCCCAACAACTTCGGCTTGTGCTCAGGGTGTCACCCCAGTAATCGTGCGGAACACGCTACAAGAGGTGTCGGAAAACTCGCACCACTTTCGACTCAATGCGCCTTGGCATGGGTGCATTGGTATTAGCGGTGCAGCGATGCACCACCGCAAATGGCGATGTCCTCGCCGGTGATGGCGGCAGCCGGCGCCGAGAGAAGAAAGGCAACCAGCGCGGCAATTTCCTCGGGCTGGATCAGCCGCCCGATGGGTGGCAGGCGCGGTGCGCTGCCCGCGCGCGCCGGGTCTTGCAGCATCGCGGTCTGCGTGGCGCCGGGCGACACCACGTTGATGGTGACGCCGCTCGCGGCCACCTCCGCCGCCCAGCTGCGCGCGAGCGCGACCAGCGCCGCCTTGGTGGCGGCGTATTGCCCGCGGCCAGGCATGCCTTGCGCAACACGGCTGCCGACGAGCACCACGCGGCCGCTGCCGCGCGCAGCCATCGCGGGCACGAGTGCATCGGCCAGGCGCGTGGCCGCATCGACATGCAGGCGCCACATCAGCTCGCCGCCCGCATGGTCGAGCTGGCCCAGCGGGCCGACACGCAGCACGCCGGCGGCATGCACCAGCGCATCGGCATCTTGCAGGGCTGACATGGCATGCGTGATGGCTTCGGCATCCGACAGATCCACCGCCGTGTGAAGAAAGGCTGTATGCGACAGCGTGGGCGCCGCAAGGTCGAGCCCGCTCACGCGCCAGCCTTGTTCCAGCAGATGCGAGGCGATGGCGCGGCCGATGCCGCTGCTGCTGCCCGTGACCACCGCGTGCGGAGCCGCCTTATTCGACACGGATGTTGCCCTCGGTGATGATCTTCTTCGAGCGCTCCATGTCGGCCTGCTGGAACTTTACGAAGTCTTCGACGCTGCCCGGCGTGAGCAGCAGCCCCTGCGTGTTGAGCGTTTCGCGCATGTCGGTGGCCAGGGCCTTGTTCACTTCGGCGTTGAGCCGCTGCGTGATGGCCGGCGGCAGCTTGGCCGGACCCCACAGGCCGTACCAGCTGTAGAACTCGTAGCCCGGAATGCTTTCGCCCACCGTGGGCACGTTCGGCAGGCTGGTGGCGCGGTTGGCCGAGGTAACGGCAACCACGCGCAGCATGCCGCTCTTGTGGTACTGCAGCGAGCCGAGGATGGGGTCGATGAAGCCGTCGATCTGCCCGCCGATCAGGTCCTGAAAGGCCGGTGCCGTGCCTTTGTACGGCACGATCAGGTAGTCGAGCCCGCCCGCGCGCTTGAGCAGTTCGGTCGACAGGTGGCCGGCCGAGCCGATGGAGCCGACCGCGAAGGTCATCTTGCCCGGGTTCGCCTTGGCGTACGCGATGAGCGACTTGACGTCGGTGATCGGCAGGTTCTTGTTGATGGCCACAGACAGCGGCGCCTTGGCCACCAGCGCCACCGGCGTGAAGTCGCGCACGATCTCATAGGGCACGGACTTCATCGTCATCGGCGCCGTGGTGAAGGTCGATGCGTTGAACAGCAGCGTGTAGCCATCGGCCGGCGCCTTCGACACCACGTCGGCACCGATCACGCCGTTGCCTCCGGGCCGGTTCTCGACGATGAAGGGCTGGCCCAGCTGATCGCCAAGCTTCTGCGCGAGCAGGCGGCCGACCGTGTCGAGCGTGCCGCCCGGCGGAAACGGAATGACCACGCGCACCGGCCGCGTGGGCCATGCTTGCGTCTGTGCGAAGCCGCAGGAAGCCGCGCCAAGCGCGAGAACCGCGAGCGTGGCGCGCAGGAAATGGTTGCGTTGCATGTCTCTTGTCTCCTTCTGGTTTTTGGGGGAGGGCGCTGGCAGTGCCGGGCCGCTTGTGCTCGATCAGCGCTGCGACAAACCGGCTTGCCGCACCGCGGCACGCAGCGCCTCCATCTCGCGTTCGTTCGGCGCCTCGGTCGGTGGGCGCACCGTGGCGTTGTCGAGCACGCCGGCCAGGAACATGCCGCCCTTCATGCGCGCGTGCGCTTCTCCGGTCGGCTCGCCGCCGCCATACACGGCGTCTTTCAGCGGTGTGATGAGGGCCTGCACGGCCATGGCCTTCTTCAGGTCGCCGGCCTTCACCGCGCTCCACAGGTCGATGATCAGTTGCGGAATAAAGGTGGCAAAGCCGACCAGCGCGCCGTCCACGCCTTGCACCATCGAGGCCAGCAGGTACTCGTCGTGACACGTGAGAATGGCCTTGGACGCATCGGCCTCGCGGATCGCCTGGATGTCGCGGGCGTACTTGTTCATGTCGCGCTGGCCGACCTTGAAGGCCTGCAGGTAGGGCAGGCGGGCCAGTTCGGCCAGCAGCTGCGAAGAGTAAGAGGCGCGTGTCCAGGCCGGGTATACGTGGCAGACCAGGTCGAGCTCCGGCGCGGCGCGGTGAATGGCCTCGAAGTACTGCAGCGCATGCCCCGGCGTGAAGCCGAAGCGCAGCCAGTGGTGGGGTGGCATCACATCGAGCGCCACGGCGCCGGCGGCCTGCGCGGCGCGCGCATGCTCGGCGGCTTCGGCCAGGCCTTCGCACACGATGGACGAGATGACCGGCGTGCGGCCGCGCAGCTCGTCGGCCACGATGCGGGTAACCTCGGCGCGCTCGGCCGGCGTCAGCGAAAACACCTCGCCGGTGTGGCCGTTGGTCATGACCGCCACCACGCCGTCGTGCCCCGCCAGCCATGAGGCGAGCTTGCGCAGCGCCGGCTCGTCGATGCGGTGGTCGGCCGTGAAGGGGCAGGAAATGGCGGGAATGATCCCGCGATAATTCGCGATGGAAGGCATGCTGTGTCTCCGTTGTGGTTCAAGGTGCAGGAATGGGTGCATCTTTTGCCGGCGAGGCATGCACCGTCCAATACTCGAATCGCATACAACTATTCAACCGATTGCGCAGCACATGGGCCCCGGCAACCGCCCCCTCGATCTCGAATGGCTGGAAGACTTCATTGCCTTGGCCGAGACGGGCAATTTCTCGCGTGCGGCGCAGGTGCGTTCCATCGCGCAGCCCGCGTTCAGCCGGCACATTCGCGCGCTGGAAGAGTGGGTGGGCGTCGACCTGTTCGACCGCAGTGCACACCCCGCGGCGCTGACGGCCGCCGGCAAGCGTTTTGAGCCGCTGCTGAAGGAGCTGCTGGCCGGCCTGGAAGCCGCCCGTATCAAGGCGCGTGCGGCACACGACATGGCCGCGGCCAGCCTGAGATTTGCAGCCACGCATGTGCTGTCGCTGACCTTCTTTCCGCGCTGGCTGGGGAGCGTGGAAAGCCGGCTGAGCCTGGGACCGATCCAGACGATGTCGGACAGCTCGCAGGCCTGCGAAGACCTGATGCTTCAGCGCCGCGTGCAGTTTGTGCTGTGCCATGGCCATGTTGGCGCGCCGGGCCGGCTCGACGAAGGGCAGTACCCGGTTCTGCGACTGAGCGAAGACCTGCTGGTTCCGGTCTCGGCACCGGATGCCCAAGGCATGCCGCAGCATGCGCTTGGCACTGCGCAGGCGCCTTCGGTGCTGGCCTACAGCGAAGCCTCCGGCTTGGGGCGAATCATGCGTGCCATACAGGACAGCGAGTTCGGCAAGGATTTCGCATCATCGCTCTCGGTGGTTTTTACGGCGCACCACGCCGCGCTGCTCAGAACCATGGCGCTCGAAGGGCGCGGCCTTGCATGGCTGCCCATGAGCCTGGTCGCGGACGACTTGCACAGCGGTGCGCTGGCCGATGCGGGCAAGGGCGCCTGGCGGGTGCCGGTGGAAATCCGGCTGTACCGCCAGGCTGCAAACATGGCCCCCGTGGCAGAGGCTCTTTGGCAACTGGTGAGCGACGGGTCACCCACTCCCTAGGTGATTGCCTGGTTGGCCCGGCTCAGGCCACCGGCGAGATGAACGAGATCAACCGTCCCATGCGGGCGATGAAGTTCGACGTGACGATGAACTGCGGCTTGTCGCGCTTCACATACGGCTCGATCTCCGGCGGCGCATCGGCCGGATATGGCGAGGTGTCGTAGATGTCGCCCACGTGGCGGCTGCGGTACGCCGTGCCGGTGTAGGGCGTCGTCGGTCCGTTGCCGCGGTACGGGTTCACGATCTCTGGCACGGGCGCGGTCCAGTAGTTGCCGTCCACCAGCGCGGCCAGGATCGTCTGCACTTCCGATTCGGGCACCACCGGCGTCTTCAGCACCGCGCCTTCGAAAAGGTCCGGAAAATCCACTTCGCGAACGGCGGCAAAGTACTTTGGCAGCGGCCGGGGCGTGGTGGCCCGCAGCGGCGACTTGGCAACCATGGCATCGATCTGCGGCTGCGTCATCGCGTTGAGTTCGTCCAGGCGCTTCTGCAGCGCCGCGGCATTCACCGAGCGGCCCGACGAGTAGTGGCTGATCGTGTTGGTGATGTCCTTGTCGAAAAAGTACGCGCCGTTATGGATGTTGGAGCCGTAGCGGTGAACGAAGAGCGGCTCGTTCGTGTCGAGCTCGATGAACGTGGCCACGTTGCGCCCGGCCAGCAGCGGGTTGATGGTCGCGACATCGGCCGGAAGCTGGATGGATGGCGACTTCAGCCAGTCGATTGCCTTCTGCAGCTGCGACAGGTACTTCTTGTCGCCGGTGAGCGTGAAGTAGCCGAGCAGCTGCTGGATGTTGGTCTGCGTGGTGTGCGTCGCCAGTGAGCGTGGCTCGTACGAGCGCGCACCGGCCGGAGCGCCCGCCGGGCGGCCGTTCGTTTCACGCGACAGGTGCTGAAGGCTCCATCCCGATTGCAGCGGCAACACCCCCGAGGTCCACTGCATGCGCTGCATGCAATCCATCGCCCGAATGATGTTGGCCACCAGCTCGTTGCGTCCCAGCGTCATCACGCACATGGTCAGGAACTTGATGTTCTCGCCCATGACGTCGTCGTTGAAGGTCACGTGCAGCGTGTAGTCGCTGTCTTCCATGCCCGCCCGCGCGCCGGCAGGCAGCTGCTGCGGGTTGGGCAAGGGCATCGACGTGATCGCGTTCGGGTTGTGCGGAAAGCGCTGCGGCCAGCCGCCGTCGGCAATGCCGAACTGGGGACCGAACTGCGCGTCGGTGATGAACTTGATCGCCTTCTCGGTCGCGGCCTGGTAGACCGGGTCTTTCTTCTCCAGGTACATGCGCAGCATCAGCTGCGATGCGACGGCGGTGGTGGCGTCGTCAAAGGTGGCGTTGCCGTAGTAGTGCTGGAACTCCTCCAGGCGCCAGCCGTTCATGCCCACCGTTTCGTACCAGTGCTGCAGCGAGGCCTCGCCGTTGAAGTCGTAGATGTAGTTCCAGCCGCCCGAGCTGTGCTGGGCCGCGGCAACTGCCTTGGCCGTGCGGTCGGCCGCCTGGTAGAAGCGCTCGTCGCCGGTCGCATGATAGGCGTCGAGGTAGATATGGCCGATGGAAGATGTGCCGGGCGGCTGCAGCCACAGCATGGTGCGCTTGGCTTCCATTTCTCCGAAAGTCTGCGTGAGATCGGGCGAGTACGACCACACATAGCCGCCCTTGTAGGAGACCACTTCGTCCATGTAGCTCGCCGCGCGCTTGAGTCCTGCCGCGGCGGTGGCTTGCGGCGTTGGCGCGGGAGGGGGAGCAGGGGGCGGTGGTGCTGGCGGAAGAGGAATCGGGAAGGTCGGCCCGTCGCTGCCGCCACCGCCACAGGCGGCGAGCGCGACGGGAGACAGGACCGAAATTGCAAACTGTCGGCGTTTCATGGCATTTCCCTTTATTGATCGAATGTCCGGGGTTGGTCGGGCAGCGTCGTCAGATGTCATACGACATCAGTTGTCTTACGACGCGGCGCGCGGATTATTCGGGCAGCTTCAATGCCACGTCAATCGGGAGTTGCGAAGAAATTCGCTTCAAAGTATCACCAGTAGTTACATAGTTGTAGGACAACGTATGAGTGGATGGGTGGGCTGCGCGTTTTCTCACCATTGCCTGCGAACGAAAAGCCGGCCGGGGTTGGCGCCGTTGCGTCGGCACTGCCAATCCCGTAGGCTGACTCTCAGCGTTCACACGCGGTGCCCGAGCCTGTGCAGGCCGCCGGGCCGGCCTCCCGGACGCCAAGGAGTCCACGCCATGCCAAGCCGATCGAACGGCCTCGCGGCCGAAATGGAAGCAGTGCGAACGCTGGCGCTCGTCGGGCCCGCCGCCGCGGGCAAGAGCTCCCTTGCCGAGGCCTTGCTGCACAAGGCGGGTGCCATCGGCGCGTGCGGCAGCATCGAACGCGGCAGCACCGTCAGCGACCATGACCCGCTCGAGCGCCGCATGCTGCATTCGCTCAACGCATCGGTAATGCACCTCAAGCACGCCGGCACGCGCATCCACCTCATCGACACGCCCGGCGGCCCCGACTTTCTCGGCCAGAGCCTGCCGGCGCTGGAGGCCGTCGAGACTGCGGCGGTGGTGATCAACGCCGCCACGGGCATCGAGCCGATGGCGGTGCGCATGATGGAGTACGCGGCGTCGCGCCACCTCGCGCGCATGATCATCGTCAACAAGATCGACTCGCAGGGCGTCTCGCTGCAGGGCCTGCTGGCCGATATCCAGGCAGCCTTCGGCCGCGAATGCCTGCCGCTCAACCTGCCCGACGGAGTCAACAGGCAGGTGGTCGACTGTTTCTTCAACCGCTTCGGGCGCTCCGACTTCGGCCCCGTCGAAGCAGCGCACCGCGCGCTGGTGGAGCAGGTGGTCGAGGTCGATGCGGCCTTTGTCGACCGCTACCTCGAAGAGGGCGACGTGGACCCGGCGGAACTGCACGCGCCGCTCGAGCAGGCGCTGCGCGAAGGCCACCTGATACCGGTGTGCTTCGTCTCGTCGCGCAGCGGCGCCGGCGTGGCCGAGCTGCTGGACGTGATCGTCAAGCTGCTGCCCGATCCCACCGAAGGCAATCCGCCGGAGTTTCTGCTTGGCGAGGGCGCGGAGGCCAGGCCGATGGAAGTCCGACCCGATTCTTCGCTGCACGTGCTGGCGCATGTGTTCAAGGTCACGGTCGACCCCTACGTCGGCAAGATGGGCATCTTCCGCGTGCACCAGGGCACGCTCACGCGCGACAGCCAGCTCTACATTGGCGATGGCCGCAAGCCCTTCAAGGTGGGGCACCTGTTCATGCTGCAGGGCAAAGACCATGTGGAGGTGTCGCATGCGGTGCCGGGCGACATCGTGGCGGTGGCCAAGGTCGACGAGATTTATTTCGATGCAGTGCTGCACGACGCCGCGGAAGACAGCCATGTTCATCTCGCGCCACTCGCGTTTCCGGTGCCGGTGCATGGCCTGGCGGTAGAGCCCAAGCGCCATGGCGACGAACAGCGTGCGTGGGAGATCCTCGGCAAGCTCGCCGCCGAGGACCCGTGCCTTCGCATCGAGCATGTGGCCGCCACCAACGAGACGGTGCTCTACGGACTTGGCGAGCTTCACCTGCGCATCGTGCTCGAGCGCTTGCGCGAGGTGTACCGCTTCGAGGTGTTGGCGCGGCCACCGCGCATTGCCTACCGCGAAACCGTGACCGCGACGGCCGAGGGCCACCACCGCCACAAGAAGCAGACGGGCGGCGCGGGCCAGTTCGGCGAGGTCTTCCTGCGCATCGAACCGCTGCCGCGCGGTGCCGGCTTTCAGTTTGCCGACGAGGTGCGCGGCGGCGCGATTCCGGGCCAGTTCATTCCCGCGGTGGAGAAGGGCGTGCGCGAGGTGCTGGCAGGCGGCGCCATTGCGGGCTACCCAGTGGTCGATGTGCGCGTGGTGGTGTACGACGGCAAGCACCACAGCGTCGACAGCAAGGACATCGCCTTTGCGACCGCCGGCCGCAAGGCCTTCATGGCCGCGATCCGCGAGGCCCGGCCCGTGGTGCTCGAGCCGATCGTGCAGATAGGAATCGACGTGCCGGAGCATTCCGTCGGCGATGTCACGAGCGACTTGTCCGCGCGGCGCGGCGTGGTCACCGGTACGTCAGACGTCGGGGCTGGCACCGTGAGCGTCGGCGGGCATGTGCCCATGGCCGAACTGGCCAACTACCAGTCAAGGCTCAATGCAATGACCAGCGGCCAGGGCCGCTACACCATCGCGTTGTCGCACTACGAAGCCGTGCCGCCGGGGGTTCAGCAGACGCTGACGGGGCAGTACCGGGGGCACGAGGAGGAGTAGCAGGGCATTGGCCGCGGCCGCTGCTAGTCCTGCTTGCGGTAGCCCAGCAGCTCGCTGGCCGCGCAGGCTTCCCGCCGCACTGCAGTCGCGATGGGTCCATCGACGGCAGGGTCGAATCCACCTGTCGCTCCCAATGCCGTCAGCACAGCGCACACGCGGCCCGCATAGTCGTAGACCGGCGCCGCCACGGCGCTGATGCCGCGCAGGTAGGTGTCTTTCACGCTCGCGCAATGCGCCTTCTGCACGTCGCGGCGCAGTTGTCCGATGGGGTCGGCCGCGTCGAGCGTGGCACGCATGTCCTCGGGCGATTCGGCGAGCTCCTGCTCGGCAAGCGCGAGCACCCGCGACTCATCGAGCAAGCCCAGGAACGCGCGGCCCGTGGCGGACCAGAGGATCGACATCACCGAGCCGGCGCGCACGTTCACCGTGACAGGCAGGCCCGGCTCCTCGAAGCGCACGATGGTCGGCCCCTTGTTGCCCATGACGGCGACAAAGCAAGTGACCTCCAGCGACTCGCGCAGCCGCACCAGGCAGGGCTCGGCCGCGCGAATCGGGTCGGCCTGGCGCATGGCGGCCAGGCCGATCTGGATGGCTTCGGTTCCCAGGTAGTAGTGCTGAGAGACGGCATCCTGCAGCACCAGGCCTTCCTCCATCAGGCTGGCAAGGTAGCGGTGCACCTTGGCCGGGCTTTCGGCGACATGGGCCGAGAGTGCGGTGAGGCTGCTGCGGCCGCCCAGGTGGGCAAGGCCCTTGAGCACTGCCATGCCCGTCTCGGCCGATTGCACGCGCTGGCGGCGCTCGCGGGTTGCGGGAGGAAGGGAAGAAGGCTCCAGGGCTTTGGTCATGTGCACTTGATGTTAGTTGCTGGGGCTGAGTGGCAAGGGGAGCGCTCGGATGCAGGGTTAGCCCTGAAAGTACATCATTACGCAATGCGTATGATATTTACGCAATACGAAACTACGCTAACTGGAGACTCCCCCATGAAAAAACGTCTTGTCCGGTGCCTTGCTGCTCTTTCCCTTCTTGCCGCGGCCGGCGTCAGCGCCCAGACCTTTCCGGCCAAGCCCATCCGCTGGCTCGTTCCCTACGCGGCGGGTGGCGGCTCCGATTTCTTGGCGCGCACGGTGGCGCAGACACTCTCCACCCAGGTGGGCCAGCCGGTGCTGGTGGACAACAAGCCCGGCGGCAACACCGCGCTGGCTGCGGCTGAAACAGCACGCGCACCGGCCGATGGCTACACCGTGCTGTCGGCCGACAACGGCACGCTGGTGTTCAATCCGGCGCTGTACAAGTCGCTCTCGTACAGCCCCACCAAGGACCTGGCACCCGTCACGCTGATGGGCAAGTTCCCGATGATCCTTGTGGTCGGTGCCAACTCCGGCATTGCCACGGCCAAGGACTTCATCGCCAAGGCAAAGGCCAAGCCCGGCGACGTGAGCTACGCCTCGGCAGGCGCGGGCAGCCCGCATCACCTGGCGATGGAACTGCTCAAGGTGGAGGCCGGCCTGTTCATGGTTCACGTGCCGTACCGCGGTGCCGCGCCGGCGCTGGCCGACGTGGTGGGCGGACAGCTGCCGGCCATGATGGTCGACCTGGCGGCCGGTGCCGGCTTCATCAAGGGCGGCAAGGTCCGCGCGCTGGCGGTGGCCAACCCCACGCGCCTGCCGCAGCTGCCCGATGTGCCCACCTTCGCCGAGCTCGGCTACAAGAACGTCGAAGCCGCGGCGCTGGTCGGCGTGGTGGTGCCCTCGGCCACGCCGCCGGAGGTGGTGAACACGCTCAATCGCCAACTGGTGGCGGCGATCAACGAGCCCTCGGTGCGCACGCGCATGGTCGATTTCGGCGTCGAGCCCGTGGCCAACACGCCCGCCCAATATGCCGCGCTGCTCAAGAGCGAGACGGCGCGCTGGCACAAGCTGATTCGCGACCTGAAGATCACGCTCGACTGACGCGACCGGGGAACACCGCCTATGTCAGATACCGCCATTCCCTCGCGTTCGCCGGGCTGTCCTGTCGCGCACGGGCCGCTGTCGGCAGAGCGCACGCCCACCGGCTGCCCCGTGAGCGCGCGCGCCGCCGAGTTCGATCCCTTCGAAGACGGCTACCAGCAGGACCCTCCCGAGTACGTGCGCTGGGCGCGCGAGAAGGAGCCGATCTTCTACAGCCCCAGGCTCGGCTATTGGGTGATCACGCGCTACGACGACATCAAGGCGGTGTTTCGCGACAACATCACGTTCAGCCCCTCGAATGCGCTGGAGAAAATCACGCCGACGAGCGACGAGGCCAATGCCGTGCTCGCCTCCTATGGCTTTGCGCTGAACCGCACGCTGGTGAACGAGGACGAGCCCGCCCACATGCCGCGCCGCCGCGTGTTGATGGACCCGTTCACGCCCGAGGCGCTCAAGCACCACGAGCCGATGGTGCGCGAGTTGGCCCGCACCTATGTCGACCGTTTCATCGACGACGGCAAGGCCGACCTCGTGGACCAGATGCTGTGGGAAATTCCGCTGACCGTGGCGCTGCATTTCCTTGGCGTGCCCGAGGAAGACATGGACACGCTGCGCAAATACTCGATTGCGCACACCGTCAACACCTGGGGCCGGCCCAAGCCGGAGGAGCAGGTGGCCGTGGCGCATGCCGTGGGCAATTTCTGGCAGTACGCCGGCAAGGTGCTCGAGAAGATGCGGCAAGACCCCGATGCGCCCGGCTGGATGCAGTACGGCATCCGCAAGCAGAAGCAGCACCCGGAGGTGGTGACCGATTCGTACCTGCACTCGATGATGATGGCCGGCATTGTGGCCGCGCACGAGACCACCGCCAATGCCACCGCCAACGCGGTGAAGCTGCTGCTGCAGCACCCCAAGGCGTGGCAGGAGCTGTGCGAAGACCCGGGCCTCATTCCCAACGCGGTGGAAGAGTGCCTGCGGCACAACGGATCGGTGGCCGCGTGGCGGCGCCTTGTCACCAGGGACACGCAGGTGGGTGGCGTGGATTTGCCCGCCGGGTCGCGGCTCCTGATCGTCACCTCGTCAGCCAACCACGACGAGGCGCATTTTGCCGACGCCGACCTGTTCGACATCCGCCGAGACAACGCGAGCGACCACCTGACCTTCGGCTACGGGTCGCACCAGTGCATGGGCAAGAACCTTGCGCGCATGGAAATGCAGGTCTTCCTCTCGGAGTTCACGCGGCGGCTGCCGCATATGAAGCTCTCGGAGCAACGCTTCACCTATGTGCCGAACACCTCGTTCCGCGGACCCGAGCACCTGTGGGTCGAGTGGGACCCTTCGGCCAACCCCGAGCGCCGGAACCCGGCGCTGCGCGAGGCGCAATTGCCGGTACGCGTCGGCGAAACTTCGCGGCATGCCGTGTCGCGGCCTGTGGTGGTGGAGCGCGTGACGCGCGTGGCCGAAGGCGTGGTCAAGCTGCGCCTCGTGTCGCCCGACGGCAAGCCGCTGCCGCGCTGGACCGCGGGTTCGCACATCGACGTGGAATGCGGCTCGCCCGAGCTGTCGCGCCAGTACTCTCTTTGCGGTGACCCGGACGAAGCCGGCGTGCTGGAGATTGCGGTGCTGCACGAGCCCGAGGGCCGCGGCGGGTCGGCCTGGGTGCACGCGCAAGTGAACGCCGGCGACCGGCTGCGCATTCGCGGGCCGCGCAATCACTTCCGCCTCGACGAGTCGCTGAAGAAGGCGGTCTTCATCGCGGGCGGTATCGGCATCACGCCCGTGAGCGCAATGGCGCGCCGCGCGAAGGCGCTGGGCATCGACTACGAGCTGCACTACAGCGGCCGCAGCCGCAAGCACATGGCCTTTCTGGACGAGCTTGCGGCGTTGCACGGCGAGCGGCTGCACGTCTATGCGGGCGACGAAGGCCGGCGCTGCGATCTGCCTTCCCTGCTCGCCGAGCCGGTGCCTGGTGCCCAGGTCTATGCCTGCGGTCCGCTGCGGATGCTCGAGGCGCTCGAGGGCTGTTGCACCGCATGGTCCGAAGGCGCCTTGCGCCTCGAGCATTTCGAATCGACGCTGGCCACGCTCGACCCTTCGAGGGAACATGCGTTCGAAGTCGAGCTGAAGGATTCAGGCCTGGTCGTCACCGTGCCGCCGGACCAGACCCTGTTGTTCGCCTTGCGCGCGGCAAACGTCGATGTGCAGAGTGACTGCGAGGAGGGCCTTTGCGGTTCGTGCGAAGTGCGGGTGCTGTCCGGCAAGGTGGACCATCGCGACATGGTGCTGACCCGCCCGGAGCGAGAGGCCAACACGCGGATGATGGCCTGCTGTTCGCGTGCTTGCGAGGGGCGGTTGGTGCTGGAGCTGTAGGCAAGGGATCGGCCAGGCATTCGACCAGGTTGTTCCAGTTGGCATTGGCTACCATCGGCCGATGCTGCAACCTTCATTCCCGGCAGGGCATTCCAGAGGACGCGCCCGTTGAAGCGGCTCGGCGCTTCGGTCGCGAAACTGCTCTGGCGTGTGCTGGCGCTGTTGCTGGTCGCTCTCGGCCTGCTCGGCGTCTTTCTGCCCGTTCTGCCCACGGTGCCTTTTCTGCTTGCCGCCGCCTGGGCCGGCGGACACGGCTGGCCGGCCTTGGAGCAGTGGCTTGTCGGGCACCCGCGCTACGGCAAGTACATCCGGCAATGGCGGGAGGGAGGCTGCGTACCGCGCCGCGCAAAGTGGGCGGCCAGTTGGATGATGGCCTTCAGTTCGGCCCTGCTGCTTGCCACCAGCGCCCACATTGCCGTGAAGATCGGCGCGCCGCTGCTCATGGCCGCGGTTGCCGTCTGGCTATGGAGGCGGCCGGAGCCGTGATGGCGCCCTCAGTTCCGCTCTGCTAACTGCTCCAGGATGGCCGGGTTCTCGAGCGTCGATGTGTCCTGGGTAATGGCCTCGCCCTTGGCCACGGACCGCAGCAGCCGTCGCATGATCTTGCCGCTGCGCGTTTTCGGCAGGTTGTCGCCAAAGCGGATGTCCTTGGGCTTGGCGATGGGGCCGATCTCCTTGGCAACCCAGTTGCGCAGTTCGTTGGCGATCTTCTTAGCTTCTTCTCCGGTGGGTCGTGCGCGTTTCAGCACGACGAAGGCGCAGATCGCCTCGCCCGTGGTGTCGTCGGGGCGGCCGACCACGGCGGCTTCGGCCACGAGGGCGGTGCAAGACACCAGCGCCGATTCGATCTCCATCGTGCCCATGCGATGGCCCGATACGTTGAGCACATCGTCGATGCGGCCGGTGATCGTGAAATAGCCCGTCTTCGCATCGCGTATGGCGCCGTCGCCCGCGAGGTAGTAGCCCTTGAGTTCCGGCGGGTAGTAGCTTGCCTTGAAGCGTTCCGGATCGCCCCAGATCGTGCGGATCATGCTCGGCCAGGGCTTCTTCACAACCAGGATGCCGCCTTGGCCGTTGGGCACATCGGCACCGGTCTCGTCGACGATGGCCGCCGCAATGCCCGGGAAAGGCAGGGTGCACGAGCCCGGCACCAGCGGCGTGGCGCCCGGCAGCGGCGTGATCATGTGGCCGCCCGTTTCCGTTTGCCAGAAGGTGTCGACGATGGGGCAGCGGCCGCCGCCGACATGCTGGTGGAACCACTCCCACGCGGCCGGGTTGATCGGCTCGCCGACCGAGCCCAGGATGCGCAGGCTCGACAGGTCGTAGCGCTTGGGGTGCACGGCTTCGTTGGCCTCGGCCGCCTTGATCAGCGAGCGGATGGCTGTCGGTGCGGTGTAGAAAACGCTCACCTTGTGGTCCTCGATCATCTTCCAGAAGCGGCCGGCGTCCGGGAACGTGGGTACGCCCTCGAACACGACTTCGGTGGCGCCCAGCGCCAGCGGGCCGTAGGCAATGTAGGTATGGCCCGTGACCCAGCCGATGTCGGCGGTGCACCAGAACACGTCGTCCGGCTTCAGGTCGAAGGTCCATTGGGTCGTGAGCGCCGCATGCAGCAGGTAGCCGCCGCTGGAATGCTGCACGCCCTTGGGCTTGCCGGTCGACCCCGAGGTGTAGAGCACGAACAGCGGATGCTCGGCGCCCACCCATTCGGGCTCGCAGGTCTCCGGCTGCGCTTGCGTTTCTTCGTGCAGCCAGCGGTCGCGCAAGGCAACCCATGCGATGGGCCCGCCGGTGCGCCGGTAGACGATGATGTTCTTCACGCTCTCGCAGCCGCCCAGTGCGATGGCCTCATCGACGATGGCCTTGAGCGGAAGCTGCTTGCCGCCGCGCACCTGTTCGTCGGCGGTGACGACCATCACCGCGCCGGCATCCTGAATGCGGTCGCGCAGGCTTTGCGCCGAGAAGCCGCCGAACACCACCGAATGTGTGGCGCCGATGCGCGCGCAGGCCTGCATGGCGACCACGCCCTCGATGCTCATCGACATGTAGATGACGACGCGGTCGCCTTTTTTTACGCCGCGCGCCTTCAGCGCATTGGCCATGCGGCAGGTGCGCGCGAGCAGATCGCGATAGCTGACGCGGGTGACCTGGCCGTCGTCGGCTTCGAAGATGATCGCGGTCTTGTCGCCCAGGCCGCGCTCCACCTGGCGGTCGAGGCAGTTGTAGGACGCGTTGAGCGTGCCGTCCTCGAACCACTTGAAGAAAGGGGCCTGGCTGTCGTCGAGCCCTTGGGTGAACGGCGTTTTCCAGCTCAGGAACTCGCGCGCAAAGCGCGACCAGTAGCCGCTGTAGTCGGCCTCCGCCTCGGCCACCAGCTTGTCGTACGCGGCCATGCCGTACACGTGGGCATCCTTCATCTCCGAGGTGGGAACGAAAGCGGTCGAGGGTTCTTTGCTGCTCACGATGGATCTCCTGTTGTTCGATTCAAGACGCCATGCGGACTGGTTCATCAGTCCGCATGGCTGTTCAGCCAGGCTGCAATGGCCGCGGCGCTGCGGAAGTCGTCGCAGGCGCGTGCCGGAACGGTGGGATAGCGCTGGTTCCACATGCGCGCCAGCGCCTGGCCCGGCCCCACCTCCAGCACGCAGCGCACCTGGCGCGCCATGATGTTTTCTATGCATTCGTCCCAGCGAACCGTCTGCGCGATCTGGGCCGCCAATGCTGTGCGCGCAGTGTTCGCATCGCGCATGCGCTCCCCCGTGTTGCTGAACAGCACGACGCGAGGCGCGCGAAAAGGAACTTGCGCGAGGGTCTGGAAAAAGCTCTTTGCCGCCTCGCGCATCCAGGATGTGTGGGACGCGACGTTGACCCGCAGCCGCGTGCAATGCGCACCGGCTGCCATGGCCATCTGCTCGGCCTTGTCCAGCGCGGCAACCGGGCCGCCGAGAACCACGCTGGCAATGCCGTTGCGAATGGCGAGCTCGAGTCCCGCTTCGATACGCAACTGCTCGAGGCGCTGCTCCGGCAGGCCGCTGACAGCCAGCAAGCCACCGGGCCCATGCGCGGCGCAACGGTCCATTGCCTCGGCCCGCTGCGTCGCAAGCGCTGCCGCAGCGCCGGGATCGATGACGCCGGCTGCGCTGAAGGCGGCCAGCTCGCCGACGCTGTAGCCGGCCACCGCGGCCGGCGGCGGCACCCAGGGCGCGAGCTGCCCCCAGGCTGCCAACGCAAGGCTCGTCAGGAGCAATTGCGCGTTGCTGTTCCGCCCGGCCCATTCCGGATCGGCGAGCGCACGGCGCCAGTCGTCGATGCCAAGCCGCACGCACATGCCGCGCACGATGGCGTCGTCCGCCAGCCAGGGGAGCATGGCAGGGTGCTGGGTGCCCTGGCCGGAAAAGAGCAGTCCGTAGCTCATGGCGCCGAACACACGCGCTGGAGCCAGCAGGCGGCGGCGAGCGTGTCTGCCGCGCCGCCGGGCGACAGGCGCTGCCGCACGAAATCGTCGGCAATGGCTTGCGCCTCCTGCAACCCTTGGGGCCGCGCGATGCCTCCCCGGTCCAGGAAGCCTCGCGCCGCGCGTTGGGCGCCGCGCAGGCCCGCAAGGCCGCCGCGGTGCGCCAGGTTGCTGTCGTCCAGCACCGCGATGATGTGGAACAAGGCATCGAGACGGGCCTGGCGAGCCGTGAGGCCACGGGCCAATGCGCCCTGCAGTGCCGGCAGGGCTGTTTCGAACAGCACCGGAAAGCCCAGCGCCGCCTCTTCGGATGCGCTGCGGAGGCCGTGGCGCCGCGCGGCGATGCCGCCGGGCAATGCGGATGGCCTCTGGCTGCGACTGGCCAGTGCCTCGCCCCAGTGGCGGTGCAGTGCATCACGCAAGCCGGCCGGGTGCAATGCGCCGCCTTGCTCTCGCAGCGCGGCACCCGCCGCGGCGCACAGCAGGCCGAGCATGAAAATGGCGCCGCGGTGCGTGTTGACCCCGCCGGTGGCGGCCAGCATTCGCGCCTCGGCCGCAATGCCGTGTCGTTCGAGCACCGGAAAATCCGCGCCTTCCGCGCCGGCCTCGGCAATCTGCAGGAAGTAGCGGCGCAGCGAGAACAGGCTGCGCATGAAGGTGTGCGCGTCCATGTCGTCGTGGCTGCCTCGGTCGATCAGCGTGACCAGCCCGGGCTTGGGCGACAGCGAGAGTTCGTCGTAGAGCGCGAGCGTGGCGGCGCGGCCGATCATCGGCGGCGTGAGCGGCGCCTGCGCCTGCAGCAAGAGGGCGGAGTTTTTCATGCAGCCAGTTCCGTCATCGCGGCGCGCTCGCACCAGGTGGCATCGCGTTGCAGGCACACGCCATCGAGCCGCTTGACCAACACGGCCCGCGCGCGGCCGGCGCGCCACTCGCTCCATTCACGCCACGCCACCGCCGAGCCGTCGTTGAACAAAAGCTCGCCGTCCAGCCGCAGCCGTGGCGAATCGAACGACGCAAGCGCCTGAACCACCGCATCCGCATGCGCCGCGCCCTCGACGGTGACCGACAGATCGAGATCGGAGGCCGCGTGCACGTGATCGAGGCCGCTGATCGCCTGCCAGCCGTAGCTGCCGAACACGCGCGCCGTGGCGTGGCATCCGTCGAGCCTGCCAAGCAATTCGCGGATTGCACCTTGTGCCGGCGGTGGCAGCAGATCGTGCAGGCCGGCGAGCCGCGGGAACTCGTCGATGCCAAGCACCGCGGTGTGCGGCACCTGCAGTGCAAGCCGGCGCTTTGCCCAGCGCGCGGGTGCCGGCAAGCCGAGCGCGATCCGTTCGCTGGCAGCGGAATCGGCTGGCTGCCGCGTCACGACCAGCGGCAGTTGATGCGAGGCCCAATGCGCGAGGCATTCGCGCGCCTGCTCGTCCCACGGGCGGCCCAGCACGGCGGCCCAGCCGCTGGTGGAAAGCCGGGCGAGTTGATGGCGACGCAGTGGAGCCATGGCGGTTGTGCGCATTCAGGCGATGGTCAAGCGGCGTCAAGCACGCGCTGCACGACCGCGGCGGCCATGCGGCGTCCGCCGCGTTCGGCGCCGTCCCGCGCACGTTGGTCTTCCGTCGGCGTGTGCGCCAGCGCCTCGCGCAGGCAGGCCTGCAAGTCGCCCTGCCAAAGCGCACGCACACCGCCCATCGCCACGTAGTTCTGCACACCGGGTGCGAACACCGGGTTGGACTGCGACAGGGCCGTGAGCTTTTCTTCCGGCAGCTTGGTCACGCGGGCCATGGCGGGAATGCGCATCACGCGGATCTCGGCGTCAGGCAGCGCGTAGCAGGCGTCGGCGATCAAGCCCGAGGTGATGAAACCGCCGGACAGCGCCTGGTCGTAGACCAGGCCGATCACTCGGTGGCCGCGCCGCCGCGCCAGGTCGATGCTCGCGCCCAGGTGCGCCATCGCGCGGTTGATGCCGAGCAGTTCGTCGCGCCGGCGCAGTTGCTGGCCCTGGGTGTCGATCAAGAGCAGGATCGGCCGGCCGGGGTGCTGCGTGACGGTGTCCAGCACCACGCGGGCTTGCGCCAGCGCGAGCCGCACCCCGATCGGGGCATGGTTCGTTGTGCCGATCACCGCCACAGGCTCGCCGTCGAAGATGACTTCGCCCTGCAGAAAATCGCCGTCCTCGCGCATGCCGTGGTACGGGCCGAAGAGTTGGGTGACGAGTGAATTCCACTGCATGGAGTGCCTCTCTCTGTTTTTTCTCAAACGGTGCGCAGCGCGCGGACGGCATCTACCGAGAGTTCGGGTACCCGCTGCGCATCGGGAATGCCGAGCGCGGTCCAGAGCAGCGTCGCTTCGTCGCTGTCCGTGGTGCCGGTGGAGGGCAGGGCGTGCAGGCGCTCCGTGAGCAGCAGGTGCTCCTGTTCCAGCGCCGCAAGAGTCAGCGGCTTCGAGCCATCGATTGCCGCGATGGCTGCCGCGCGAAAAGCGGCAACGTCGTCTTCCACCAGCGCATCGCAGTCGCCAGTGAGCCAGCGGTGCTTGCCGCCCGTGGTGCGCCAGACCAGCGCGCGGTCGCGCGAATCGAATTCATCCACGCCGTGCGAAGCCTCGATCACCTCGGGGCCCGACATCGCGAGCCGGCCGACGTCGCTCATCACGATGTGGTCGGCGCAGCGCGCCACGATACCCATGCCGCCGAAGCAACCGTTGGCGCCGCCGATCAGCACAATCACCGGGATGCCGGTGGCGCGCACGTCGAGCAAGGCGCGCATCACTTCCGACACCGCGATGAGCCCGGCGTTGGCCTCGTGCAAGCGCACGCCGCCCGATTCGGCCAGCAGCAGCACGGCCGCCGGCCGGTCGCGCAGCGCACGCTGAAGCAGGCCGACCAGCTTGGCGCCGTGCACCTCGCCCACGCCACCGCCCATGAACGCGCCTTCCTGCGCGGCGACGAACACGCTGCGGCTATCGAGCATTGCGCGGCCGACCGCCGCGCCGTCGTCGAACGCACAGGGCACGCCAAGCTGCGCCAGGTGCGGGCTGGTGACCCGCTCGCTCGGAGGCAGCCATTCATGAAAGCTGCCGGCATCGAGCAGCAGCGCCAGCCGCTCGCGCGCCGAGCATTCGGCATAGCTGATCATGGCCGGCCTCCTGCAATCTCGGCCACCGCCTGGTCGAGCCGCAGGCTCACCACTGCGGGCGTGGCACCCATGTCGTTGATCGAGACGCGCACGCCGGCCAGCGGATGGCGGGCATGGAAGTCGTTCATCACGGCCTGCCAGATGGGGCCGAAGCCACGTGCCGACGTTTCGACACGTACGGCGCAGCCGTTGCCGGCGTCGGGCTCGAGCATGACCTCGAGATTGCCGGAGCCGACGACGCCGACCAGCACCGGCGCAAAGGCACCGGCCTGTCGGCCGCCGGAAAAAGAAAAGTCCAGGGTTTCGAGCCCTGCGGGAACGTCGCTCATCGTTGGATCTCCTGCTACCAGTTTCTGAAGCGCTTGGGCGGCTGGTACAGCCCGCCGGAGGCGCGCACCAGGTCGCGCATGTTGCGTGCCGCCAGCAGGTTGCGCGTGGCCTGGCGGGGGTCGATGCCCAGGTCCTGCGGCCGGCGGATCACGCCGCGGTCGCGCAGGTTCTCGACTGCGCGCTTGTCGCGTGCCAGCCCCACCGCGGTGTAGCCGGCCACGCCGCGAATCGCCTGCTCGCGCTCCTCATCGCTGCGGCACAGCAGCAGGTTGGCAATGCCCTCTTCGGTGAGGATGTGCGAGACGTCGTCGCCGTAGATCATGATCGGCGGCAGGTCCATGCCGGCCTGCTCCTGCAGCGTCCAGGCATCGAGCCGGTCGACGAAGGCCGGCTGCATGTGCTCGCGGAAGGTCTCCACCATTTGCACCACCAGCTTCTGCCCGCGCGGCGTGCCGGCTGCGCCTGTGCGGCCGGCGCGCGCTTCGCGCCCCGCCTTGAGCCAGGCCGGGCTCGAGTGCCGGCGGCCGCGTGCGTCGGCGCCCATGTTGGGCGCACCGCCAAAGCCCGCGATACGGCCCAGTGTGGCGGTGGAGCTGTTGCCATCCAGGTCGACCTGCAAGGTCGAGCCGATGAACATGTCGCAGGCGTAGTGGCCGGCCGCCTGGCAGAACGCGCGGTTGCTGCGCAGGCTGCCGTCGGGGCCGGTGAAGAACACATCGGAGCGCGCGCGAATGTAGTCTTCCATGCCCAGCTCGGAGCCGAAGGAATGCACCGATTCGACCCAGCCCGCCTCGATGGCCGGAATCAGCGCCGGATGCGGGTTCAGCGCCCAGTGCTTGCCGATCTTGCCCTTCAGGCCGAGCGATTCGGCATAGGTCGGCAGCAGCAGTTCGATGGCCGCGGTGTCGAAACCGATGCCGTGGTTCAGGCGCTGCACGCCGTACTCGGCGTAGATGCCCTTGATCGCCATCATCGCCATCAGGATCTGGACCTCGCTGATCTGCGCCGGGTCGCGTGTGAACAGCGGCTCGATGAAATTCGGCCGCGGTGCCTTCACGACGAAGCTCACCCAGTCGGCCGGAATGTCGATGCGCGGCAGGGTGGTCGTCTTGCCGTCGACCATTTCATTGACCTGCGCAATGACGATGCCGCCCGAGAACGCAGTGGCCTCGACGATGGCTGGCGTGTCTTCGGTGTTGGGGCCGGTGTAGAGGTTGCCTTCCGCGTCGGCCGCCTGGGCGGCGACCAGCGCCACCTTGGGCGTCAGGTCGACGAAGTAGCGCGCGAACAGTTCCAGGTAGGTGTGGATGGCGCCGATCTCGATGCGCCCGGCGGACACGAGCTTGGCCAGCCGCGCACCCTGAGGCCCTGAAAAGCTGAAGTCCAGCCGGGCGGCCACGCCGTTCTCGAAAACGTCCAGATGCTCCGGCAGCGCCAGCACCGACTGCACCATGTGCAGGCCATGCACCTTGGCCGGATCGACCTGGACCAGGGCGCGCGCGAGAAAGTCGGCTTGCTTCTGGTTGTTGCCCTCGAGGCAGACGCGGTCGCCTGGCGAGAGCACCGACTCGAGCAGGGTGGCGATGGCTTCGGTGTCGACGCGCTTGCCGGCGAGCCGGTTTCCGAGTGCATCGGCCGCGCGTGCCAACCGCATGCTGCGGTCGTCGGCCTTGGAGGTCCAGGATCTGGAGATCATAGGAAGAGGAGTTGAAGTTCGATCGAAAACAGTGGCGCCCTCACAGCACCACGAAGAGCAGCCACACCACCACCGGCGCCACCAGCGTCACGATGGCGCCGTACACCATCAGCTGCCGGAAGAACACGTCCCGGTCCACGCCCTTGGCGTTGGCAAGCACCAGCGCCCCGTTGGTGGAGAACGGACTGACGTCGACGATGGTCGAGGACACGGCCATTGCCGCGATAAAGCCGATGGCACTGACGCCGCTGTCGCCCTGCAGGAACGGCACCGCCAGCGGAATCAGCGAGCCGAGCACGGCGGTCGACGAAGCGAAGGCCGAGACCACGGCGCCCACGAAGCACAGCAGCAGCGCGGCGACCATGGGAGAGGTGAGCCCGGCCACGCTGTGGCCGACGAAGTCGATGGTGCCCATCTTGTCCATCACGCCTACGTAGGTGCTGACCCCCACGATCAGCATGATCTCCGGCCACGACACCTGGCCAAGGGCGCGCTTCTGCAGGTTGGGCGCCATGAGCGTCAGCACGAGGCCGATGCTGATCGAGACGAAGCCGATGTCCTGCTTGAAGAACAGCGTCAGCACGGCCAGCGCCAGCAGCCCGGCCACGGTGGCGATGCGGTAGGCATGCGAGCCGGGGTGCGCGGCTTCGGCGCGCGATGACTCCATCAGCGAGTTTTCCGCCCGCGCCGCGATGCGCCGCTCTTCGGGAAACGACTCGCCCTCGGCGTCGCCATACACCTGCGCGCCGCTCTGTCCATGCGTCGCGCGCGGCACAACCGGCGCACTGCCGTCGGCATTCGCGCGCTGCCGCAGCAGCTTCATGCCGCCCATCAGGAAGAACAGCAGCAGCGACACCGACAGGTTGACCCCGAGGCTTGCCAGCATGGTGGCAACCTCGTTCAGCGGCAGGCCGGCCTTGGCGACGATCTTGTTGGTGATGCCGCCGTAGATGCTGATCGGCGAAAAGCCGCCCCCTTGAGCGCCGTGCACCACCATCAACCCCATGAGCAGCGGGTTGATGCCGTACTTGGCGGCAAAGCCAAGCGCGATAGGCGCAATGATGGCCACCGCCGCCGGGCTGACCGCGCCCACCGCCGTGAGCAGCGCGGCAATGAGAAACATGATCCAGGGAATGGCGGCAATGCGCCCGCGCACGGCGCGCACCGCCAGCCTGACCAGCCAATCGATGGTGCCGTTGTTCTGCGCCAGCGCGAACAGGTACGTGATGCCGACGAGCGTGAGAAACAGGTCGGCCGGAAAGCCGCCCATGATCGCCTTCGTGTTCATGCCGGCCACCAGCGTGCCGACCAGGAACGCGCCGACGAAGGCGATCACGCCCATGTTGATGGGCAGCACGGTGGCCAGCACGAACATGCCGAACAGCGCGTAAATCGAAATCCAATGTGAACTCATCGATGCGTCTCCGGTGTTTTAGGTACGACGCACATGGCACCACGCGTCTGGGTCCGTACGGTACGCACCCCCTCCGGGACGATCAATGAAGCGGCGTTGCCGACCTTTACGCCTTGTGAAACGATCGAGGGTTAACCCTGATCGGTCGGATGCCTGGCGCTCAGCCGAGTTCGGCTCTTGCCAGGCGGCACACCGACAGCAGCGCGAGCAGGTTCGGGTCGCGCTCGCGCGTGCGCAGAAAGTTGAGCGCAATGGTCTGGCGCATCAGGTACCGGGGTTGCAGCGGAATCAGCTGCACCTTCTGCGGCATCACGCCGCGCACGCGCCCCGGCAGCAGCGTGTAGCCGACGCCGCCGCTCACCAGGTTCATCAGCGAGAAGATGTCGTCGGTCTTCATCACCACGTTGGGCGTGAAGCCGGCGATGCGGAAGGTTTCGACAAAACCCCGGTAGGTGACGAAGCCTTCGCTCAGGCTCACGAAGCGCTCGCCGGCGCAGCTGCTCAGGTCGATTTCAGCCAGCGCGGAGTAGGGGGAGCCGACCGGGGCGGCAAACTGGATATCGTCTTCGAACAGCGGTTCCGACTCGACGTCGGAAACGTCTTCCGGAATGGCCATGAGTGCGGCGTCGATTGCGCCGTCCCGCAGCTTTTGCAGCAGGTGCGCGTTGGAGCCAAGCACGAGTTCGGTGTGCAGGTCGGGCTTGCGCAGCTTCATGCCCATGATCAGCTGCGGCACTGTGCGGCTGGTCAGGGAATAGAGCGAACCGATGCGAATCCGGTCGGCCGAGTAGCCGGCAACTTCCCGCGTGGCACGAACGCCCTCGGACATGGTGCGAAGCACATCGCGCGCTACCTCGGCCAGCGCATGGGCGGCTTCGGTCGGGTGCAGGTTGCGGCCTTCGTGCCGGAACAGGGCGCAGCGCAAGCCGGTTTCCAGTGAATGCAGCGCGCGGTGCACGCTCACGGCGCTGATGTCGAGCTTTTCCGCCGCGCGGGCCAGATTGCCGGCTTCCATGAAGGCCAGCAGGATCTCGAGCTTGCGGAAAGTGATTTCTTCGTCGACGTGGAGGAGCATGGGCGGCCTGCGGATGACACCGGATCGTACCCCTGGCGATCATGGACGGCATCGGCTTCAGATTGCGACATTGGCTGACAGCCAGCCGATGCCGCGAGGTACAGCGTCCCGCCATGGCCAAGCTCGACCGCTACCCGCCAATGCTGCTCGACGAACGTCCGATCGTCCTCGATGAGCCGGGGTGGATCTACGAACTGAAGCTGAACGGCTATCGGGTGCTGGCCGAGTTTGGCGGTGCCGTGCAGCTGCGCACGCGCAATGGAACCGATGCCACCACGTGGTTCCCGGAAATCACGCAAAGCCTGGGCACGCTGAAAAGCGGGCAGTGCGTGGTGGACGGCGAGGTCTGCGTGTTCGACCAGGCGGGCCGCAGCGACTTCAGCCAACTGCAAGATCGTGGGGCCCGAGGCCGGTATCCGGGTGGCCCTAACGTCGTCTACTGCGTCTTCGACTTGCTGGTGCACCGCGGCGTCGACATCACGCAGCAGCCGCTGCTCGAGCGCAAGGCCGTGCTCGCCGGGATCTTCAAGAAGAGGCCGCGGCCGTACATCATGTACGTTGACCACTTCGAAACGGGCGCTGCCCAGCTCTTTGCCGACGTCGTGATCCCGATGAAGCTGGAAGGCCTGGTCGCCAAGCGCGCGGGCAGCGTCTACCAGGCGGGCGTCCGGTCGAGCGATTGGGTCAAGGTCAAACGCAGCGCCGTCCCGGCGGGGCGGGGCGCGCAAACCTGACTCAGGCGGGACGCGTATCCGGCCAGGCCGAGGTCCTTGCAGGGCCAGGGGCGCGAGGGCCCATGCGCTCGTCCAGCGCGTAGCCTTCGAGCGCTCTCACGCCGGCACGCAGCGCATCGAGCCAGATTTCGTAGGAGAGCTCGGCGGACTCCAGTTCTCTCCAATGGCTTGCGTCGTCGCATTGCTCCGTCAGCACCCAGAAGAAATGCCCAGGGTGCGGTTCGTCGACATAGATGGCGATCCGCCTGACGTGGCTCATTGCAGTGTCCTGGCAAGGCACTTGCTCAAACAGCCTGGCCGCGCGGAGCTTGTCCCGCGCGGCCTGCTTGTCGTCGACAACGCCGGTTTTCTGGGAAGCGTCGGCCATGGTGGTCTCCTTGGGTCTCGCGCAAAGGGTGTTCTGGCAATCGACATGCCTGTGGCTGCAGGGGTATCCGCATCCCGTGAATCGGCGATGAAGAAACAAATCCACGCGCGCGCCACTGCGCCTGTGAATCCGGCGGTGCAATGAGCAGGTGAGGCAAGAAATACAGCAAAAATGCCAGCGCGAGCAAAGCCGTCGCGCCCTGGAGTCCCACGCTCGTGGGCCGTGGCGCTGGGCCTGCCGCTTGCCAGTCGGTCGGTTCAACCCTTGTCCCGGCCGCCTCATGGACGGATGCAGCCGCAGTGCCTTCGAGTGTGCTGTCTGTGTTGCCACTGGGCTCAGGGCGGTCAAGGAGCACCCATGAACTCATCCGCCGCGATTCGCTTGTTCGTGACCGCGCTACTCACCTTCGCACTCGGTGGCTGTGCGCTGGCGCCGACAGTCGGTGCTGACGATGCGCGCCGCATTGCCGGCAAGACCTATGTGGTCACAGGTGCATCGAGCGGTTTCGGCCGCGGCGTTGCCGTGAGGCTTGGCGGGCTGGGAGCCAATGTCGTGCTTGCAGCGCGCCGCACCGAACTGCTGGAAGAAGTCGCCCGCGAGGTGCGCAGCGCCGGAGGCAACGCCCTGGTGGTGACGACCGACGTGGTACAGCGGACGAGAGCCGAACATGGTGGCGCTCGATCCACCGGAGAAGGTGGTGGAGGCGATTGTGTGGGTGTCCGTCAATCCGCGAGAGGAGCTCCCGGTCGGGTGGAAAGCAGGGGTGTCGACCGCGAGTCACCGGCTCTTTCCCGACCTGACCGAGCGCTTGTCGGCCGACATGGTGCACAAGGCGCAGATGGAACGGGCGCCGCCGGCGCCGAACGGCCCTGGCGCAGTGCACCAGCCGCTCGAGGCCGGACGAGGGGTGAGCGGCGGCATGCTGCGGCCCGGGCCAGACGGCGCACTCCGGCGATCCGAACGGGTCATTCGTGCACCATGACCGCGTTTCGCCCCTCCTGCTTGGCGAGGTAGAGCGCCTCGTCTGCGGCTTTCAGAAGCTCGAACGGCGTGCTGTCGGGCTGCGGCACTCCGGCCGCCACGCCAAGGCTGATGGACACCGTGCCCAGCGCCGACGCCGCATGGGGAATCCGCAGATCGGCCACCGCCAGCCGCGCCCGTTGCGCGACTTCGAGCGCACCTTCGGCGTCGGTCGCGGGCAACAGCAGGACCATTTCCTCGCCCCCATAGCGCGCGACGAGGTCGCCCGAGCGCCACACGGCTGAGCGCAGTGCGTGCGCGATCTGGCGCAGGCACTCGTCGCCTCCGAGATGGCCGTACAGGTCGTTGTACTTCTTGAACTCGTCGACGTCGACCATGACGACCGCCAGCGGCGTCTGGCCTTCCAGCGCCTGCTGGAAGTTGAAGAGCAGGCGGGCGTCGAAGTAGCGGCGGTTGGCCAGGCCTGTGAGCCCATCTTCCTGCGCAAGATGTTCCAGGCGCTCATTGGCCTCGGTCAGTGCGTCGCGCGCGCTTCGCAAGTGCAGTTCCGCCACCAGCCGCCGGCGCATCGAGCGGATCAGGTAGCGGCCTGACACACCGACGATCAGGCACAGAAGGACCACCCAGGTCGTTTGATAGATCGACGCGGATTTCCATTCCTGCAGCGCCTCGTCCTTGCCGACGGCAACGGTCACGAAGAGCGGATAGTCCAGCAGGTGTTCGAAGCTGATGATCCGCGTCACGCCGTCGATCGCCGATCTTCCTTCGACGGTACCCGAGCGCGAGGCCTGGAAGCGCTTCTGGAACGGCGAATCGGTATTGCGCCTGTTCATGTCGGCTTCCCTGAAGGGGCGGCGAACCAGGAGCTGGTCCGCTCCGAACAGCGCAATCGCTCCTTGGTCGCCGATCTGAAAGCGGTCCAGCACGCTCAGCAGGTGCTTGACGCTGAGCGTGACCAGCACCACGCCCGCAAAGTTGCCGTCGGGGTCGTTGATCCGTCGCGAAACGGGAATCACCCACTCGCCGGAAGAGCGGCTCACGATGGGCCCGCTGATCAGCGTGCGCGCGCTCGGGTTGGCCCGGTGGTAAATGAAGTACTCGCGGTCCGAGTTGTTTTTGGTGCCCGCCGGGGATGCCTCGGAATAGACGAGCCAGCGGCCTTCCTCGTCATAGATGAAGAGCCCCTTGATGGCTTGCACTTCGGAGGCGTGGTTCACGAGAACGGGCTGAAGACGCTGCAGGGTCTCGGGCGTGATGTCCGCGCGCTCGAGTTCGAAGACGATGCCCGAGATGATGTGTTCGGCCAGGGCGACGGTGCTGTCGATCTGCTGGCTGACCGCGCGTGCGAGGTTGGTGTTCGCCCGCTCGATCTGCTCGTTTTCTGCGGTGCGCGCGCGAATGACCAGCCATGCGTTCATGACCAGCAACGCCACGCACACAAAGACTACAAACAAAGTAGTACCGAAGATGACGCGACTTTTTTGCGCGTCCGTTTTTCGGGCGAGTGAGCTCGCGTCGTTCGATGACCTCGAGCCGATGGACGTATCTGGAACCGTCTCGGGCGACGGAGGAGCGGGCGCTTTTTTCATCGAAGGCTCGACTCTACAAAAAAAACGTCGGTCGCCGTCTCTACCGGCGCTGCGGGGTTTCTTTTTTGTCGCACGCCGAGCCTGAAGCGACGCTTCGTGTCACCTTTGGAGGTAATTCGCGTGCTTTTCTTCGAGGGCAACGCGGGCATGGATCGTGCGCCATGTGCCGCGGTCGATTCTTTTCAAATCAAAAAAAGCGCTTTTCATGATCATGTCTTTTCGAGGGTGCATTTCAGCACTGGTGTTTTCGGTGCTTCTGTTTGGCTGTGGCGGAGGAGGTGGTGGCGGTCAAGGTGGCGGCTTAGGCAGTCTGGCTGGGTTCGCCGGCAACGGTGCGATTCAAGGCAGCAATGGCGCCAACCAAGGCGGCGATGGCCAGAGTGCAGGCGGGGCAGGGAACACGGGCAGTACGGGTGGAACAAGCGGGGCCGGCAATACAGGAGGAAGTACCCCGCCCATGCCGACAACCGTCGCACTGGTGACCAGGCTCGGCAAGCCTGCCCGGGTGCTGGTCGGGCTCGGTGGGAGCAGCATCGACCAGATGAAGATCCAGGACATTCACCCGGATATCGTCGACACCTACCTCGTGGGCGTCGGCGCAGGCGCCTGGCCCAGCTGGAACAGCCCCGACGGGGCATACGTCACAGTCACCGCGCAGTCCAACCAAGCCTACGGCGCGATTCCCATGTTCACGCTCTACCAGATGCAGGGCGATCTGAGCAACATCAACGACGCGACCTTCATGAACAAATATTGGGGGCAGACGCGGCTGATGTACCAGCGCATTGCAGCCCTCGGTACGCCCATGCTGGTCAATCTGGAGCCGGACTTCTGGGGATTCGTTGCGGCACAAGCGCCGAATCGCGATGCGACGCAAGTGGCAGCCGTCGTGAACAACCAGCCCGAATGCGCCGGGTTACCGAACACCGTCGCAGGCCTCGGCCAATGCCTCGTGCAGATGAGCAGGCAGATCGCGCCCAAGGCGCTGGTGGGGTTCCCGCCTGCCTTCTGGAGCGGCACCCCTGCCGAGATCGGCGCGCAGATGAAGGCGGTCGGGGCAGACAAGGCGGACTTCATCGTCGCCCAGACCAGCGACCGCGACGCGGGCTGCTGGGAAGTCGCATCGCCTCCTGATGAATGCACAGGGCGAAGCGGTCCGTTCTATTGGGACGCAACCAACCAGACCTCCCCGAATTTCCATGAGTCCCAGAGCCAGATCTCGGCCTATCGCGCGGCCCTGGGCAATGGCCTTCCGATCCTGTGGTGGCAGACACCGATGGGCGTGCCGTCCGACACGCCGGGCGGCACCGATCAGCACTACCGGAACAACCATGTCGACTACATGCTGCGCAACACGCAGGAGTACGGCGATACCCACACGTTCGCGATCGTCTTCAGTCCGGGTGGCAGCCATCAGACTTCGATCAGCACCGATGGCGGCCAGTTTGCCCGCCTCTCGAGTCAGTACCTCGCGCGAGGCGGCGCCACCCTGAAGTAGCGCCTAGCCCGGCGCCGCGCCCTGTGTCGCTGTATAGACGGCATACAGCGACTGGCTGGCCGCCATGAACAGGCGGTTCCGCTTGGGGCCGCCGAAGCAGACGTTGCCGCAGACTTCCGGCAGCCGGATACGCCCGATGAGCCGGCCCTGCGGCGTCCATACCGTAACGCCGCTGTAGCCCACGTTGCGGCCCGCATTGCTGGAGCACCACAGGTTGCCGTCGACATCGGCGCGCACGCCGTCGGGCGCGCATTTCACGCCGTCGACCATGAAATTGCTGAAGAGCTTGCCGTTGCTGAGCTTGTTGTCGGAGCCGACATCGAACACATACATGTCGCCCTTGCCGCCGGGAATGGTGTCGCCCGGTCCTTGCCCGGTGCTAACGATGTAGAGCTTCTTGAAGTCCGGCGAGAAGCACAGGCCGTTCGGGTCCGGCACCAGGTCTTCGCCGGCCACCTGCGTGAGCGTGCCGCTCTTGTCCAGGCGATACACCGCAGTCGGCAGTTCGCGCTTGTAAGAGCCGATTTCGGGCGGCTGTCCAAGCCTCGGATTGAGCCGGCCGGCCTTGTTCGCGGGCCCGCCCGGTGCGTCTACCGCGCCCTCGTAGAGCTGGGCGCCGTAGGGCGGATCGGTGAACCAGTAGCTGCCGTCAGGGTGAGGGACGATGTCGTTGGGCGAGTTGAGCCGCTTGCCGTTGAAGCTCGAGGCGAGGACGGTGACTGAGCCGTCGAGCTCGTAGCGCACCACGCGCCGCGTCAGGTGCTCGCAGGACAGCTGCCTGCCTTGGTAGTCGAAGGTATTGCCGTTGCTGTTGTTGGAAGGCGCGCGAAACACGCTCACGTGCCCGTCGTCTTCGCTCCAGCGCAACTGGCGGTTGTTCGGTATGTCGCTCCACACCAGAAAGCGGCCGACGGAATTCCACGCCGGCCCTTCGGACCACAGCGCGCCGGTCCACAGCCGCTGGATGGGGGCGTTGGGCTGGCGCAGGCCATCGAAGGCCGGGTCGACGGTGAGCACGTCGGGGTCGGTGAAGTAGGTGGTCGGCGCCCCGCCCGGGCCGAAGTCGCGCGGCGGCTGGGTGATGGTGCTCGGCGGCACCGCCGGTTTGCCGGAGGCAGCTTGCGCGTGCGTCCATCGCGGAAAGACGAAGGAGGCGCCTACCGCGGCGCCCACGCCGCCAAGAAGCTTTCGGCGTAGTACCGAACTATTCAAACCTGGATCGACTTTTTCTTGTGCCACTAATCACTCCATGAAAAGGATGGAAGAAGCTGGAGAAGGGCGGGACGTCTCCAGGCTCGCTTGATACATCAGCCCGCCATTGCGGTCAACGGCGCGGGTTGTCGGCGGATACGTAGTTCCCCTCGCGGCCTCGTCAGATTGCGATCAGGCCGGCGCAAGAGCATGCCGTTGCGTTCGACAACCCACCACATCGGGCACGTATGAAAAACAGAAATCTTGCCAGGGGGCTCTTCCTCATGGCAATTGCGCTGGCCTTCGGCCTCACGGCGCTTCGCTATCCCATCGGAGACCTGAGCCGCGCCGGGCCGGGGCTTTTTCCGGTGATGGTGAGCAGCCTGCTGCTGCTGATCGGCGTATCGACCGTGGTGCGGTCGTTCTTCGTCGAGCCGGTGCGGTTGGACCTTCATTTCAGGAACATCGCACTCATCCTCGCAAGCCTTTGCGGCTTCGCGTTGATCTCGATGTACCTGGACATGGCCGTGGGCATTGTCTTCATGGTGTTCTGCTCGGCCTTTGCCGGTAGCTCGAACTCGTGGGTGCGCAACGTCAAGATTTCCGCCGGGCTGATCGCCATGGCGTTCGCGCTCCAGAAACTCCTCGGCCTGAACCTGCCGCTTTTTTGAGGCCACTGCCATGGAAGTCTTGAACAACCTGGCGTTCGGTTTTTCGCACGCCCTCACCTGGCAGAACCTGCTGTTCTGCGCCATCGGCTGCACGGTGGGAACGCTGGTCGGCCTGCTGCCGGGCCTCGGTCCGCTGGCAACCATCAGCCTGCTGCTGCCGCTGACCTATTCCATCCCGACGACCGGCGCGCTCATCATGCTGGCCGGCATTTACTACGGTGCGCAATACGGCGACAGCGTGAGCGCCATCACCATGAAGATCCCGCATGCGAGCAGCATCGTGGCCTGCATCGACGGGTATGCGATGACGCTGAAAGGGCAGACCGGCCTGGCGCTCTTCACGGCCGGTTTCTCCAGCTTCATCGGCGGCACGGTGGCCATCCTGGTGCTGTCGTTCTTCGCACCCATGCTGGGCGAAGTCGCCTTCCTGTTCGGCCCCGCGGACTACGTCGCGATGATGCTGGTGGGCTTTGTGTGCGTGAGCTTCGTCACCACCGGCAGCCTGCTGAACGGCCTGGCGATGTGCATGATCGGCGTGCTGCTGGGAACGATTGGCACCGACGTGAACAGCGGCATGGCGCGCTTCACGCTGGACATGCCGTTTTTGACCGACGGTGTCGGCATCGTGAGCATCGCGCTGGGCTGCTTCGGCATTGCAGAAATCACCAAGAACCTCGACTCCCGCGAGGAGCGCTCGCCCTTCAACGGCAAGATCAACCTCATTCCCACCTGGGCGGAGTTCAAGCGGATCATTCCCAGCGCGCTGCGCGGCAGCGTGGTCGGCTCGCTGCTGGGTATCTTGCCCGGCGGCGGCCCGACCATTGCGCAGTTTGCGGCCTACGCGCTCGACAAGAAGGTGAGCAAGTACAAGCATGAGATCGGCTCCGGCTGCATCGAGGGTGTGGCCGGCCAGGCGGCGGCCGATGAAGCGGCCGCGCGCACGAGCTTCATTCCGCTGATGAGCATCGGCATTCCAGAAAACGCAGTGATGGCGTTGATGCTCGCGGCCTTCGTCATCAAGGGCATCCAGCCGGGGCCCAACATGATCGGCGCGCACCCCGAATTGTTCTGGGGCCTGGTGGCCAGCATGTGGATCGGCAACGTGTTCTTGCTGGTGCTGAACGTGCCGCTGGTGCGCTACTGGCTCTCGGTGTTCAAGATTCCGTACAGCGTGCTTTTTCCGTCGATCCTGTTCTTCTGCTGCATTGGCACCTACAGCGTCAACAACAACCTCGAAGACGTCTTCATCACGTCCGCCTTCGGCTTCATGGGCTACATGTTCATGCGGCTCGAGCTGGACGCCGCGCCGCTCATGCTCGGATTCATCCTCGGGCCGATGCTGGAAGAGAACTTCCGCCGGGCCATGCTGCTGAGCCGCGGGAGCTTCAATGTTTTCGTCAACCGGCCCATCAGCGGCACGCTCATGGCGCTGATCGCCGTGTTCACCGTTTGGCAGGTTGTGGCCTTCGTCATCAAGGCACAGAAGAAGAATGCCGGCGCGGGCATCGTGCATGGCGCGTTGGCAGAGGAGTGACTTTGCGCCGCCTTGCTGAGAACTAAACAGAAAGCAATATCGAGTTGGAAATTACTCCCAATTTCTGATGGAAAAATTTCACAAATGTTCGACAAATGAATGCAAGTAGAAATTTTCGTCACGCATGAGTAACGGACTCTTTCTAGAGTCACATGCGTGATCAATGACTCCGGAGGGAAGCTCATTGATGCATATCGCGCTGTCGGCACCAGACAGCTTTTTGCTTTCAATGACTTCAGGAGAAATCACCATGGCAGTAGACATGTTCATGCGCGTCGAGGGCGCAAACGGCGAATCCAAGGACTCGAACCATAAGGACTGGACGG